>JAGWAF010000079.1 GCA_018302085.1 Candidatus Woesearchaeota archaeon | reverse complement strand
AGATACGTTACGAACGCACTTGCATATGCTTTATACATGTTCCACCTTCTTTTTAAGATCAAGGAATAGAGTAATAACATCTTTGAGAGTTTCTTCCGAAACCAATTTGCCGTACGCAACATGATTCCTTTGTGTTTCTATCTTGAAGATCATATCGAGCAAGTCATCCAGCTCTTGGAGCGATTCGATGGAGCATGTAATCTGTCTGGAAATAAATATTTTTACATTTTCCTTTTTCTTCTTTAGCCATAAATGATTTATTTTTGCACCGGATTTGAAAACATTCTGTTTTGTAAGATAAGTTTCAAGGAGAACCACTGACCCATAGGAAAGTAGAAAAGCAAGTCTACGCTGGTGTGCTCTTAAACCACGTGGATCTATTAGCGCGGACTCTATCTCATCCATCACTTCCCTGAGGTATTCTGCCTGTACGTCCATCAAGTCATCTGTCTTGATTTGATTAAGACACTTGTCTATATAAATCTTACGCTTTTGTTTAAGTCATTTGTCTTAAGTTGATTAAGACTATTGTCTTAAAAAGGTTTATTGAGCTGATAAAAAGTTTCTAAACCATTTTTGCCTTCTCAGGGATGCAGTGTGAAGTGGAAGTGAAAGAAACCCTGTTACGACAAACCGAAGGAATAGTCTACTTCCTTTCCGCTTTTCCCTGCTCCAAAAGAATTTCAGCTACAACATGTGGTATTTCGGCACTATCTCCAGAAGTAAAGGGCCCGTAGTAATTCAGGTTTTCATCAACAAAGCGCTCTACAGTTTTCAGAAAGCGTAGGGGAATCGCATTTTCACTTATTTTTTTATTTTGATGTTGCTCTTCGCGTAACTCCTGGAAGATGGTTTTCCTTTCAGGATTCTCCGTTATTTCTTCATTTTGTTCAGTTATGTTTTCTTCAATTTTTCTGATTATTTCTCCGTCCCCTACTTTTTTATTTCCCGTTTCATCAATATAATCTTTCTTGTCAAAAACTACACTTCTTGGCGTTTCAAACGCTTTTTCAATTTCCAACGGAGATTTTACTTCCATTTCAAAATCATCAATGGACAAACTTTGTTCCGCCATTGCGATAAGAGGATGTTTCAACTGGAAAATATTATTCAAAACCCCGTCTCGATACCTATTAAACAACATCACGAGTGTTTCGAAGAATGCCATCTCCTCGTGCAATAACGCTTCGGTATCGATAATTGCAGAGTTTGTCCTGCTTTTATTTATTGCCATATCAATGATTTTCCTTTCCCTACGCTCATACAATTCCCTTAACATCTTTTTTGCATTGTGAAGTTGCATCTCTGTTTTTGATCGTTCAGTGCTTGAAAACAAATCCCCTTTGTATTTGGATTGCTGAATCTGCATGAGTTGGCTTTCCAAATACCTTAGTACCTGAGAAAAGAAGTCAACGGGAAGGTTTTGCAGCTCAAATTTTAACTTTTCATTCCTTAGAATATCGTAGAGCGTCTCGTAGCTGATAGTAACTTGTTGTTGACTCGGATCCGCCCCCATAACCCGGTTTAGTCCTTTGGATTATTTAAAGGTAACGAAAAAAAAATTCAAAGATTGAGCCGTCCGCCTCTCCTGGATAGGGGATTAATATATTTCCTTAAAAAAAGGAAAACTTTATATATTTATTTCCTTAAAAAAAGGAAAACTTTATATACAAGCAGGCATTAGCTATTGACATGAATCAAAGAGAGATAGAACAATATCTGATTGACTTCCAGAAAAGAGAAGAAGTGCCCTTGATAGAACGAAGTCTAAAAGTCCCGTTATCTCAAAAAAAGATAAATGTGCTGATAGGTCCTAGAAGAGCCGGAAAAACATACTATATGTTTCAGATTATGCAAAAACGTATGACTTCAGGGTCTAAAAAAGAAGAGGTAGTATATCTAAACTTTGAAAGCCCTAGACTCTTAGAGGTGCAGTTTAAAGATATAAAAGAGGTCGTTCATATCCATCAAAGATTATTTCCAACAACAAAGAAAAAGGTTCTGTTTTTCGACGAACCTCAAAATATAAAATTTTGGGAAAATGCGGTAAGGGAATTATACGATGATGGATTCTCAATATTTATTTCTGGTTCATCTTCAAAATTATTAAGCAAAGAAATTGCAACATCTTTAAGGGGAAGAAGCCTGAGCTATTTGATACTGCCTTTCTCGTTCAGAGAATTGTTAAAACAAAGAGGGATAGAAATCTCTTCCAGGATAAGTTCCGATGAAAAAACAAAAATATTAAGTTTTTTAGACGAATATTTAGAATTTGGAGGGTTCCCTGAGGTCGTATTAGAGAAGAATAAAGAATTAAAAATGAAAATCATTGAAAATTATTTTGACGTCGTTGTGTACAAGGACATCGTTGAGAGACATGGTATAAAGGATGCTGCCTTGGTTCGATGGTTAATCAGATCAGTTGTTTCAAGCTATGGAAATGAGCTAAGCATTCACAAGTTATATCTTACCCTGAAGTCTCAAGGGAGAAAAATTACGAAGGATGAACTCTACGTTTATGCTTCAATCCTTGGCGATTCCTTTTTTGTGTTTTATTTACCAAAATTTAGTTGGTCTGTGAGGAAAAAAGAGCCTGTGAACAAGGTATACCTTTGTGACGTTGGCTTCAGCAGGTTAATAGAAGTCACGAAAGATATTGGGAAAAAAATGGAGAATACTGTATACTTAGAACTTGTGAGAAATATGAAACCCATGACAGAAATTTTCTTTTGGAAAAATGTCCAGAAGGAAGAGGTTGATTTTGTAGTTAAAGAGGGAACCAAAGTAACTCAGCTTGTTCAAGTTTGCCAGGACGTTGATGATCCTGTTACAATGAATCGTGAAATAAAGGCTCTACTCAAAGCCAGCAGAGAATTAAAATGTAAAAATCTTAGTGTGATAACTCAAAATTACAAAGAAGAAAGATATGCCGAATGGCTTGAACTCAAAGAAAAAATACATTTCGTTCCTTTATGGGAGTGGCTGTTGAGGCAGGAATAGCGGCGATCCTGATCCGCCTACATGAATGCACTAGGACAGTTAGGATATTTAAATCTATCTTTAGAATTTTAGGGATTTGCCTCTTCAATTCGAACATAGTTGGTTACGTCATCGTGCGCAAAACCAGTCGCTGGTTTATTTGCTGTCTTTTCGGGACCACGTTCGACGTGCTCAGCGACAACTTCAAGTGAAGTATCGTCCGAATGTTGGATAACCCAATAAGGCGGAACAAAAGAGGTAAAAGCGGGTCCTGGAGTATTGATATGTTCTGTAAAAACATACTGTGGATGGTACCAAGTCTTTCCAGTCCCATCTTTTTCATGAACCCATTCAAGATCAATATAATAACTTGCTTGAGGGCCTTCTTCAATGTGAACATAATCACTCGGTACACGCCTTGAATCTTGAGGACCGCCAGAAACGTGAATAGTTTCCATAGGGGGAGTTGTTACTGGTGGCCCACCCTCAACAGGAGCATACCATGTTCTTCGAGATCCTGACTCAATATGTTCATACTCGACACCACTTTCCCCACGACCACCCACTTCCTGAGGAGGTTGTTGAGGAGCTGGCTGAACTCGAGGAGCGCCCCTCATGGCATATCCCAAATAAGAAACATTGTACGAATGAAAATAGATTAGAACAATGGAAACAATTGCAACAAGAGCCACTATAGAGAGAACAACTGAATGTGTTCGTTCCGTGCCCATGAAGAAAATGGAATTTTGAACTATTAAAACCTATCGATTTAAAGTATTAAAACTAGATTAAATGAGATTTTGTTTTTCTTCAGGCACATTATACACTTGCCAGGTGAGACATTTGTAGAACTGATCTTGAGTGGCATTAATTGATTTACAATAATCAATAAATAGTAATTCTTCCTCTTTGAAATAAACACGGTAAGGTGCAACCGCGACCCGAACACCGGTTTGATTGATATAATTTCCGTATTTGTCAATTTTTCCTTGAAGTTGGTAGTGCGCTTCAAAATAGGGTTGTGTTTCTATCTGTCCGGTGTAAACATAATTGTCTGGCATCTGATCGTGAGGACCATCATTCCAATTATTTTTAAGAGTGTCTTCCCCTTTCACTCCAATCAAAATTCTGCGATTATTTTCTTTGTCATCGTAAAAAGCAAAACGAGTTCTTGATCCTATTAGGATGTCGTCCGTATATTGAACAAAGGTTTCTGGAACAAACTGATCTTCATTTAGAACGTCATAAAGATGAGAAACGTTTTTATTAAAAATAAGATACAATTGAATACCTGACTCGTCAAAGATAGGTCCGACATAATTTTCCTGAGGAAGGAGCTTAAAACGTTGAGGTAGTTGTAAACCGACATCGTTCAGGTGAAAAATCACTGTTTTATTTTCAAAAGTCACAGAATAAGTAAAATCATTTATCTTTTGAACAAAAACTCCATCTTCTGCGGCAAGTTCTTTTCCTCCACCGACACGCGGCCATACATCTGCAATGTTTGGATCTTCATTGTGTTCTGAATAGCCAAAACCAAAAACTCCCTGATCCCTTGTGTCTGCTGAAAGCGAGAAGCTTCCCCAGATCATTTTTCCATGTGCTGGAAAGCGAAAGTAGAAATAATTCTCAGTTGGATAAACAGTTATGTTACTCTCCAAGCTAGTAAAGACATAGCGAAAGACTGACATCGAATCATTCAAATCAAGATTGTTGTACAATCCCTGAATATACTTTTCATTGGTAACAAGAGAACCTGGAGACGCATATGGTTGAACTGGAGACTTCACGAGCTGAAAAAAAGTGAGGAGAAAGATGATGAGAATAGTGACAATGGCAAAAGAAAAGAAAATGTAATCCGGAAGTTTCATACGAAAAATTGATTATGTAAATTATATAAACCTTCTTATTAATAAATTACTCAGAGAACAGAGCTTCAGAGTATTAAATCCAAGAAATGATAAATATTAAAAATGGCGACTATTTCAAAACACCAACAAAGATGTTATGCTTGCTCTGTATCAATCGAACTTTCACTTTCCCCTTTTCTTTAGGACAATTGAGAACAAGCACTGCTCTGTCCGATGCACGTCCGATTTTATCCCGAGATAAACGGCCAGAACAAAGAATTTCAACTTCAATTGTTTCATCTTTTTTAAATGGCTTGGGTAATTCGCCTGTTTCAACAAGTTTGCCGAGGGGTTGAATGAGAACTGTATTCGTTTCTTTCTCAATTTTTTTCAATTCTTCAAAGAATGTTTCCCATCCCTGTTCTTTGATAGGATTTCTTCCCATTTTGTTGATACAGAATTTTTGAATTTGCACTGTAACATCAAGGGCATTGGCCCAATCGATGACATCGGACATTTCTTTTTCATTCATCCCTTGTATGTACACTGGTGTCAACACGACTTTTATCTTTTTAGCTGCATATTCAACCATCTTTTTGACTTTTTCAACATTGTACGCTTTTGTTCCGAATATTTTTTGTGAATTTTCAGGATTCGGAGAGTGAAAAGAGATACTAAAACGATCCAAACCAGCCTGAGCAAGATCATCCACAAGCTTTTCAGTCAGAAGCATCCCATTGGTGATAACAACAACTTTTCCAACTTTTGAATGCTCCTTCAAACCATGGACAAGCTCTACAATCGGAGCGTAAAGAAGCGGTTCACCATGTGGGTTAATCCAAAGGTCGTATTTTCCCTCATTTTTTTGTGCCATGAAGCTGGTAAACTCG
>JAGWAF010000077.1 GCA_018302085.1 Candidatus Woesearchaeota archaeon | reverse complement strand
CCCACCAATTCTTTTGCATTTCCTACCGCGATTTGAAATCGTGTTTTGCTGCCCTCACTGACTTGACTGGAGGCAGACACGTCGATGATAAAGATCGTGTTTTCTGCAGTAACGTCGTGCATATACTTCTGGAAAGGTTGTGAAAGCTGAAGACAGAGAAAAACAAGGACAAGAAGTTGAATTAGGAAAAGAAGGTCTGTGATGAACGAGCGGAGAAAGCTGCTCCTCTTGCTGTGCTCTTTGCTGACAAAGAAAAACATTAATGATGGAATGTTCATCCTTTGCGGACGCGGCCTGATCAGGTAGAGCAGGATAAAAGGGATAAGGACAAGAAAGCTCCAAAAGCCAAACTGGTTTGCAAATTCTACTGCCATGCTATAGAAACCTCACCGCTTTTCCTCATAGGTAGCACACTCTGAGGCATTTATAAACATTTCGATTGGTTACGCCCAAAAAATAAAAGTCATTATGAGGGTCGTGGCCTTGGAGCAGAATCAGGAGAACGATCGATTGTTGCAGGTCGTTCGACGCAAAATCTCCGATCAACGGAGGAGCATAACTCCGCATTGCTACACGACCAATTTGATCGTAAAAAAGACTGAGAGGAAATGGGGGCGCCTGCACGGGGAATGTCAAACCCCGGTAAAACCGAAAGTTATTTGAACCCCGATATCCCAAAGGATACGAAGCGTTCAACTTCGCGGCATGCCTGGTTAGCCGATGCCGGCGTCATTTTCTTTTTTATTTTTCTCATTTTTTGTGCAGTATAAGACTTTCTGCCCATGCCCTGTTCATTAACCTGCTCATCCGCAACAATCGCGCCTTCCCTTGCATTAAATCTCATTGCACTGATTACTGTCATAAAGTCACCTATGATGACGAGAAAGTACTTCGTTTAAAAAGATTAACCTATGATTACGGATTTTAAAATCCGGAAAGTATTTAAAGAGGAACAACATTCCAGGTGCATGAAAGCAAAACTTTTTTGTTACAACCTTGAAAAGCTCAGCAGTTCAGCAAAAAACAAATGCAGAAAAGAATTGTTGGGACACAACGACTCATCTCACGATGGAAAATATCGCTACCAACGTCCAGGATTATTACAAAAAATCTGGAATCAAAGACCTGTGAGATCTGTAGTTATTGTTAAAGAAAGAGATTCTTCTGGAGTAATAAGAGTGTTTGAAAAATACGACGTTCGATACAATACTTATGAGATCAAGGAAGAATAATTGAAAACAAAAAAAGAGTTCACAACCTCTTCACTTCAATAGAAACCGCATTTCTTAAAACCCTAATTTCGCGCGGACAGAGAGTATATTCTAATTTTTTATTTTCGCAGTAAGAAATAATTTCTTTTTTCTCTTGTTCTGAATCAAATGGAACAATCACATTAATGCCGTAAGCTGTCGGAAATAAAACTTTTTTCCCCATTGCTGCAAAATCTTTCAAAATTTGAATTCTTTTTTGTTGTAAAAATTTTAACCGTTCGGGTAATTTTTCCAGCGCTGTTTTTATTTCTGTTAATTCTTTTTCTGAAAAAGGATATGGTTGAAAATGATCAAGAAAAGAATCTTTATCAAAGCAAACAAATCCTGCTTTACCAAAATTTATCTTCAAAGGCTTGTCATTGCCAAATGCTGCAAAGATAACATCTCCCAAATGCGCGTGCACTGTTCCAATGGAACCTGTTGCATCGCTAATTAAAAATGCCTTTTTGCTCTGGCACAATTTCTCAATGAGTCCCATGTGCTGCGGAGCGGCATAACCTGCGAGAGAATTAATCAACAAAGCACATTCTGAAGAAAGATGTTTATGAAGTTCCTGTAAAGTAAGAACGCCATCTTCTGTTTTCAAAATAATAATTTCAAAACCGATTTTTTCTCCAAAATCTGGATAGCTCATCCATCCTCCTTGATCGCACAGAAGCAATTTGCGTTTTCCAAGCGAGTAAGCTAATTTCAACGATTGTTTTATTGCGTCATTCCCTCTTTTCACAAGGACAACGTGTTTTTTATTAACGTATTTTTTTACAAGATTGTGAATTTCGTCAGCAGGCATCATAAACAACCAAAAGAAAAGAGAAGCATAAAAAGGTTATGCTGTTTTACGGCTGTGAAACACTTTGAGGTGCATATCTTCTCTGATTTATCACAGGATTCGCGTACATCCTAAGCAAGAAAGGTCTATGCTCGAGTGTACAACTTTGAAGCCTTCTAACAAATGCTTTACAACTTGACGTGCCATCATGCACCGCGGCATACGCGTTGAGAGAATTATTGTCTAGGGCCAGTTGAGATTCGAGAAGATGAAGCGCGACTCTATTGCAAGGCCGCAATCGATAGTTTGTTATTATTTGCTTATCAATTTTTGCAGCGACAAGTTCAGGCGTCTCAAGCATGCCCTCCAATGGCGTACCAATCACGAGGGCAATTTTCCCCTTTGGTTCAGTAATACCTTTTTTCATACTTTCAATGTCTTCCCCCGGAGCCTTGGCATAATTGCTTCCTCCTTCCGGAGATCTTAGATAAAGTTCTTTCGCCTTCATAAGGTCACAAGGGTCCCATTCATAAGAAACTGATACAGGAACGATGCGAAGTTCGCGGATATGATCTGCAAAGCTTTTTTTACCCCTAAGCTGGGAAAGGTAGAGCATCTTTATCAATTTCAGATCTGTAAAATCATGGCCATCTTTTGATCTGCCCCCTTTTTGAGCTATCCAAATCGAATGACCCGCAGAACGTCGTTGCGCGATATAGGAAGATAGAGCATAAAGAGATTTTCCACCACCACTCCTAGACACTGCAAAACATTTATTTGATCTCATTAACGCGTTAACAAAAGGATCCTTGAGCAGGTTGTCACCGACGGCCATTTGAGGAGTTGCCCACCCGTGTTTGAGGAAAATATACCCTAATAATGCAGAATCGAGAAAGATATCTCTATGATTAGAGACAAAAAGATAACTTTCACATTCCACAAGGTTATCGAGACCTGTGTAGCTAAAAGAGCGAGTACTTCTTTCAAGAATATGTCCAACAACCTCTTTTGCCAAGGCCTGGAAGCTTGCAACGCTGTCAATTGTCTCAGGAATAGAGATCCCAAGTGATAGACAAGCAACCTTAAACGAAGGATGCTGAGCAATAAGTTGCCAGTGCTGCGCCACCTCTTCGTCATTGAATGGCCTCATGCTATCAAAGTCCATAGATAATGAAAAACAAATTTATTTTATATAACTTGTGCAAATACTGTAATTATGACCTATTACGACGATATTGCAGAAGGCTATGAAGAGCTACACAAAGAAGAGCAGGAAAAGAAAATTGCAGTTATAAAAAAGGTAATGAAAGAGCTAAATTGGAAAATAAAAGAAAATGAAACAGTACTTGACGTTGCTTGCGGCACGGGATTAACAACAAGACCATGGCCGGGAAAAAAAACTGGTTTAGATCCTGCAAGAAAATTGTTAGAGAAAGCAAAGGGATGGGAAGAATGGATGGAAGAGAAGAAAGATGAAAGGAAAAAAGAATGGAAAATAGAAAAAGAAGATAAAAAAGGAAAGAAAGACAATAAAAAAAATAAAAAAATAAAGTACATTCTAGGAAAAGCAGAGCACATGCCCTTCAAAAACCACGTTTTCAATTGGGTGTTAAGCATCACTGCCGTTCAAAATTTCAACGATATAAACAAAGCCCTTTCTGAAATCAAAAGAGTTGGTAAAAATCATTTTATCTTGAGTTTCTTAAAAAAATCTGAAAAGAAAGAAAGCATAGAAAAGGTAATAGAAAAGAAGTTTAAGATACAAAAAAAAATCGAAGAGGAGAAAGATATTATTTATTTTTTGAATAGAGAAGTTTGAAATTAGAAAACGACACAAATAATAGGACTAAATGGTCGTTTTCTACTTAGAAACGGACAAAAGTTATGTCCGTTTCTAAATAATAAGAAATGCTCAAACTTCTCTCTAGAGAACTTTGCCTAAAACACTCCATTTTTTGACATTTTGCAAAGTTCTCAAAACAATAATGATGGACAAAATTGTCAAGGAATATTTAGAAAAAAAGAAGATTTCTTATGAATTTTATACGCATCCTGCAGTGTTTACAACCCAAGAAGCTGGGCGTCATTGCAAGCATGTGCCAAGAAAAGCGTGTAAAAATCTTTTTTTGCAAGACAAAGAAGCAAACAAACTCTTTTTAGTTATTATTGTTGCAGAAAAAAGACTGGACATTAAGGCGTTGACAAAATCATTGAAGACAAAACACCTCAGTTTTGGAAACCCAGAGCTTCTCGAAAAGTATCTCAAACTAAAGCCCGGTTCTGTTTCTCCTTTTGGTCTGCTTAATGACGAAAAAAAAGACGTTGACATTGTCATTGATAAAGATATCTGGGATGCTGAAATGGTTAACTTCCATCCTAATGTCAACACAGAATCATTAGCTCTGAAAAAAGACGGTTTTCATGCGTATATCGAATCTCTTCAACAGAGAAAAATCATCTTGGAACTGTAAACCTTTATAAAGCAAATCTGATTTCCCATAGCGGGGTGGAAGGTTATGCAAATAAAAATCAGGATCAAGAATAAAGACGGTGTCGCACGTTTGGAAAATACTACCAGAATCCAGGAAGTCATGATCAATGAGGATTTGTTACACCCTGATCAAGAAAGCATCGCCATTGGTTTTAGAAATCAAGATTCTTCAGGGATCATTGAATTTACCGTAAAGGAATTCGAAGACTTCTACAAGACTGTGAGGAGTAAAATTCATCTGGTGAAGGGCGCACGCATCTTTGGGGGAGGAGGCGCATATCTTTACACTGATCAACAGAATCGTAACGTGCGATAGATTTCTCCAACTTATTTTTTTTATATTGTTATCTAGAACGTTTTCTCATCATCACTATTCTGCAGTTTTTTGTGCATCCATAAATCAATTTTTTCAGCTGCTTTTTTTCCATCTGCCATGGCTCCCGCGAGTGTAGAGGTTCCTGTACTTACTTCCCCACCAGCAAAGACGCCCTCCTCTGATGTGCGAAGATGTTCGTCTACCAGAATTTTTCCTGTTCTTGTTTGTCGTAGTCGCGTTTCTGGATCCATCAACGGAGTTGAATGTTGTCCTGTCGCAAGGTAGAGCTGGTCACAAAGTAAGGTAAACTCAGAATCTTCCATGGGGGTTAAAACAGCCTCACCGCTGGGGGTCATTTGGCTCATGAGTGGAACGCATTCAAGTGATTCAATATCTTTACCCCCCTTAATTTTTTGGATTTGCGTCAAGAGCAAGAAATGAAGGCCTTCTTCTTTTGCTTTTCTGAGCGTTTCCGGATTTGCAGTCATCTGATGATGGTCATGTTCAAAAATGAGAGTAACCTCCCCTCCTAGTCTGCGGAGTGTACGTGCAGTTTCTACCGCAGTTTCAGAACCGCCCCAAACGACGATTTTCTCTCCGATGGGAATCTGATGTTCTGTCACTTGGTGCGCGTTCATGTGGTTGATTCTCATGAGGAGATCGTGCGCTGTAAAAATATTTCCTTTCTCAACTCCTTCAATGGAGGGAATTACAGGGGCTCCCGCTCCAGAGGCCAGGAGGATGGCATCGTATCCTTTTTGGAGTTCCTTGATGTGTAATGTTTTTCCTATGGCGACGCTGTGGCGGAAATTTGCCTGTACGGACTTAAACTCTTCATCAATTATTCCCCTGGGCAGTTTGTATAACGGCGTTCTCAGTGCCAATCTTCCCCCCTTGCATGGCAGGGCTTCAAATACTGTAATGTTATACCCTTTTTGGGAGAGAAATGATGCGCAGCTTAATCCTGAGGGGCCCGCACCCACAATTGCAATTTTTTTCTTATTCTTCTTTATTTTTTCAGGGGAAAGATTCTTTCCGTGTTCTGCAACAAATCTTTCCAATTTTCCAATTTGAACAGGGTGTTTGAGTTTGCAGGCCTTGACACAATCGCGATGCACTTCACAGGCTCTCCCGCAAATTTTTGGGAACGGGTTTTGTTTTTTGATGAGTTGCAATGCGCGATCAAATTGTTCATCCTGCACCGCTTTGATAAATGTTTTGATAGGAACTTGTAGGGGGCAGCCATTTTCGCAGGGGGCATCTTTGCATTGTTCACAACGGTTGGCTTCCTTAAGCGCTTCTTCTTTGGTGTAGGTACGTTCTTCTTCGTCGAAGTGTTTCAAACGTTGAGCAACTTGAAGCAGTGTCATTTTTTTCTGTTGAACTCCTCAAGTCGGTACAAGTAATTATCCCAGTCTACAGTATGGGCGTCAAATTCGGGACCTTGCACACAGCATAATTTTGATTCTCCATTTATGTGAATACGACAACTTCCGCACATTCCTATGCCGTCCATCATAGTGGCAGTGAGATACGCGCAATTTTTTGTACGGAGTTTTGTAGCGTGTGCGAGGGACTTCATGACCTGGGGGGAAGTAAAGCTGATAACCTCATCAATTCTTATTTTGCGGAGGATTTGTTCAAGTGCATGTGTCAGTGGGCAACTAAATTCAGATTTGGGTTCGATGACAAACATTTTATCACTGACTTTTGCAATTTTGTCCTGCCAGAACATTTCTTTTTTGGAAAGTCCTCCTAGGAGGCTAATGACTCTGTTATTGGCAGCCTTAAGTGTTTTGGCATAAAAGTATAGTGTGCCAATGCCCGCACCTTCTCCCACAAGAACGATCTTTCCTATTTCTTTGACTTCCCTGTTGTTGCCTAAAGGTCCCAGGCCGTAAAAGATTTCTTGGTTTTTGCGTGCGGCAGCGAGTGCCCTTGTATGCTTGCTTTTTGCTTCAAAAATAATACTGATCGTGTTTCTTTCAGCGTCTGCGATGGGAAAAGGAATTCGCGGACTCTTTTCTTCAAGTTGGAGTAACACAAAATGTCCTGGCTTTGCCTTTTTTGATATTTCTGGGGATTGTAAAGTGAGGAGGAAGATATCTTCTGCTAATTTCTGTTTTTTGAGAATCTTCATATGACCTCGACTTGCATCGCTCTTCCCTTATCAACAATTTCTATTTTATACTCTCCTTCCTGGGAAAATGTAAAGGTAAATGCGTCATTTGCCCTGAGGGAATCTGAAACAAATAATCCATTTTGTTCTGTTAAGCGTAGGGATTCTTCAACGCTGCCCTGCACCTGCCATACAACTGCTTGATCTCTCGCAATGGTTACTCTTTCTGGGTCAAAGACAAGGCTGTCACGAATTACAACCAGGGCCGGCTCATAACTTTTTCCCACAAGATCAGGGGACTTTGTTTTGTTCTGACTTAATTCCTGTGTGACCTTTTTCACACTTTCTTGATACCCATAGTCCGACGTACAGGCCGTTAAGGAAGAAAAAAATACGAGTAGTATTACAATAATTGCAATATCTATTGCAGTAACTCCTCTCATGTTCACCGCGTAGCTCAACCTAGACCTAAAGATGTAATAATTTCAAGAGTCCAGAATGCCGAGCTCCTCTTTTTTTAGCATTTTTCACAATATGGAAATATGTCCTTATATTTAAACGTTTTTATTTTTTACATAAAGAAAATATTTGTTTCTCATGAAGAGGACTTTGAAAAACCCAATTTTTTATAATTTTTCAAAGTAATCTGTCAGAAGTTTGAACAAATTAAGAGATTATTCAAACTTCTCTGAACAAGTGGATAAAATTAAAAAACTAATTCTGAAGAGAACTTTGCAAAATGTCAAAAAATGGAGTGTTTTAGGCAAAGTTCTCTAGAGAGAAGTTTGAGTATTTCCTATTATTTCAAACTTCTCTGAAGTTCCTGAGCGAAAACTTCATTCCCTTGAGTGGTATATCGTTCACATTGTTCTTTCCAATAGGGCTCCTCCACGGATGCACAAATTTTTGGATCTTTGTGCTTGATCGCAAAGAACGTTACACACCTGCTTTTCTGGAATTTGTTCATAACCAGATTGCATAATTCGATTTTGTCCAGGTTGAGTGCAATTCCCCTAAAACATTTGGATTGCCATTTTGCATCTTCCATGGCATAACAGAACGTTGTTTCATTGTGGTCCATCGCCCTGTTGTACAAGCATCTGCTTTCCTTGTCGAGAATTTCTGAAGAGCATTGTTCTACTGTGGGTTGCCACTGTTCAGGAATTTTTTCCAATCTCAGCACAATATTTTCCTTGTCCTTTAATTCTTTCTGTACTTCTTCAAAAGTTTTTTGCGTGGGCTGAGGTTTGTTTAAAACTATAAAAATAACAACTGCTATTAAAAAGATACTAAAAACAATTGTTGCAATTTTCTGACTTGCTTTTTTGTTTTCCATAAGATCACCCGACGGTTAATGCTGCTCTGTACCCACACGATGAGCACTCAATGGTGTTTGTATCCACATTAAAATTCAGTGTTGTTTTTCTGCACTGTGGGCATCTCCTTGTTTGTTGAATAATTTCCACTTTGGCCATTTTAGTATCTCTGTGTCTGTTGGTTGGACAAATCTTCATAACAGGATGCTGCAGCAATGGATCCTTGCGCGCATGCGGTAATGGCCTGTTCAAATTCATTAGTTGCAGTGGTGATGTCACCCGCGGCGTACACTCCTTTTATATTTGTTCTTTGATCATTTTTAACTATAATCTTGCCCCTTTCGTTGAGTTGCGCATTGAGTTGTTTTGCCAACTCATTTGCGGGAGTTGCACCAACTTCAACAAAAAGTCCTTGCAATTCCATTTTTGGAGAGCCTTGATAGGGCTTGTCAAGCACAATTCCTTTCACCATTTTTTCACCGTAGATTTCTTTTACGTTCGTACTTGTGATAATTTTAATTTTTGGATTTCTCAGAATCTTGGTTTTGGTAATGGGTTCTGGATGAATTTCAGGTCCCCGATAAATAATGTATACCTCATTTGCATATTCAGACAAGAGCAATGATGCTAATCCTGCCCCATCGCTTCCCCCTATGACGCACACTTTTTTATTACGGAAAAAAGCAGCGTCGCATGTCGCACAGTACGAAACTCCTTTTCCGGAGAATTGATCCTCCCCTGGAATGTTTAATTTTCTTCGTGTTGAGCCCGTGCAGAGTATAACCGCCTTTGCAGTGTGTTCGTCCACTTGAAATTTGAATTCTCCGATTTTTTTGATATTTTTTACTGTGTCATATTTTATTGTAACGCCCAGGGATTCTGCTTGCTCCTTAAACTTGTTAATTAAATCAAGTCCGCTGATGGATTTAAAGCCCATGTAATTTTCCACGTCGTAACTTCCCGCAAGGGCTCCGCCTATTTCTTTGATAACAATCAGTGTTTTGAGATTGAATCTGGCAGCATAAATACCTGCTGCAAATCCCGCGGGGCCGCCCCCTACAATAATAACATCGTACTCCATAGCGAAACTGCGAAGCCACATATCCTTTATAAATTTTGTGAAGCAGTTCCTTGCTGGGATTTTGCCCTTTATCTTCTTTTATTGAGAACTTTGCAAAATGTCAAAAAATGGAGTGTTTTAGGCAAAGTTCTCTAGAGAGAAGTTTGAATAACCTGTTAAATTTGTTCAAACTTCTGGCAGATTACTTTGAAAAAAGACTTTACGAATGGGTTTTTCAAAGTCCTCTAGAGAGAAGTTTGAGTATTTCTTATTATTTAGAAACGGACATAACTTTTATGGCATTACTGTCCGTTTCTAAGTAGAAAACGACCATTTAGTCCTATTATT
>JAGWAF010000076.1 GCA_018302085.1 Candidatus Woesearchaeota archaeon | reverse complement strand
GACCAGGAAGAGGACGAAGAGGCAAGAAAAAAAGCCAAAAACATGCTCAAGAAACTCCAGAAAGCGATGTGGGGGCAGGAGCACCTCAAAATCATTATCGAAGATCCTACGGGCAACAGTGCCGTTATCTCGGACAAGGCGGTGAAGACTAAACTATGAACATCAAAAAACCTACAACGAAAGTAGAACCAATCATTGGAAAACTTGAACAAGAACAACAAAAACTGAAAGGCTTAGAACTGCCCATCGATTTACGTGTCCTGAGCAGTACAACCATCATCGACTTCCTAGAAGCAAAGATGAAAGAAAGGGAAAAGTTAGAATTGCTGAAGTAGACTATTGTTCTGTATAGATAAGTTTGAATAATATCCCAATTTGTTCAAACTTCTAATAGATCACTTTGAAACATCATTAAAAAATGGGGGTTTTCAAAGTTCTCTATACACTTCATGATTGTACCATTGCCTAAAGAGGTACACAAAAGCCGTGAGTAGTTCCCTGAACGGTTCTTCGACAATTTCATGTTGAGGTAACTCATAGAACTTCTCTTTTGCTAACCTCACAAACTGTGGCCGATTAACAAATTGAACATTTGCGTCCGGATGGAGCCCCACTACTACCCCATCATAAAGTTCCCGATATACCTCATCTTGGATACCATTAAAAACGGATATAACCCAGGTGTGAAATACTGTATCCATCGTACGAGGATTAATTTGATGATCTGGCCAAACGATTCTTTTATGCATTTTGTAAAATACTTTTGAAAGGCCCTGCATTTCATTGAGAAGTCTTTTTTTATTCCGATTCATATTTACAAGGGTACGCTCCCTTTTCGCCAAGGTAAGAAAGAGATTTTGGAACGTACTTAACTCCCCGAGTTTCTCAAGGACGGCTTTTTCAACTGCGAACTCGGACCTTAAGGAACCCACAAGCCTCCCATACTCTTTTACCCCCGCAACATGCATCAGCTTTTCTAATATGACAGCTTCCGTCTTTAAAATTGCATAAAGATGGCGCAAGAGTTCGTAAACATAACGAATCTTAGTTTGACCAGTTTTCAAACAATCAACTAGCCTATTGACCCTCCCAATCTTTGTTTCATGCCCTAAAGACTGGAGCTTAAGAACAAGGTCATCCTCATCTTTCTCTGTTGTAAAGACATCTATAAGGTCCAAATCTAACACTTTTTTCAATTCTTGCAGAACAGCTTTTCTCTCACCAAAAACGTATGGTAATCGATTGATAAGCTGCTCTTTTTCCGGGATAGAACCAAGGTATTGTTCCCAACTCTTAAAAATTTCTCTACGCTCCTGTGTATTCCTCCTCACAAGGAGCTCTTTCGAACCAAAAAGACGATTAAGGAATCCCATACCACTCTGGGGTGTGTTATCTTAATAAATATATTGGAAAGTTTGAAATTAGAAAACGAGAAACGGACAGTAATGCCATAAAAGTTATGTCCGTTTCTAAATAATAAGAAATACTCAAACTTCTCTAGAGGACTTTGCCTGAAACATTCTCTTTTTTGACATTTTGCAAAGTTCTCTATTGATCCTGCACTTCTAAAAAAAGAATAATTTATAAATCAAAAAGATGCAAAGCGAATTATGAAAAGAAAAAGAATAGCAAAAAAGCAAAGGGGTACACCAAAGAAAGGAGAAAAGAAACACGTTTCTAAAAAAGCACTCCCTGCACTCAAAGGCCCTATCAGTCTCCATCTTCATTTGCAAAAAGCAAGAATAGTGAGAAGTGGAAATAAAAAAATTCGCAGATTAAAAATACGCCTGTCAAGAAAAAAAGTTCCGAAAATTAAAGAACTTAGCAATGGGCAGGCACGAAATTTCCGTAAACAATCCTTTGTGGCAATCAAAAATGTGATGAGGGAACTGGAAAGAATAGGGAAAAAACCGAAAAAGAAAAAAAGATAATTATAATTATTTCTCCTGCATCACTTGTAACTCTGGAATGTACAAAAATTTCTTCCCTGTTTCATATTGAATCGTGAAGGCCTGCACCTGAATAATGCCAATCTGAAGGAGTTCCGTGGCGCAGCTCAATTTCATATTTCTAATTTGTTCAAGCTCTGCGAGCATTTCTTCTCGTAATTCTTCTTTTGCCGTAAAAACGTCTTTTTCTGCCCCCTTCATTTTTTTCTCGGCGCTTTTCTGCTCTGCAGCTCTGCTATACATCGTTTCGAAACTGCGGGATTTGAGAGCTGCTTGTCTTTTCTCCTCAATCTTCCAACGTGCTTGGTCCACGATCATGTTTGCTTCCAGGAGCTGTCGTTCATAATGTTCTTCTTTCAATTTGACTTCTTTTTGAACAAACTCAATATGTTGTTGCTGCTTTTTTTGCACTTGGTCTGCAAAATGTTTGCTAAATAATTCCTTTGCTTCTTGCACCATATGAGGGATATCCATTTTTTGATTTTTTATTTTCTCAAAATCTATCAAAAGAAGCTCCTCGTTATCAAACACGGGATCAATTTCATTATGAAAGAGGGTTGTACTAAAGAAAGTGTCCCTGCCTAACACAGACCTCATTTCAAGACGCATGCTTGCAAAACAAAGATCAATGGAGTGTTCCTCTACCTTGTACGAAGCTGCAGACCCATTTTTATGAGTAATCCTCATCTCATCAATTTTGTCTTGAGCCGCGTTGATACCTTCATGTTTTGGTTTTATTGCCAATGCGAAAATACCCTTTTGATCGAGATACATCGAAATAATTTTGCTCAGAATAAAAGAGCCATGACCGAGATGAAGAAGATTTTTTTGTTCTGCGAGTTGCTCGTCGAATGTACACTTAACTTTTTCCCCAAAAATGTTTCCAAATTCCTTGGGAAAGGCAACGTCATACACGTTATCCTTGAGCTTATACTTGATACTGTTCGCTTCTAAAAACGATTCAAAGAGGAGTTGAAGAGTGCCCTCACTCATTTTTTTCACCAACATGCATGGTAGAGAATATTTTTTCATCAAACTCTTTTACTTTTTCATTTTCTTTCTTCGCTGTTTCTAATTGTTTTGAAATATTGTCAAGATTTTTTTGTAGTCCCTGTGCATCCTTGGATTCTATCACTGATTCAAAGACACTAACCTCGAAGGACTTGCCTGTTTTTAATTCGGAAAGTACCGCATCCATTTCACCAACGGCAGTTCTGAACAAATCAATTTTTTCATAAAGCCTTGAGAGGATATACGCCTCGATTGTGTGATTAAAAGCAAGGTTGATAATTTCCACGTCGTCTGTTTGACCAATTCGATGGACGCGTCCAATTCTTTGTTCAACCCTCATCGGATTCCAGGGCAAGTCATAATTGATAAGAATGTGCGCAAATTGTAGGTTTCTACCTTCACTTCCCGCGTCCGTGCACACGAACACTTGCTTGTCTCCCTTGAACTGTGCAATGGCATCCTCCTTTTCTTCCAAATTCATGATACCATTAAAGCTCACAGCAGAGATATTGTTCAAGGCGAGTTCAACAAGAATATTTTTCTGTGATTCCAAGAATGTCGTGAAGATAATAACTTTAGTTTTATATTTTTTAATAAGTTTTATGATCGCGTCAAGCTTTTGATCTTCAGTAAACTGTTTGCCGCACAAAATTAATGAGTCAATCTCTCGAAGTTGAGCTTCAT
Organism: Candidatus Woesearchaeota archaeon; assembly: GCA_018302085.1. Lineage (GTDB taxonomy): Archaea > Nanobdellota > Nanobdellia > Woesearchaeales > JAGWAF01 > JAGWAF01. The sequence goes on along the minus strand of JAGWAF010000076.1, from coordinate 3,623 downwards.
CCTTAAGACCTTCCTTGTAACGTTCAAGTGCTTTTACTCCTGTACGAAATGAAGAACTAATTTGTCTTGTGAGCATGATCAGTGCAAAACCCAAAAGCCCTTTTCTACGATAATCGCTTGCTAATTGTTTAAGTTCCGCCGTGCTTATAGTTTCTTCATCTGCTTCTTCTGTCTTCTTCGCTTCCTGTGCAAGTGCAACATATTGTTTTTTGATAAACGAAAGCACATCCTGATAGAATTTTAACTGTTGTTCATGATAATCAAGGAGTACCGTGTTAACTCTTCGATCGACAAACTTGATGTTTGTATTTCTTCTGAGATTTCTGATCATAATTCTGGAAAGTTTTTTCTGCAGCTCTTCCCCATGAGCAATGTCAAGTCCAAGTTTATCTTTTACGAATTGCTCCTGAAATTGTTTAGAAGTACCTAAGAATCCTGGATGGAGAAGGTCGATCAGATTCCACAATTCATAAATATTGTTTTGTAATGGAGTTGCCGTGAGCATGAGGAAACGTTCCTTGGATATTTTTTTTACAAATTTGTAGTTAAGACTTTGTTTATTTTTTAGTTTATGAGCTTCATCCACAACAAGTAAATCCCAATGAAGACTGCAAATAATCTTGGAGTTTCGTTCGGTCTTGGCAGTGTCGATAGAAGCAATGATGAGTTCATACTGATCCCAATCTTCAGGCTTGGTTGCAACGAAGAAATCTTCTTTGAATTTGCTTCGCAACTCTTCTTGCCATTGTAACGTTAGGGACGCGGGGGTTAGTATGAGAACTTTTTTCACCATCTTTCTGACAAGATATTCTTTAATGATCATGCCTGCTTCAATGGTTTTACCCAAACCTACCTCATCTGCCAGAAGGGCGCGATGCGTAAATTCATTGAGAACTTTTAGCGCGCTTTTCTTTTGATGGGGCAAAAGTTGGATAGTATTTTTATAAACTTCTTCCGCAAGCAAATCTTTAATATTCTCCAGGGTACTCGCTTTATTGGAGAGCAGACTTAACTTTAACTCCGCGGGGGCGGCCAACGTATTCTCTTTGAGCAGACGAAGAAAAACATCTTCGTTCGTGAAGAAATCCATTACTAGGAGTGTTACACCATTCCGCCTTTAAAAACATTGCGGTTGAAATATCAGGACACAATGTCCATAATCTTTTTAAACAAATCTCGGTAGAGAGTATTTATGAAAAAACATGGTCCTTGGCAAATTAACGATTCGGTAAAAAAGTATGAAAATCCTTGGTTAGAATTAAGGGAGGATCAAGTAATAAGGCCTGATCAGAAACAAGGAATTTATAGTGTGATAACGATGCGGGATGGTGCCTCAGTTGCAGCGGTTGATGCAGAGAGAAATATTTTCTTGACAAAAGAATTTCGTTATGCCATTGGGAAGGAAAGTATTGAAGTTGTGAGTGGTGGCATCGATAAAAATGAGAAACCTCTTGAAGCTGCAAAGAGGGAGTTAAAAGAAGAGATGGCTATTTCAGCAAAGAGATGGACTGATTTGGGTGTTGTGCATCCTTTTACTTCTATGGTGGAATCGGCAGCGTATCTCTTTCTTGCGCAGGATCTTAGTTTTTCTCAGGCAAATCCAGAGGAAACTGAACTTATTGAGGTCGTTAAAATTCCTCTTAAAAAAGCCGTTGAAATGGTCTATAATGGAACAATTCAACATGCGCAGAGCTGTGTTTGTATTCTCAAAGCTTGGAACGTTCTTCAAAATAATAAGTGAGTACAAGAACAAAATAAATAACAATAAAATAAATATTTAAAAAAATAAAAAATTAACCATCAAGCATCACTTGGCTTCCTGTTTTTGCAGGGTCTTTCAACGGTCCTGCTTCTTTTCTCAGGATTTCGGCTTTGTCTGTTTTCTCCCAAGTGAAGTCTGGGTCATTTCTTCCGAAGTGGCCGTACGCTGCCGTTTTTTTGTAGATAGGACGTAACAAATTGAGATGCGAGATAATAGCTTTCGGTCTGAAATCAAAATGTTTCTTGACTAATTCAGCAATCTTTGCGTTAGGAACAATTCCTGTGCCAAATGTATCCACGAGAATACTGACAGGCTGAGCAACACCAATTGCGTAAGCAACCTGCAATTCGCATTTCTTTGCCAAACCCGCCGCAACAATATTTTTGCATACGTATCGTGCAAAATACGAAGCTGAACGATCAACCTTGCTAGGATCTTTGCCAGAAAAACATCCGCCTCCATGACTTCCGTGACCACCATAGGTATCTACAATAATTTTTCTTCCTGTCAAACCTGTATCACCCACGGGACCACCAATAACAAAACGACCTGTAGGATTCACAAAATATTTTGTATTTGCATCGATCCTGTTACCGCAAACAGGCTTAATGATCTTTTCAATTACATCTTTTCGTATGGTTTCCAAGTCAACATCCGGATGATGTTGCGTTGAGATAACAACGGTATCTACTCTTTGAGGAACACCATTTTCATACTCTACTGTAACTTGGGATTTTCCATCTGGTCTTAAATACCAGATTTCTCCTTTTTTTCTTGCTTCAGCCAATCGCATCGTTAATTTATGCGCAAGGAGAATAGGCAATGGCATGTACTCTGGCGTTTCATCAGTAGCATAACCAAACATCAAACCTTGATCACCCGCTCCTTGCTCTTTATATAAACCTGTACCTTCATCTACACCCTGTGCTATATCAGTAGACTGTTCAGAAATAGCAATGAGAACACCGCAGGTACTACCATCAAAACCATATTCTGGCTTGTCATATCCTACTTCGATGATCGTATCCCTTACTAATTTTTGAATATCGACATATGTTTTAGTCCTTACTTCACCTGCGACGACAACAAAACCTGTTTTTGTCAAACATTCTACACCCGCCCTAGAGTTCGGATCATCTTTGAGAAGAGCATCTACAATGGCATCGCTAATCTTGTCAGACATCTTGTCCGGGTGAGCTTCAGTCACACTCTCTGATGTAAACAGATATTTTCCTTTATTTTCACTCATTTTGTTTAACCTCCAAAACATGATTTTTATCTTTAGCAGCGGCTGTAATGGTTAATGATTGATAACCTTTTTTAGGATTCCAGGCAATATTACCATCTGCATAAATAAATCCCAAGATATAAGCCATTTTTTCATCGAAAGCATCAAAAAAAATCTCATTCACCGTATGTTTTTTGTGTTTAAGACCCATTTGAGCAGACCAAGTGTTAACGGTTGTTTTTCCTATTCCTAACTCTCTAGCCATTTTCCTTTGGGGTATCTTTCCAAAATTTTGCTTAATAAAGTCTAAGCAAACTTTTTTTTCATCGATTGAGATTTTTTTGATCATGTCATCCTGATGTATGGGCAAAAAAATCTGATTAGAAAAGGAAGTTTTTATGTCTTGCTGTAAAATTTGCTGTAAAATTTCAGTCATTCTTTTTAATGCATGGAGATGATATATAAATTTTTTTGAAAAAAATATTCCGATTAGAATAATTATGAATTATAGCAAATGACTTTTAATAATCGTGGCTTTAGAGAAGTTTGAAATTAGAAAACGACACAAATAATAGGACTAAATGGTCGTTTTCTACTTAGAAACGGACAGTAATGCCATAAAAGTTATGTCCG
>JAGWAF010000056.1 GCA_018302085.1 Candidatus Woesearchaeota archaeon | reverse complement strand
CTGCTCCCTTGTCGCAGAACGAACGTCGTGAGTGCTGCATGCGCGAAGAAACCATTGGTTTCTAGCGCGCTAGAAATGCAAGCATTTCTACGCGAATCGCACTCACTCCCGATCTTGCTCCAAGGCAACAGCCCAAAAAAATAAAAAAAGAACATAAAATAAATGAAATAAAAAAGGCATTATAAAAAAAGCTTCATAAAAAAGAATAAAGATAAGAAAAATATTGAAAAACAAATAAAAAAACGGATATAAAAAAGATAAATGAAAATTAAAAAATCTTAAAATAAAAAAAATAAAACACAAAAAAATAAGAAGTAAAAATTAAATAATAACAATGAAAAAAAGAATCCTAATAATGGGAGCTGCAGGAAGGGATTTCCATAATTTTAATGTTTTCTTCCGAAATAATACTCAGTATGACGTAATTTGCTTCACTGCAACACAAATACCAGGCATTGCAGGACGAAAATATCCAAGACAACTTGCAGGAAGATTGTACAACAAAGGAATTCCAATTTATCCTGAAGAGCAACTTGTTCCACTAATCAAAAACAAAAAAATTGACGTCGTTGTATTTAGCTACTCCGATGTTCCACACGAAGAAGTGATGCACAAAGCAAGTATTGCACTCGCCGCAGGAGCGGACTTTTGGCTGTTAGGACCGGAAAGTACAATGATCAAAAGCAGAAAAAAAGTCATCAGTGTTTGCGCTGTGAGAACAGGAAGCGGAAAATCACAAACCACAAGAAAAATCTGCGAATTGCTTGAGAAAGAAGGGAAAAAAGTTGTTGTTATACGACATCCGATGCCATATGGGGATCTGGCAAAACAATCGGTGCAGCGCTTTGCAAGCCTTTCTGATCTTGATAAGAATAAGTGCACGATTGAAGAACGAGAAGAATACGAACCGCATATTCGGCAAGGAAGAGTTGTCTACGCGGGAGTTGATTACGAAAAAATTCTGAGAAACGCAGAGAAAGATGCGGACATCATTGTCTGGGATGGAGGCAACAACGATTTTTCATTTTACAAACCTGACTGCGAAATTGTCGTCGCAGATCCTTTACGCGCTGGACATGAAATGAGATATCATCCTGGAGAAACTAACTTCAGAAGGGCGGACATCATTATTATAAATAAAATCAACAGCGCGACAAAAGAACAGATTCAACAAGTAAAGAAAAATATTTCCCTTACAAATTCAAAAGCAAGCACTCTTTTGTCAAAATCACTTATCAAAACTGAAGAGAACATTAAAAATAAAAAAGTGCTTGTGATCGAAGATGGACCAACAGTAACTCACGGCGGAATGAAGACAGGAGCTGGCACAATCGCCGCGCAGAAAAATAGATGCGATATTATTGATCCAACACCATATCTTATTGGTTCACTGAAAAAAACATTTGAAAAATACCCTCATTTGAAACAAAGCAAAATTCTCCCGGCGATGGGATATTCTACGTTGCAAGTGAAGGAGTTAGCGGCAACGATTAATCAAGCTCATTGTGATTATGTCGTGAGTGGAACGCCAATTGATTTGAAAAAAGTGTTTGAAAAGATAAAGATTAATAAGCCCATCGTGCAAGTTTCATATTACTCAGAACTTGACGACAAAAAATTGTTACGATTGGTTATGAAAAAGTTAGGAATAAAAAGTTAAAACAAAATAAAAATCAGAAAGATAAAAACTATAAAAAAATTAAAGGATATTAAAATCAAAAAAATATCTACAAATTAAAAAATAAAGACGATAAACAAGAAAAAAACGAAAATAAAAACGACGAAAATACTATGAAAAAAGACCTCTTAACCCTCAGCGATGTAAACGCGTCAGAATTGAAGAATATCATCTTCTTAGCAATGAAAATCAAGAAAAAGCCATACAAGTTCCTTCACAAACTTGAATACAAGAATATTATTCTTTTGTTTGAAAAGCCATCCCTCAGAACACGCTTAAGTTTTGAAGTTGGCATGAAAGAATTGGGAGGGGATGCGATCTTTTATAGCAAAGAACATTCCACATTGGGATATAAGGAAACGTATGCTGATTTTGGAAAAATAGCGTCGACGTATGCAGCAGGAATCGTTTGCAGATTGTATGAACAAAGAAATGTAGAAGAGATTGCACTATCAACAAACAAACCAGTGATCAACGCGCTCACGAATCAACATCATCCGATGCAAGCCATTGGGGATTTCATGACGATCTTTGAAAAGAAAAAAAAGTTTAACGTCACGATTGCGTATTTAGGAGATGCGAAAAACAACGTAACACACTCATTGATGGAAGCAGCAAAACTTTTAGGGGCAAAAATAAACATCGCATGCCCTCCAGGATACGAACCGCTCAAAGAAATTTATGAAGAAAATAAGGAGCACACAGAAATTTTCAGAAAGCCAGAAGAAGCTGTTGCAAATGCTGACGTTATTTACACTGATTCGTGGATGAGTTATCAAATTTCCCCTCAATTATTGCAGAAAAGAAAAAAGGACCTTGCAAAATATCAAGTTAATGCCGCATTACTTGCAAAAGCACCTCCTGCATGCCTTGTGATGCACTGCCTTCCAGCTACCCGAAATCAGGAAATCACCACTGAAGTCCTCGAGGGAAAGCAAAGCATAGTCTTCGAACAAGCAGCAAATAGGCTACATTCGACAAAAGCAGTACTGCTAAAAATGTTACGGTAAAAAAAGGGCCACCACAGTCTTCAGGTCGGTTCGAAAAAGGATACTTTAAAAAACATCAAAATAAAAATAAGGAAAATGTTCAGCAAAAAACTCCGTTTACCTGATCTGAAAGAGAAAATTATCCACTTAGCGAAGCAAAAACAACTCTTGGCTGAGGCACTGCAGAAAACGATGCTTCCTGTCCAGCCCAACATGAACGAAATCCAGGAAGCCTATGCGGCTGCCATTCAGGTTTTGCTGGAAAACCAAACCAGTAATGATTTTGTTGAAAGTGTGAGACCCGGGTTTCCTGAAATGGTTCTTAGCAGAGATACGACAAGAAGGAAGCAAAGCGAGAAGTGGCTTTTCGACGGATTATCGTGATTTCAACTGGCTTGTGATGCAAGTCAAGCTACGCATTAAGAAAGAATTACGCCTATATCATCAAATGCTTAAAAGGCTGAAATAAGATGTATGTAAAGTATTTGCAATGTTATTCCTGCGGAAAAAAATTTTCTCGCGCGCATTTAAGTTATCATTGTTCCTGTGGGGGAAGTTTTGAAATTATCTATGATTATGCACATTTGAAAGAGCACATCACATGGAAAGAATTGAGATCGAGGGCCTTTAATCACTGGAGATACAGAGAATTTTATCCGTTTCTCCCCACTGATGAAGTCGTTACTTTACAAGAAGGTGGAACACCCCTTGTACAGAGCAGTTTAGAAAAAAATGTTTGGTTTAAATGCGAAGCGTTGAATCCAACTGGGTCGTTCAAAGATCGAGGAACAACCATTGAAATATCGCAGGCAAAAGCACAAAATGCTGAACACATTATTTGTGCATCCACGGGCAATATGGGTGCTAGTGTTGCGGCATACAGCGCACGCGCAAACATTCCTTGCACAATTGTTATGCCACGGATTCATGCGCCTGAGAAAATTGCACAAATGAAACATTACGGTGCAAAAATTAAAATTGTTTCTGGAGATTATGCAAAAGCAGAACAATACGCTTATGATCTTTATCAACGAAAAGGAGCGTATCTAGTTGGAGATTACGCGTATCGAGGAGAAGGAGAAAAATCTGTTGGTTTTGAAATTCTCGACCAAATGCAAAACGTTGATTTTATTATTTCACCCGTAGGAAACGGAACACTTATTTCTGGAATTTGGAAAGCGATAGTTGAATTCAAAAAAGTTGGACTTGTGAAAAAAATTCCAAAACTGATCGGAGTGCAAGCTTCGGGTTGTAATACGGTTGTAAAAGCGTGGAAGGAAAAAACAAAAATAAAACAAGTGATTCCTAAAACTATAGCAAGCGCGATCGCTTGTGGAAATCCCCTTGATGGAGCAAAAGCGGTTGATGCGTTACAACAAAGTAGGGGTATGGGAGCAATTGTTACGGATAAGGAAATTCTCGCAGCACGAAAACGCATGAGCTCGCAAGGCATCGATGCAGAATCGTCCGGAGCAGTGGCATACGCGGGATATTTGAAGTTGAAACCTCGAGGGAAATGTGTTGTGCTACAAACGGGGCATGGGTTGAAAGATGTTAGTCGTTACTAAGAAGAGGATATTTTTCATATTCTTTATAATCAAAAAAAGTAATTCCTTCTTTTTTGATTTCTTCAACTAGTTTCGATTTGGTCTTAAAATCTTGCTCAGAAAAATAATGTACTTGAATTTTTCTTCTAAACTTTATACCTATTTGTTCTGCGATGTCGTGAACAATGAGTTCCTCCTGAGCATTGCGGCTTGCTACAACCATGGCTAAGTCTATATCCGAGTGAGCATGACTTGATTGGCGAGCTACAGAACCAAACAAAATTATTTTTTTGATGATGTTTGCCTTTTCAACACATTTTCTCGTAAATTCATTCAATACGTTAAGTGTATCGTACCCCGTCATTTTCCAATACTCACGTTCTGCTTTAATAAACTCAAGAATTTTTTTTGTAAAATAGTTTCCTTGGTTTAACCAATATGTTGCATTTCTTTTCATATTTGAAGATTTGATTAGAATGTCTGAAAAAACAAGCCTTTTGAGTGCGTCAGATAGTGGCTGATTGCCAAGCATAGTTAAATTTTTCAATTCCTGTCGCGTATATGATTTTCCAGGCTGTTCTGCGAGGAGTTCTAACAAGCGCCAAACGCTTTTATAGCCCAAGATAGATTCAAGTAACATGCAATGTCAACTCCTGCATGATTTCTATGTAAGGGAGGATAATATTTTCTTGAAAATACATTGCATGTTGAAGCATAACCTTCTTAAAATCTTCAGAATAGTATTGCGCCTTGTTACGCTCTTCTAAAGATGAGCTCAGCATGACAGCAAGAATTTTTTCTTTCAAAGGTGAATTAAGGACATCATATGCTTCTTGCGCTTTATGAAGTAAGGTAAGCACTTGCTCCCTCATTTTTTCATCCTGGATGTGTTTTCGCAGCGCAATGATAGTTGCGGTATGTGCCGCTCTATCCCCAATTTTGAGGTTGCACTTTGCCAGAAATAATTTGGTGAGGTTGTGCATTGCATAGTAGCCGGCAATGATCGCCCACTTTGGACTTTGCTGTGTCAGAAATTTTGAAATTCGTTGATCTTCCTGGTAGTTTTCTCTGTGATAACCTTCATATTTATGCATTTCTGCTTTAGGTAGTAGTGTAATTCTACCCTCGTTTACGTAAGATTCGTAATTTTCATTTGATACCATTTTTGGTATTTAATTTATGTTTGTTTATATATCTTTCCTTTTTTTGGTATTATAAAGTACTTTTTTTGGTTTTTCATGTATCATTGAAAAATTGAGCTTTTCAAAGTCCTCTGAAATAACCCTACAATTTTGGCTTATTATCAATTTTGTAGGGTTATATGAAATGGATTATGGTGGCCCTGAATCCGAAAACTTTTCGGAAAAATTGAGTAAAGATTTATGAACAAGTTATTTCTCAATCAAGGTCTCTTTTTCCTCATAAGACCCCATTAATAACAAAAATAAACAGGAAGTTGTCTATTTTTTGATATGACCTGATTCTTGAAGTATACCGCATTTATTTTTATATAGAAAATAAATAAACAATAAGATTTATAAACAGCCTGTTTCTTCTCTATTGATTATGGAAGCAATCCTTGTCAATTTCAGGCTGTCAAGACATCGACAAACCAATAACCACATGGTTATTAGAGTAGATGGTTTTGATAGTAGGGAAAAAGCTGCAAAGCTTGTAGGAAAAATTGTTTCTTGGAAAAGCCCAGCAGGCAAGGAAATTAAAGGCAAAGTTGCAGCAGCGCATGGCAACAAAGGATGCGTTCGAGCTATCTTTGAGAAGGGCATGCCAGGACAAGCAGTCGGACAAAAAGCAGTTGTCGCTTAAGTTTTCTTGTTAGCGATATCAACCAATATTTGTTAAAAATTCTTATTTGTTGGTAATACAAACGTATTATTGCGACGATACGAAATGAAAACCTTAAAAAAATTACGACGCGACAATAATCGTTTCTTCCTTTTTTGATTTAAGCAATGCTTGACGAATTAAAGTCGATTCAAGCTCAAGAATTTTCTTTGCGATAGGACTCTCGCTATTGAGAGTATACAGTTTTGTTTTACCAAATACGCGAGTAATCTTTACAATGTTATATTTTTCAAGTCCATGCCAATAATTGAACAGCGATGCTTTAGAAATATCTGCACCCTGCGCGATATCTTTTTTTGTAAAGTCCGAGCCTTTATTTTCTATACTCACAAGCATAAATAATTTTATAATACACGCCAGTTCGTAATAAGCAAAAGACAAGTTTATGTCTATTTGTGTCTTTTGCTATACTAAAAAATCAATGATTTTGAACAAAGGCATTTCACCTGTGAGTTGGAGAAGTAATGATTTTTTCATTGTTCTCTTATTTTTAATGACATCTGAAAAATATAAAAAGATAAAAAACGAAAATCAAAAAATTCTTACAAGAATGGCAATGGTATAATTTTCTTTGCGCCCAGATATACAAGCACCGCACCGATAATAAAACCAATAATCAGGCCTTTCACCAAATCAGCTGGGCTTGTCACGAATGCTCTTTTATTGAATAGGATACCAAACATAGCTATTCACCTCTTTTTTCTACTTTCACTTTGGAGTATATAAAGCTTGTGGCATAATATTTATTAAGTTTAGAATTTCCCTTGAGATATGTCAAGATTTGATTTGGATGACATGTACGAAACTCCTAGAAGGAGACCGGAAAAACTTACCCCGCTGCAACAATGTTTTTTGGAAAGTATGTATTAGAAAAAGCATTTCATAATCCTACTCGCATTGAAGCCCCTATCGTTCAAACCGGACCAAAAATACAAAGGACAAGACACATTTACCCTTCAGAATGCGGAGTTCCTGAGTCAACAAAACTCCATTACATGATCTGCAACATATTTCCCAATGGAACACAACAAACACTTTACAAACTTTTTTCTCAAACTCAACCCTTTACTGCAGAACAATTACAAAACAATCTCAGCAGAGAAGAATGGAGAGAAACCTTTGACGATTTAATGCGGTTCAAAGCCTGCAAGGAAGAGTGGTATGAGGCACAGGGAAAGTTGGTAAAATGACAATACTTTTTGAAATAAAAGATAAGACAGGAAGACAGATAAGACTAACCCCTAAACAATGGAAACATATTCAAGAACATCCAGAAATGACTGATAAAATTGAACGAATAAGGGAAACACTCGAAAAGCCTGATAAGATCTTTCAGAGCCCCAGCGAACCCAAAGTACACTACTATTTCAAGTACGACAAGACCATTGGAAAATATTTACTAGTTGCAGTAAAATATTTAAATGGACAAGGTTTTATCATCACATCTTTTTATTCAACAAAGTTAGCGATCTAAACATGACCAAAAAAAATCTCCACGTATGGTATGACAAAGAAAGCGATTTCTTAGAGTTCAGAATGAGAAAAACCGTAAAAGGATATTATAAGCCCTTGGGGAATGAATGTTTTGAAAGGGTCGATGAAAAAACAGGTAAAGTTGTCGGATTGGCAATCTTCAATTTTACAAAGAGATTTCCAAAAACACATCGAGAACTTCACATCCCGGTGGAAATGATTCTGAAAACAGAATAAAGACGTATTTCCATCTCACTTCAAAAAATTCGATTTATATATTTTATATACTAAGATTTAAAAGAAAATAGGTTATATCTTTCCTATGGAATTTGATGAAGTCATACGCTATCTTCACGGATTGGCAGAATCGTTAGATAGACCTTGGCTGATACCAGGACGAATGATAGCTGTTCAAAGACAGATAAAACAAGAACACTACACAAGACAACAATTCGCGCAAATCCAAACTACAATTTCTGATTTGGAAAGAAAAGTGAAAGAGCTTTCTAAAGATGTAGAAGGACATTATGAGGTTATCAAAGAACTCTGCACAGCGATTCTTGCAATAGACGGATGGAAAGCTCTTAACCACGAATGCCTTTTTGCGTATTTACAAAAAAAGAAAAATCTAGTGATTTTGAATATTTGCTTGAACTCAAAGATACTCGAAATGCCATTGATTATCGCGGAGTGAAGGTAGGCTATGATACGTGGAAAAAGAATAAAATAAGAACACAGCTTATCGTTAAGACCCTTCAAAGTCACCTTCACAAAAATCTGACAAAATAAACTTTTCAGAATGAACAAAAAAAAAATCTCCACGTATGGTATGACAAAGAAAGCGATTTCTTAGAGTTCAGAATGAGAAAAACCGTAAAAGGGTATTATAGGCCATTGCGGAATGAATGTTTTGCAAAGTTCTCTATTAAATTTGCTCAAACCTCTAGTATACCCAATTCGAAAGTAAAATTAAGAACTATTGTTATGAATTGGTATTACGAGTCAGCAACGAAGTTAGGGAAAAAATCCTTGCTGACGAGTATAGGTTACTTTAAATAAATGATGAGCCAAAGGGTTATTCAAAGTCCTCTTCTGAAAACATTATTCCAGAAGCCATTTCCATAAAGGTATGAAATGTATTCCTTTTTCTTTCTTTTCTAAATCCTTAGTTAGAATAATAATTTCTTTTGTTTTGGAAAACTGTTTCTTAAATGTAAGCAATGCGTTAATTTCCCTTTCGTCAATCTCATTGCTGTAAGAAACATTCATTGAGGTAAGGGAATCATCTTTTTCTTTGACAACAAAATCTACCTCACCTTTATTGCTCCAATAATAAACACTCTTTCCCCGCCTTTTCAATTC
>JAGWAF010000055.1 GCA_018302085.1 Candidatus Woesearchaeota archaeon | reverse complement strand
TGTTTTTATGGTGCGTTTATCTCTTTTAAGTTTTTCTTATTTTACCACCTCTCAGTAACAAAATCTTTATAAATAAAGGGGTTCTTAAGCCTTGTATGAGGCTTATTCCTTTAGCAGCGTTCATTTTTTTCCTTCTTGGTATAGGCGTTTTAGCCAATCATGAGTCTTATAACCAGCCCTATGGTAGCTATGGGCCTTATGGAAATCAGCCCAATACGGCAAGCTTAACCTATCAACAATCGGGAACATATTCTGGAAATCCTTTTCCATACGCAAATTATCTCAGATACAAAAACCACTGGAATCCTTTTGATTTCAAACTCTCGAGAACTGTAAATCATGATATTATTGAGAATCTCATTAAAAGTTTTGATGGAGAAGACCTTGATCTTTTATTCGCTTTGGCTGACTTAAACAAATATGATGGATTTGACGATGATTACATCCTAGATCACTATTTGCAAGATGATGATTTCAACTGTCTTTATTTAGACGCTTACAACACATTGTCAGATTTGGATGACGCAGACCAGTACGATCCCATTAATCTTGGAAATTTGGATACTGACTCCCTAGACAATGACTTCTTGCGCAGGTTTGATTATGCAGATTACCAAAAAATTGCAAATGCGGATCCTAACGATAACATCGATCCAATCACTGCAAGCAATGCAAAAGATCTTGATTTTGAGGACTTGGACTGCTATGATTTAAGGGATTACAACTCGGTGGCTGCTCTAAATCCAAGTGACAAATGGAACGTGATTGACTTTACAGACTTCGACGATTTGGACGATTTAGATAAGATTGGAAGAAAAAGGGTAGTATTTTTTCACCCTGATGATTTTGAGCATTTCAATTTGTACAACACCGTAAATCCACGATGGAACTTGTACGCTCCTTACATTTACGGCCCCTATACAATTCCTGACGGAAATTATGGATTGTATCCACCTTATGGTCCTCAATACTACGACAATTGTTACAACACAACTTTTAGTCCCGATTACTGTTCAGGGTACAACAATTATTATTACCAAGAATCAGGAAGCTTTCATTATTCTACTGATATTAACTTCGATAATCAAAATCGCCAACAAGGAAATACGGGCATGGGAAGCAATGGTGCACGAAGGCCGGCAAGCTATGATAACGCTCCCGCACGACAAGAAAATGCGGGAGGCTACTCCACTCTTCAGTACACATCTGCTCAGTACCCATCTCCTGGGAGAAAAACAAGTACGGCACAAAAAACAAGTACTGTGCAGTATCAGCAAACTAACACACAAGAAATACTGCAAAACTTTAATACAGAAACTCCCCAAGAAGGAAGCTACACCTTAGTATACGTTCTTGTAATCCTCATTGCCCTCATAGCAGGGTTGATTGGGTATTTGTTCGTGAAGAGAAGTTTGAAATATACTCACCGACATAAATAATTTTGCAATAGATGCCAGTTCGTAATAAGCAAAAGACAATTTTGTATAGAGAACTTTGCCTAAAAGACTCCATTTTTTGACATTTTGCAAAGTTCTCTGAAGAAATAGCTCAAAATATTTTTTCCCCCATTTTTTCTAGAATCTTTAGGGTCCTTACCTTACCCAGTTACTTTACCCCAATTTACAGAAGCCCCCTATTGCTTTAAAAGCAAAGCGAAAAGCTTAAATACTCAAAATTCGAAAATTTTGTAACTCGGGGGTGTAGATTATGAAAAAAAGAGGTATATTAGTATCTTTTGCTTTGTTCATTAGCTTTCTGTTTCTCGTCGATACGGCTTTAGCTGCAGACAGAAACGCAGCCATACGCTGGGAACCTGAACGTGCACAGTATGCGTATCCGCAGTTCAATGGAGCGGACGCAGAACTGGGAGATCCCATGGTGGTTAACGACCCATGGAACGTTAACACGGTAAGGTCAGCGTATACGGACGCTTACCCTTTACCAGGCCCTGACCTTAAGCAGTCTGTGAGCCCAACTAATGCTGGTATTTGGTCACGCATGAACAGAATGGATGATTTTGTTTCCGTGATTCAAACAAGGTATAAAGCATTTATGGGATTGTACCCATACAGCTACGAATTTAGCCTGGGAAGCTATCCTACGCGTTTCGAACTGAAACGCTACTACAGCTACAGTCCTACCTTGAGAGGAAGATCAAGCTTGGCAACGACTCGGTACAATGTAGCGGACATCTACTATTACCCGCCTGAATACAGAAGAAGAGGAAGATTGTATCAAAACCTGCCACAATATTATCAGAGAGCTCCAGAATATTTCTCTGAATATGGCCCAGCATATGGTCCTTACGGGGAAATGAGCAAAATGGCAAGGCCAAGAGGAGCCGTGGTTACTGATGCAAGCATGTCTCTTCGAGATTTAAGACATGACTACGCTGAAATATATGAATAGAGAAGTTTGCCTCAAACATTCTCTTTTTTGCGTTTTGCAAAGTTCTCAATAAGTTTATTATTTTTTAATTTCTTTTTTTCTATTTTATATTCCGCCTATTTTGTCGCATTATTCTATCACATTTTTTTAACACCTTTCCGACCACATAGAAAGCCTTTTTTTGTGGGGCATGGCGGAGACTTGCCTTTTCCAATATATTTTTAAAGAAGAGAAGGTTTCCTTTTTTATGAAGAGATTATTCGTCCTTTTCGGTGTTTTTCTTTTACTCGTCGCTGTAGTCCACGCAAATCATTGGAATGCACATTATCAGACTCATGACGCTTTAACACCTTATCCTTATACAACCTACGCTCAATCTTACAGAACCCCCTCTTATTATCCAGAATATCAAGAGCCCGTTTATGTCCGCAGTGATTATGGAACACGATGGCAACCGAGCGGAAACATTGGCTTAACAACATCACGATACTATTCTAACAACAATAGGCACTACAGCATGGGCTATTATTTTAGTCCGTGGTAATTTTTCTAATATTTTTTGGATTATGCATTCGCTCGGGTTAGCAGCTTCTCGCTTGCTTATTCCTTTTACTTATTACCGACATTCTCCGACGGAGCCAACCCTCTTGTCGGTGTCCATGTGTTTCTTCAAGAAGCTCGACCTGAGGCTGCTAACCCTTATTTAGGACAGAACCCCTCTATACAAAAAGTTTATATATGCGGCCGGCCCGACGATGGGAATGAAAAAAATCAGCATTATAGGAGCGGGAAATGTAGGGGCTCAAGTAGCATTTCTAGCGACAATCAAAGAATTAGGAAATATTATCCTTGTAGATGTGACTGAGGGAATCGCAAAAGGAAAGGCACTTGACCTGCAACAAGCAACTCCTCTTTTACAAAGTTCTGTGAAGATTCAAGGAACGAGTGATTACCAAGAAATCAAAGACTCGGATATAGTCATCGTTACTGCGGGCGTTCCAAGAAAACCCGGCATGGCAAGGGAGGATCTTTTAGCAACGAACGCAAAAATTGTAAAAGAGGTTGTAAGCAACGTGGCAAAGTATGCTCCTCAATGCATCCTTATTCTTGTAACCAACCCCCTGGACGAAATGGTATACCTGGCAAAAAAAATCAGTAACTTTCCAAAAGAACGCATTCTTGGAATGGCGGGCGCTCTCGACACTGCGAGATTTCAAATGTTCATTGCAGAAGAATTAAAGTGCAATCCCCACGATGTTCTTGCAACGGTCTTGGGCAGTCATGGTGATACGATGGTACCTCTTCCGAGATTTACTACAGTCAACAAAAAAAGCATTACAGAACTCATGCCAGAAAATAAGTTAAGCGGTATCATTGAAAGAACAAGGAATGGCGGCATAGAAATTGTCAACTATCTCAAAACAGGATCCGCATTTTTCGCACCAGCGTCTGCAATCATTGCAATGGTGGAATCCATCATCAAAGATCAAAAGAGAACGCTTCCGTGCTGCGTAGAGCTCAGCGGAGAGTACGGTTACAACCATGTTTTGGTGGGTGTTCCAGTTGTTCTCGGAAGAAAAGGAGTAGAAAAAATCATAGAACTCCCGTTGAATCAGGAAGAGAAAAAATTACTTGCGAAAACAGTTGAGCATGTCAAGTCACATTATCCAGATATTGACAAACTCCTGAGGTGAACCCATGAAACTAAGCAAAACAGACGAACTTCTGATTGAAATGAAAACAGCGCTGCAAAAGGCATATGTGAAAAGCTCTGATCAAGAAGTGCGCAAAATCCTTGCACGGCTTGTTGTTTTCGAAGAACTGGTAAGTGTTATGCTAGATCTGCTGATGAAAAAAGGGGTTATTACTCAAAAAGAAATAGACAAGCACCTCCAAGAATGCGAGCCGGAATTCAGACAACGCATTGCACAACATCAAAAAAGAAAATGAGTGATAAAAAAACAACGATTGACGAATTAAAGAAACTTGTGCGGGGATTCGTCGATGAAAGAGACTGGGCTCAATATCACAACCCAAAAGATTTAGCATTGGCCATGAGCATTGAAGTTGGAGAACTTCTTGAACACTTTAGATATAAAGATCCCGAAAAAATAGCAGAAAAACTCAGAACAGATCAGGAATATAAGCGGGAAGTTGGCTACGAACTTGCTGATGTTTTCTATCATGTTCTGGTGATTGCTGATCATCTTGGCATCGATTTATCTACCACCTTCAAAGAAAAACTCGCGGTTACTGCTAAAAAATATCCTGTGCACCTAGTTAAGGGCAGGAATGAAAAACATACGTTCTACAAAAAATGAGACTATACGAATATCAGGGCATGGAACTGTTTCGGAAGTATCACATTCCTGTCGCTCCTGGATTTCTTATTACAAATCTGAAAGAACTGAAAAATAAAAATCCCAACCGCAGCAAGCCGCGGGGTATTTTTAATCTTAACTGGGAACTGATAATGCCGCAGCAAGCTGCGGGGTATTACACCCAGTTAAGAAATAAAAAAATACCACAAGAAGTTGTGGTGAAGGCACAAGTGCTCGTTGGAAAAAGAAAAAAACATGGCCTCATTCAAAGAGCGAATAGTGAAAACGTTATGGAAGTCTGTAAAAATCTCTTTGATAAAAAAACAGATTATCCAATAAAAAAACTCTGGATTGCCCAGATGGAAAACATCCTTAGGGAATACTATGCTGCACTTACCATCGACAGGATTACAAAAAAATATATTTTCCTCTTCTCAAAAAAAGGAGGCATTGACATTGAAGAATTAGCTCAAAAATCACCGAGAGATATTTTAACATTTTCATTTTTTAGTTTAAAAGAGTTGCTTATGCTTTTTAATGAAAAAATAAAACTAAAGAAATCAGAAGGTGGCATAAAAAAACAGCTTAGAAAAATAATCCAAAACATGTTCACCCTCATGCAGCAAAAGGATTGTACTCTTGTAGAAATCAATCCGCTCATCCTCAATGAAAAACAACGCCTCATTGCAGCCGATGCTAAAATTATCATCGATGACAACGCACTGTATAGACGGGATTTTCCACAACAAGAAGAATATAAAACAATTCTGGAACAAGAAGCGGCAATTCAGGGATTGGCCTATGTGGAACTTGATGGCGATATCGCGGTGATCGGTAATGGCGCAGGCCTTGTCATGGCAAGTCTTGACACGATCAGTCATTTTGGAGGGAAACCTGCATCATTTTGCGACATAGGCGGAGGAACTGGAGCAGACGTGATGGAAAAAGCGTTAGATATTTCTTTAAGAAAAAGAGTAAAAGGATTACTAATTAATATTTTTGCTGGAATTACTCATTGTGATCAAATTGCTGAAGGCATCGTGCATTACAAGAAAAGGAAGAACATTAAAATTCCTGTTGTTGTTCGCATGATCGGAACTTTTGAAGAGAAAGGAAAAGCAATCTTAGAACAAGCAGGTATTCAGGTCATGAACAATATGGAAAAAGCCGCGGAGAATATAGTACAAGTTAGTACAAATGACAAAAGTATAACCAGAAAAGGTAAATGAGCATGTTCATCGATAAAAAAACGAGAATCATCGTCCAGGGTATTACGGGAACGCAGGGGAGTTTTCATACAAAACAAATGCTGGAGTATGGGACAAACATTGTTGCAGGAGTAACTCCAGGAAAAGGAAAAAGCGTTGTAGAAGGGATTCCAGTGTACAATACTGTGAAAGAAGCGGTAAAAAACCACAATCCAGAATGGAGTGTACTCTTTGTTCCGGCAGCCCATGTCAAGGAAGCTGCATTCGAAGCATTACACGCAAACCTTAATATTTGTATTATCAGCGAGCATGTTCCTGTACATGATGCAATTGCAATCATTCATCTTGCACAGCAAAAGAAGAAAATAGTTTTAGGTCCGAATTGCCCAGGATGTATTACAGTGGGGGAAAGCAAAATCGGCATCATGCCCAACCATATTTTTAAGAAAGGAAATGTTGCAGTACTTTCAAGAAGCGGGACATTAACATACGAAATTGTTCATCATCTCAGCAATGAGGGCATTGGTCAATCATCTGTTATAGGTATCGGAGGAGATCCTGTTGTAGGAACAAATTTTTTAGACATTCTTCCCATCCTGGAAAAAGATGAAAGAACGAAAGCCATTGTTCTTATAGGGGAAATTGGTGGAAACCTTGAGGAGAAAACTGCAGAATACATTAAAAAATGTATCAAAAAACCTGTCGTTGCGTACATTGCATATTAAAAAAGAAAGATTGGTAAGGAGAAGTTTGAAATATACTCACTGACATAAATAATTTTGCAATAGATGCCAGTTCGTAATAAGCAAAAGACAATTTTGTATAGAGAACTTTGCCTGAAACACTCCATTTTTTGACATTTTGCAAAGTTCTCTAAGGAAAAGCTGGAAAAAATTAAAAAAACTCAAAAAGAATAAATTAATGAATCAAAAAATAATAAGTTTAAATTATTTTAAAAATAAAAAAAGTAGAATAAAAAAACAAGAACAAAAAAATAATAACCAGACAAAAAATGTAAAAAAGATAATAAAAAAATAAAAAAACATCGTGAAAAAGGAAAACCAAAAAGGAGATAAAATGCGGAGTTAGGCACAATGTTAAAATATTATTTTTAATTTTTAGACGATAAAAAAGAAAAGATGGGTTTAAATAATCATAAAGTTAGGCACAATGCATGATGTGACAACCTTTATATTTTCGACAATAAAAAGGAACAACTAAAAAAGGTAATCAAAAAATAATGAAAAAAACTGGTAATAGAAAAAATAAAGAGAAAGAATAGAAAAACGAACAAAAAAACAAAAACCTTATATAGCCTTTTACGTTCCATTTTTTCATGGCTCCGAAACGTATAAAATGTGAAGAGTGTTCAAAAACACAGGATTATCCTCTCTGCTGCCAACGTCCCATGGAGTTTGAAGAAACATCGTGGATTTGCAGTCAATGCCAGAAAAAGAAAAAAATTCTCTGCTGTGAAAAATCCATGACTCCTGAAACGGACGAAGACATTGACGTGCCGGAAGAAATTGTTGATGAATTTGAAGAATTCTTTGCGGAAGAAAAGGCTGAAGAATCAGGAGAAAAAAGACCTCCACCAGATTATGTGGGCTGAGGTTTTAGTTTATCATCAACAGTGCTCCAATCGATGAAATATTCAGGGTAATATTCGAAAAGTACCTTTTCTGCTTTTGCCAGGTGGACTCTGACAAGCGGAAGAGCTTCTTTTATCTCATGACAGTGTTTTTTATGCCCTTTTATGGCAGCTCCTGCAAGCCAAGAAACAAAAGTTACAACTAAAGAAGCTACAGCTGCGCCAGATGAGGGTAGTGTGTTATACGAAACCATTGCAGAGACACACCCCAAAACAAGACCTTGATAACAACCTTTGAACAAGGTACTCAACGCTGTAGATTTTCTTTTGCTATAACCTAAGTCATAACCCCTTAAAGGTTCTGTGACGCCTCTTAAAGATGCCAAAAACTCTTCGGAATCAGCATCAAAGTACGGGGTGTAGACATTTCTCCAGGTAGTGTACATCTCACCCATTTTTTTTAAGACACTATCAACATTGTCATTGATTTTTTCCCAGGAACACCTTTGTAATATTCTCAGAAGACTATTTCGTTCTTTAAAACGCCCAAGGACGGCTTCTCTTCTTGTGTCATACTCCCCCCTTCGTTGCGAAGCGGTGGTTTGCATTCTTATGTCTGCCATCACAGGATCATCATAAGGGTCGTTAATAGTATCAACTTTGATATCACCCCCTCTATCAAAGTATAGCCCTTTTAATTCAGTCATCTCCGAATCAAGGCTCATATTTATAGTGAAGATTTCAAACTATAAAAAGTTAGCTACCGCGAAGTTTTTAAAGGCAGGCAATTTAGAGCAGACTATGGACCTAACCCCTGAACAAAAAAAGGCTTTGGAGGAGCAGAAGGCAAACTGTGTCTTTTGTAAAATCGTAAAAGGAGAAATACCTTCAAAGAAAGTGTTTGAGGATGAGCAAGTGCTTGCAATTCTTGACATTAATCCTGCCACAAAAGGTCACGTTCTGCTTCTCCCGAAGGAACATTATCCTATTCTTCCCCTTATTCCACGAGAGATTTTTACACACCTCTTCAAAATAACCCACACCATCACAGAAGCCCTTGCAAAGGCAATGCTTACGACTGGCGCAACACTCTTTATTGCGAATGGCCAAGCTGCAGGGCAGCAAAGCCCACACTTTCTTTTCCATCTGGTTCCAAGAGAGGCCGATGATGGCCTTGAAAAGTTTGCATTGCTCAGTAAAGAAATTCCAGAAGAAGAAACAAAAAAATTACAAGCCCCACTGATAAGAAGCATGTCATTCCTCCTGGCAACCCATTTCAAAAAGTATCCTGCAAAATGGCATCATGCAAAAAAAGAAGAGCCCGCGCAAAAACTCACCGTGGAGCAGGTCGTTTCCCTCGTTAACAAAAATCCACAGCTGAAAGCCTTTATTTTGGAAGATCCTGAAGAGTTCAAAAAACTTATTCCTCAAAATGATCAATTGAAAGCACTCTTTCAACATGTTTCCGTTGATGAAGTACTCCTCTTGTTAGGTGTAAAACAAAAAAAAGAAAAAAAATCTCAAAATCCGGAAACAGAAACGGATGTAAACCTTGACAGCATCGGTGATCTTTTATGACCGAAGCGTTAAAATTAAAAATCTATGAAGATGAAAAAGCTGTGGTGTTTATTTCTTCACACCCCTCTAGTCTAGGCCATATCGAAGTTTTCCCAAAACAGGATGCGAGTGAAATACAACAATTAGATTCGGAAACCTTCGTGCATCTCATGACCGTTGCAAACTACGCTTCCAGTGCCGTTTTTGAAACGCAGCAACTGCAGGGAACAAACATCATGGTGCAAAGCGGTAAAAGTGCAGATAATCCTAATGCAAAACTGTGTGTTCATATTATTCCCAGAAAATTTGATGATGGACTAAATTTTCAATGGGAAACAAAGAAGTTTGAGGAAGCAGACATGCAGAGCATTCAGGAGAAAATTAGTTATCATATTATTCCTTCGGAAGAAAAAGAAGAAAAGCATGAAGAGCATGAGAAAGAAGGAGAAAAGGGCAATACAGAGAAATCGGAAGAGCGCGGGAAAGACCACGAAAAACACGAAGAAAAAAACGTACACGACCATAAACAGGGAGGGCGTGAAATAAAACCAGATAGTTATCTTCTGAAAACCTTGAGGAGAATTCCCTAGTTTTTATTCACAATATTTATATAGCAAGAGAAATTAAAACGGTCATGCATCGACATAAAAAAGTCGCGATTGTCCGACGAAATAACAAAAGCATTCTTTCCCTGAAAAAAGAAATTGAAAGTGCGGGGTTCTGCTATGATGCAAAACATCCTGATCTTGTTATTAGCGCGGGTGGTGATGGAACGTTTTTCCATGCAGAAAGAAAATATCCTGGAATTCCTAAGCTCTTAATTCGAGAATCTGGGATATGTGAAAAATGTAGCGAAGGTAATTTGGCAGAAATTCTTGACCAGTACAGGAAAGGGTATCTTAGAGTTAAACAATATTTCCAACTCGAAGGAACTATCGTAAAGAAAAACGGAAAAAGGATTAAAGTTTTCGCGTGTAATGACATTATCTTTCGTAATAAACTTCTAACTCGTGCAATTCGTTTTTCAGTTATTATCAATAAAAAAATGATCGATGGGGAAATTATTGGCGACGGTATAGTTGTTGCAACTCCCTTCGGTGCCGCCGCTTATTTTCGCAGTATTAGCCATCGTAATTTTAGTAAAGGTATAGGCATTGCATTCAACAATCCTACCCAGCCCTTGCAAAGTATTGTCGTCAAGGAAAACGCAATAATCATCGTGAAGTTGCATCGCGAACAAGCAATTTTGGGCGTCGATAACGATCCACGCATGCACGCCCTCTCCCCGGGAGATCATATTGAAATCAAAAAAAGTAAGAAGATTGCACGTTTAATTCAAAGACGGTAAATTCACTCTTTCTTCGCAGCAATGTTAACGTCAGTATCCAGAACTGTTTTCCTGCCGGCATGTTTTGAAATGACACTGGCCTGCTTTGCAATCTCTTTTGCAATATCTTCTAAAATTTCTGCAAAAGCTTCTGCGGCGTCTGCAGAAACACGTTTTGCACCTGCATGCATGAGAATTCGTGCACAAGGAGCTTTTGGGATGATGGTTGTTTGTTTTTGGCCCATAACTCCCCCTACACTTTCTTCTTATTTAAATGTTTTGTTCAAAATTAAATAAAGAAATAAGAAAAAAAATAAAGAAAAAAATAAAAACTTTTAACGTCGTCTTTTTGAACTCCTCTTTGCACTAGATCTCCTGCTTGATTTTTTTCGAGAACTTGATCTTCGTGCCGATTTTCGAGAAGAACTCTTTCGTTTTCTTGCGGCCATGATTTCACCTCCTGCGTTTTTTGAATTTCTTTAACCTTTAACTGTGTTATACTTCTATATTTTCAGACTTTTTAGTTTATAAATCTTTGCATTTTTTCATTTTTTAAGAATTTTTTATTTCACTTTTTCTTATTTTTCTGCATTTTTATTTTTTGTTTACCTAATTTTTCATAATTTTTTTATTTTGATACACTCTTTACCCCGCAATTCTTTTTCACGATGTTTTTCGACCAATACTTTTTTAAACAAAGTCCCTTTTTTCTTTTTATGGGCAAGTAATTCAACCTGGTAGAATGCTCGGCTGGCAGTCGAGTTGCTGTGGGTTCAAATCCCGCCTTGTCCATATATTTTCAACAACCGCTTTTTTCCGTCTATATCTTTCAAAATTTTGTAAACTGATTTTGGCACAAGACTTTTGTATGTTTTTGTATTGTTCAGCAAAGAATTTCTTATTTTTGTTGCAGAAATATTTCCTAAACGCTTGATGCGATGAACTTTATGATGTGCTTTCCGGAAGAGAAAGAGATTCAAGGGATTGCCCGTAAAAATGGCGTCAAATTTTCCTGTTATCTTTTTAGCATGGTCAACATAGGCATCATCATTAGGAATGTCAGGAATAAAATAGATTTTATATTTTCTTTTATCTATGCTTTCTTTTTTCAATGTTGATCTGATCATATTTTCCCTTTCTTTCCTTGTGAATGGATTTTCTTTTTCATGATGTTTTTGAGAAGAGCCAATTGCAATTTTGATGAAGTCATATTCTTTCAGAATATTTTTTATCATCTGCAAATGCCCTTTATGAAAAGGTTGGAATTTTCCAAGAAAGAGTGCGATGGAGGCAGATTTTGATTTTCTTATTTTTTTCATGATTTTTTTGTTACCCAATTTTCATCCATCTTTATCTTTTCATCACAAACTATATAAATTGTTTGATATTCTGCTTTTTGATGTTTGACAAAACAAAACGAGAGAAAATTATTAACCTCATTGGTGTTGTTCTGAGAGATGGGAACAAAGTTCTTCTGCTCCAACGGAATAAACAACCGTATCAGGGATACTGGGGATTTCCAGGAGGAAAAATGGAATATGGTGAACATGTTGCAGACACTGCCGTTCGCGAATGTTTTGAAGAAACTGGCATTCATGCACAATTTGAAAAAGTCTGTGGGATCGCGACAGAGATTATTCGTGAACAAGGCAAAGTGGTAGGGCATTTTGTTATATTTTTGTGCAAACTAGGTGCAAAAGATTTTCAAGTTAAAGAATGAGATGAAGGAAAACTTGAATGGTTTGATATTTCACGCTTGCCAAGCACACCGAAAAGCTTTGCTTTTCGAGTGTTCTTTGAATGGTGGTTTACTTCGTAAACCACGATGGGTATGCGGAATTTTGGCGTGCTCAAAAACCACTATTTGTAGTGGCATGTTGCACATGCCACCAATCTATTGATTGGTGGTTTTTGACAAGATACGCATCTAAATGTGAATGCCATTAACATGAAACAGGATGGAACACGTTTTGAATTGGAAGAATTTTCATAATCCAGGTGAACTCTATGGAACTTTGTCTTGTTACCAAAAATAATGCAAAAGCGAAACAAATCAAAGATTTTTTTAAAGGTTCTGGTATTGTCATTGTTCATAAAGCAATTGAATATGACGAGCCTGAGGGATTAACTGTGCAAGAAACGGCTCTGCAGGGTGCAAAATATTGTGCAGAACTTTTACATGCTCCCGTTTTTGTTGATGACACCGGCGTTTTTTTTGAAGGCTACAACAATTTTCCAGGCGCGCGTGCAAAACGAGAGTATCAAAAACTAGGTTTTCAGGGTTTGTTTGAAAAAATAAAAAAAACTTCTAACAAAAAGGCGTATTTTCTCTGCGCCATTGCATATTGTGAACCCGGAAAAAAAGCTATCGTCTTTGAAGGCAAGCTGCATGGGACTTTAGTCACTGAAGTGCGCATGACCCTGCTGCCAGGGGAATATGATCATGAACCGTACTCACGATTTTTTATTCCTGAAGGGGAAACAAAAACTCTTATAGAATTACGGGCAGAAGGAAAAGAGCCCACGAGTCACCGCAGAAAAGCAGTGATACAATTACTTGATTATCTCAAGAAAAAAATGTAGCCGTATCTTGCTCTATGCTTTTTAATTTCATTTTTCGGCGATATAAACAAAAGCTGGCGGGATATTATTCCAAACAATCTTACTGCATTTCACCTTTTTGAAATGTTTATACAACAATTTTCTAAAATACCTTGCTGAGGGCAATATCATTCCGTGCACATAAGCAAACGTAACAAATATTCCATCTTGTTGTAAACATTCTGCAATTGTTTTGATCAGTTTTTCTTGTTGTTTTTTTCCAAAACTTGCCCAGGGCAAACCTGAAATAATTCTGTCACAATGTTTCAGGTTGTTTTTTTCCAAATATGTTTTCATGTTTAATGCAGAATCATTGTATATTTTTACGTTTTCAAACTTTTCAAATCTTTTTTTCAATTCTTTTACGAAAGTCTCATTAATTTCTATACAGAAAAAGATTGTTTGATTTGACTTATTCGCTATAATTTCTTTTGTAAACACACCCGTACCAGGCCCCAGTTCAACAATACTTTTTACGTCTTTTATTTCCGCGTTTTTGATGATATGCTCTGTCAATTTCTTTGAAGAAGCGGAAATGGCACCTATATTTTTCGGATTTTTCAAAAATTGCGCAAAAATGCTCATGGTAATTAGTTTTTTTGATTATTCAATCTCGACTTTCTTATTTCGTATTATTTTATACCTAGGCGGATATCCTCCGTGTGTGAGCACCTTTATACAGTCGAGGGTAAACTTAAAGAATCTTATCTCCGGGTCGTTGTAAACTCTTTTTCCTTTTCCATGTTTTGCGATGCAGCGTTGCTTTGCTTCTTCAGCAATTTTTCCGGACAATTCAAATACCCTACCGTCCATCTGTATAGTTCGTGGCTCTTCTGAATTTTCTGTAATGACAATACTCACCTGGGGGTTTTGTTTCAAATTGGGATACTTTCGATAACTTGGAAACGTTTCAAAAAACAAATTAAACTCTTCATCCTCCGTATACTCAATTGTCGCAGCTTCATGTTTTCCAGTTAATGAGGCGGTTGCAAGCACGCAAAGCCTGTTCTCTTTCAACATCCTTTTTGTCAACTGTTCTGGGTCCATCACTTCTCGACGAAATACCCATTCTTTTTCGCGTATGCAATAATTTTATTCCACATTGCCATGATTTCAGGAAAATCTTTGAGGTAAGGATCTTTTTTCTCTCGCACAATCTTTTCTGTTAACTTTTGCTTGACCCAGTCTTCTTTCTTTTCCAAAAAATGAACTGCCGGGTCAAATTTGTCAATGGCCTGGCAGAATTTTGCTTCTTTTGTTTTGTTTTCTTCAAATTCTCTCCAGAGCGATTCGATTTCTTTAGTCATCGATGAAGGAATTTGCTTTTTTAATCTTTCAAAAGCTTTATTTTCGATCTTCTTTTTTTGTTCTAACTTTTTCTCGTCCAAAAAATAAACGTCCCCAGACTCAATTTCTACAATGTCATGATACAGCAACATTTTCATTACCTTATTTTGATCTAACTTCCTCCTTGTTTTCGTAAGAAAATACTGGGCGAGAACAAGGCAGCTATAGACGTGCTCTGCGGTGCTTTCCCGACGATGTTTAACAACTCCGTATCTGTCCACCTCTTTTAAAGCATAGAGGCGATGCAGCTTTTTTATTTCGTCCATACCCATTTTTATGTTCAACACTATAAAATTCTTTCCAAAATCCTAAGTTTGCGAATAAAAAAGTATATAAATCATAAAGACAAACTTCTCTCACCTTGGGAAAACTTCTCATCGCAGGCATTGATCCTGGGACAAATAGTGGGTATGCCGTCCTTGATTTGCAGGGAAATCTCATTGTTTTGGGTTCCGCAAGAAACTGGTCTGTGAATCAGCTGATCAGAAAGATAGTTGCCTACGGAAAGATTTGTGTCGTGGCAACAGATGTCACACCTTGCCCAGGGCATATCAGGAAAATTGCTGCAAGTGTCGGCGCAAAGATCATTGAGCCGGAATACAATCTACAATTTTTAGAAAAAATAAAAATCGTCGATGAATTCTTAAAAACTCAGGCAAAATTTGTTAAAATTAATAATCAACATGAAAAAGATGCGCTATCCGCGGCACTCTGCGGTTATAAAAAAATGATGCCCCTCATTAAAAAAATTAAGGATCATCTTGAGCAACATGATAAAGTGTACTTGACAGAATTAATACATGAAAAAGTTTTAATTGACAAAATTGCAATAGTGAAAGCTCTGAGGCAGTGCTGCTAGAAAAGACCGCATCTCGATAATTTTATATACCTCTCCTTCTTCCTTTTTATTATGGCAGATTGCATCTTTTGTAAAATCATTGAAGGAAAAATACCTTCTTCAAAAGTGTATGAGGACAAAGATACTTTCGCGTTTTTAGACATCAACCCAGTCAATAAAGGGCATGCTCTAGTTGTTGCAAAAAAACACACTGCAGATCTTCTTGATACCGATTCCGTAATGTTAGGCAAACTTATGGTCACCACACAAAAAGTTGCACACGCCGTTATTAAAGGCGTTGGGGCAGATGGCTTCAACATTGGGATTAACAACAAATCTGCAGCCGGGCAACTTGTTTTTCATCTTCACGTTCATATCATTCCTCGTTTTTCTGGCGATGGATTAAAACACTGGCCTGGAAAAAAATTAACAGAACAAGAAATGAGAGATGTTCAAGAAAAAATTAAAGGGCAATTTTAACTTTTTTAATTTTTCTTCTTTTGAAAAAATAAAACGCCGGCGCTCGTCTTCAGATCTTTAAGAAATATCTGGTAGAAACATGTGGGTTTCACTTCGTTCAAGCCCACTCAAATAATAAAAGCAAAAAGATAATACGCCGTGGCCCGGATTCCACAATAAGGATAAATCCTTATGAACCTACGGGCGTGTTCAATCTTGTAAAATTCCCTTCGTATCCTTAAGGATGTCCTGACAAATTGTTTGCAGCTCTTCTACCTTCTGTCTATCAATCTCTGTAACAGGTGTGTACTGGTATTTTTCTCTCATAGGAAGTATTTGTTCCTCCTCTTTTTTTACATTTGACTGAAATGCTTCTAAATACCTTTTAAAATCCTCATCAAGCTGTTTTTCCTCGATAAAATGCCCTATGAGTGCAAGTGTACATTCTTGATTTCTGCTTTCATACCCTTGCTTCGCCAGGATAGCTAAACAGCAATGGTACATAACATAAAATGCCATGCTAATTGTCCAATCGTAAAACCCCATCTTTTTATTAGCAAGGAATACAGTCAGATTATGCTCCGCCTTATCAAGATGTTGTCGCGCGAGTACCTTATCTGGCATTGTTTTTATCAGGCCCCTGTGTTTTCCTCCCTGCGACTTCTCCTTCTCTGCTTTGTTAAGGCACCATCTGACTTTGTTTTTTGCTTCACTCATCGTTTTTGCACCTTTGCTATAGTTTTCACAAAAAGTTCAACTCCGTGAATTACAATGCATGTTTTTATCAAATTAAGAGTAACTGCATCTTGTCCGATGAGTTTTTTTTCAAATTCTTGAGGAGTTAAATAAAGTGAATGAATCTTGAGCCGGTTTCTTATATTTATCTTATTAACCTCTTTTTGTATTTCTTGATAATCTTCGGCGTCTTTAAGGATAAAGCACACATCAACATCTGCAGCTTTTTTATCTTTCGTAAGTATGGAACCATAGAGCAAGAGAGCTTTTGTTTTAGGGATAAAAACTTTTAATTCCTCAATCCACCCTTTTACATAGTTTGAAAGATAGCTATGATCAAGGAAGATAAGTTCTAACAGTTTCAGAACGTACATTCTTTCAAGGTTGGGCCTATAGAAGATGGCATTGCCCATGTTTTTGCTCGTTACAATATTTTGCTGCTTGAGCCTTCTGAGCAGTTTGAGGCTTCCCACATCACTCATGGCGAGATGCCCTTTCAGGCTAAAAGCGTTGTAACTATGCAAGTAATCCGTAAAAAGTATTTTGAGTGCCTTTTCTATATTTTTATGATTGGATGCCATGTTATCTAACTATTTGTTAGATTACTCTAACTGATGGTTGTATATAAACCTTTCGCTCAACAGCCCATGAAGAATAAAACGCCGGCGCTCGTCTTCAGATCTTTAAGAAATATCTGGTAGAAACAGGTGGGTTTCACTTCGTTCAAGCCCACTTACAAGAAATAAAACGCCGGCGCTCGGATTTGAACCGAGACATCCCGAAGGAAACGAGGGTTCACGAAACAAATTCGAGCCTCGCGCAATACCAGATTATGCGACGCCGGCATCTGTCTATCCAGAATTTCTCTTCTTTTTAAAGATGATGAAAAAGAACTGCCGCGGGCGGGATTCTCACCAGATCTTTAAAAAATATCTGGTAGAAACAGGTGGGTTTCACTTCGTTCAAGCCCACTAAAATAACAAAAAAATAGAACTGCCGCGGGCGGGATTCCACAATAAGGATAAATCCTTATGAACCTACAGACTGTTTCACTAACGCTCAACAGCCCATGAAAAAGAAGGACTGCCGCGGGCGGGATTTGAACGCGCGACCTCCGGATTATGAGTCCGGCGCAATAACCAAGTTATGCTACCGCGGCATAGATCAAGAAAACGACACCCGCTTTAAAAAGCTTTTCTAAAGAGAGGCTCTGTCCTAAATGTGGGTTAGCAGCCTCAGGTCGAGCTTCTTAGCAAAGGGAATAAGCACTGACAAGGGGGTAGGCCCCGTCGGGGAATGTCAGTCAAAGAAAAATTGAATTGGAAGCGAGAAGCTGTTAACCCCGAGCGAATGCGAGATTTAGGACAGAGCCTTAAAGAGAAGTTTGAAATAAGGAATACTAAAGTTCTCTATTGAAAGGGTGATCGCGAAAATTTCTCTCTCCTGCTTCTTATTCTGTTCCGCTAATCCTTGATCAGAAAATATGCTGCAGGAACGTTTCTTTTCTTAAAGAATGTTAAAACCTTTTTCTGATCTTTTTTATCCAATAATAAACACCCTGGTCTTAATCGCGTGTGAGGAATTCCCTCAAGAAAACCTTCTCTTCTGGCTTAGTCGTGATTGTTTTTTTCGTGGCAAATGCTTTGCGCTGTAATGCACCATCACCTGAGTCATGGTACTTAAACAAGTTTAAGTACTATTTAAGCCTTTAGATGGTCGTTCTCCTGGTTTCGCTCCAAGGCCATGACCCCCCAAATAACTTTTTCTAATGCGCCTTTTGCACGGACAAGTTTATAAAGAATTATCGCTTATGAAACCGTATGAAAGGATTTATTGTTTACTCCACTTATGAGTTAATTGGCTCTGAAGCATTTGTACTACTCTTTGGAAGGCTTGAAAATGGCGAAAGCTTCATGACAAGGAATAAGTTTAGACCGTACTTCTTTATCAAAACAACGGATAGAACGTCTGCTGAAAAGCTTTTCAATCTTGAATATGAGGATACTGACTTTAAGAACTTTGATCATGATCCCCTCACGAGGGTTACCCTTGCAAACCCGAAAGAAGTGCCCGGGATTAGGGATGAACTGTTAAAAAACAATATCCTCTGTTATGAGGCGGATATCCGATTTGTCTATCGCTTTTTGATTGATAAAGATCTGAAGGGCTCCATCAACATCGACGGCAGCTATGCCCCAGGAGATTTTGTTGACCGCGTGTACGAGGAACCTGAGATAAGCCCAGCGGAATGGTTCCCCAAACTCAAAGTGTTATCGATGGACATTGAAACCGACCGTGAAGGGAAAGAACTTTGGAGTGTCAGCCTGTACGGAGAAAATCTTGCAAAAGTTTTGATTGTTAAAGATGACGGCAATGCGTACGAGCATGCAACCTGTTTTAAAAATGAAGAAGAAGTTCTCCACGCACTCAAAAAAGAAATTTTGGAATATGATCCAGATATTATTATCGGGTGGAACGTCATTGATTTTGACTGGAAAATTCTCAAAGAAAAATATGAAAAATACCGCATCGAATTTAAACTGGGAAGGATCAACAGATTCTGTTCTTTAAGGTTAGAACAATCCTTCTTCTCAGATAGCTCTGCAGATTTTGCAGGACGCCAGGTGCTCGATGGCATTCGTCTGTTAAAAATGAGTTTTGTCAAGCTGCCGGATTACAAGCTCAACACGGCAGCGAAGCATTTTCTGCAGGCAGAGAAAATATTTACTGGCGGTGATCGTTGGGAAAAAATTGAGGACGCCTATAAAACAAACCCTCAAGTGCTGATTGATTATAACCTTCTGGATTCCAAACTTGCATATGACATTATTGAAAAATCAAATGTGTTAAACTTAACGATCCGGCGCTCCCTGCTCACAAGAATGTCCCTTGATCGAGTCAATGCATCAATCGCTTCGCTTGACAGCCTTTATCTTAAAGAATTGCAAAAAAGAAAATTTGTTGCTCCGACCGCATTTGTTATGGACTCTGAAGAACGCATTAAGGGAGGTTTCGTTCTCCAATCCAAACCAGGAATTTATGAAAATATTATCGTATGCGATTTTAAGAGCCTGTACCCAAGCATTATCCGCACGTTTAACATCGATCCCGCGTGTTTTATTACCCATGAAAAAGGAAAAACCATGGACACAAAAACCTTGATTGAAGCTCCCAATGGCGCATACTTCAAAAATGAAGAGGGCATTCTTCCACAGTTGATTGAAAGCTTATGGACGCAAAGGGATGCGGCAAAGAAGAGAAAAGATGCACTTACTTCGCACGCCATTAAAATTACGATGAACTCATTTTTCGGAGTGCTTGCAAATCCAGCTTGTAGATTTTACAGCATTGAGTTGGCAAATGCAATTACTCACTTCGGGCAGTATCTTATCAAAATGAGCGCTGCGAAGATTGCAGAAAGGGGTTACGAAATTATTTATGGTGACACGGACTCATTATTTATTGATCCTCATGAACAGGCATATGAAACGGCTGAAGCAAGGGGAGCGGAGATTCCAAAATTTATTAATGATTTTTACCAGAATTACATTCAACAGCAATACCGCAGAAAAAGCTTTCTCGAGCTAGAATTTGAAAAAGTGTACAAAAAATTTCTCATGCCAAGAGTCAGGGGAAGTGAAGAGGGCGCAAAGAAAAGATACGCGGGAATTCTGATAGATGATGGAAAAGAAAAAATTGAATTTGTCGGGCTTGAGTTTGTCAGAAGGGACTGGACTGAAGTCGCCAAACGCTTCCAATTAGGATTGTTAGATAAAATATTCAAAACACAACCTGTAGAGGAGTACGTCAAAGCATTCGTTGAAGATTTAAGAAAAGGTACGTATGACACTCTGCTTGTATACAGAAAAGCAATTCGAAAGCCAGTCTCAACTTACACAAAAACAACACCGCCCCACGTTAAAGCCGCGCAGAAAATTGGCCGTGAAAACGTGGGAATTATTGATTATTACCTGACAATAAATGGCCCAGAAGAAATTTCTCATCGAAAAAGTAAAATTGATTACGAACATTACATTGATAAACAAATTAAGCCCATTGCAGATTCTGTTTTATGCTTCTTTAATAAAGAGTTTGATGCAATCGTTCAACCTCAAAAGCAGAAGAGCTTGTCTGAGTATTGAGAGCACAATTTTATAAATAAACACGCGCCCCCATAAGTAATGAGCTTGCAAGAAGAAGTGGAAAAAAACAGTTCCTGGTTATCAACGTATTTTGGACGCTTTTAACAGGAAAGGTTGGGCTCTTTATGAAATTGATCCAAAAGAACGTTTGACATTTGAGTGTGTTCAAAGAGGTCCTGCTCTGAAACTAAAACATGGTGCCAGCTATTGGATTATGCCATTAACAAGTGAGCCGGATAATATTTTTTGGGTTTACGGAATCCTTGCAAGATTGTCAGAAAAAGATAAATTGCCCGGCTTAGTGCACGATGGAAGAGATATGCCAATTAGACTGGTAAAATTTGAAGGCGATAATGCAAACTTCTGTTGTTGTCCAGTAGTTACCATGGTACCAATCAATTGCCTTGTAAAAGTGATTGATGATCTGTTACAACCAATTCTAACAGAAGAAGATAGAGACATATTTCGAGACGTGTAAACCCCTAGTTTTATAAATAGTGATGTACCTCGCATTTTAATGGGGATCGAACAATTCTTTCTTAGGGTCGAAGAGTTTACAGCTGCGCTAGACTCCAAAGGTTGGATGTTATACGGCTATGGTACATTAAACAAAATTGCCATTGAACTCGGTCCGGTAAAAATTCTTACTGTTGGGCAGAAGTATGCACTACTTCCAAAGGTTGATAACCCTACTGATAGGCAAGCCGTTGAAGAAGCGCGTCAGAGTCCTGATAGGAGGCTGTATCTGGAATGGTCGAGTCCGCAAGGAAGACGACAAGTAGATAGTATAAGATTTGAGCTTATGAAAATGATATTTTTTTATGGATGTGAACCCGTGATTGATTGTTGCTATGAAGGTGCGGTAGACTGTATCCAAACAATATTCGGACCCACATTGGTTCCTTCTCGTTTGCCTGAAGGTTGGTAAACTAATTTATTTTTGAATCTTTCCTTCTTCAAACTTTTTCAAAAAAGAGCTCGTATCGACAATGTGCTTATCCAACTTCAATTTTTTCGGCTCAACACCAAGTGCCAATCCAACAAGTTGTGATAGATGTAGCACTGGCATGTCTATTTTTTCTTTCAAAAAAGACGCGACTTCTGGCTGGCGTGCATCAAGATTCAAATGACACAAAGGACAAGGTGTTACCATTGCATCTGCACCTAATTTTTTGGCTTCTAGTAAATTTGCCCCTGCCATGCGAAAACTTGCCTCTTTGTCCATCATTGAAATAGGAAAGCCGCAACATTTAGTTCTTCCGTCGTACATCACTGGCTCTGCTCCAAGCATTGTAAAAATATTTTCCATAGAAGTTGGGTGGACTGGATCTTTCTCAAACTGCATAACGCTGGAAGGTCGAAGAAGATAACAACCATAAAATGCGGCAAGTTTCGTTCCTTTGAGTGAGTATTTGATCTTTTTTTGCACGTTTTCAAGTCCATAATCATTCACAAGAACCCAAAGTAAGTGTTTAATATCTGTTTTTCCATTGTAAGAATAACCTTGGTGCTGAAGAACATTATTAATTTCTTTTAAGTAATCAGGATTACTTTTGAGACGATGCTGCACTTGGGAGAACACGCCTTGGCACGTTGAACACTGTGTAAGCAAAGGCAAACCAAGTTGTGACGCCATTGCAAGACTTCGCGCATTCAACGCATCGCCCACTTTAGGCTGCATCTCTTGAATAACTCCCGCTCCGCAGCATGATGCTTTCTCAATTTTTTTATCATTTTTTCTCTTTTTATTTTATATCCTTCTTGTTTAATCCATTTTTATTTTATTTTTTTTATTTTTTATCGATTTTTTTGTTTTTTTAGTTTTATATAACCTTTCCAGATAACATTATTGATAATTTACAGGTGAGTCATCTTTTTTCTTGAATGATTCTTTCTTGAAGTGATTGAAAATCTCTCGCACATCTTCAATCTTTGGAATTTTATGATGTATAAGAGAGGGCATCTTGCCGTGGGTGAGCATGCGAAATCCCACTGGAGTAATTTCAAACATCCCTACAATATTAAAAATGCCTCCGATTGAACCAATGGGAAGCTTATTTTCATTTAGAATACCACTATCCTTTACGCTTTTGATAAATGTTAGGTGATGCATTGCCCCCCTTGTCTTGGTTGAACCCTTCTCAACGGCCATTTTTCGTATTTTCAAAATTTGCGCCAATGGATCGACGTCAACTGGGCAAACTTCAGTGCAGTAAAAGCAGTGCATGCAATCCCACGTTCCATGCTTGTTATCAACTGCTTTGATACGCTCCTCTTGTTTTGCATCTCTTGGATCTGCGATAAGACGATACGCGCGTGCCAGAGCTGCGGGACCTAGAAATTCTTTTTCTGCTTCTACACCATTTGAATCTGCATAGCAGAGCCCGCACATGATACAATCTGCTGATTGCTCTAATTCCTGAAATTGTTCAATGCTCATGAGAAATTCTTTTTCAGGAAGTGGTTTATCGCCAGTATCAACCCAGGGTTTGATTTTTTTGTATTGATTCCAAAATGAAGTCATGTCATTGACAAGGTCTTTTACCACAGGCATGTTGCGCATCGGTGTAATTGTTATTATTTTTTCTTTTGCATTTTCCTTTGTATTTTCTTTTGTTGTTTCCTTATCAATAAGATTAAGAGCATGTTCTTTGCACGCAAGCCTTGCTCTTCCGTTAATCGTCATGGCGCAGCTTCCGCAGATCGTGTTGCGGCAGTTTCTACGAAAACTTAAAGAAGGATCTAAATCATCCCTTATTTTATCAAGGCAGTCAAGAATGGTATCCCCCCTTCCCACCTCTATCTTATAATCTCTCATTTCCGTTTTTCCCTGAATAACCCGCTGGATGCGAAAAGTAATTTCTTGAGAGGGCTCTTTTACATTTTTTTCAGAAACTTCACTTTTTTGAAGCCCTTTTATATTTTTTGAAGTAGTTTTCTGACCCTTTTTTTGATCTATTTTTTTACTACGACTAACTTTTTTCATGCTGACCATAGTTAATACTTCCTCACTTCAGGCTGATACCTTGTAATGGAAACCGGCTTATAGTCAAACGTGAATTCGTCATGAACTTTGCGAATAAACGTATGCTTAAACCACGTTTGATCATCCCTTTTTGGAAAATCAGAGCGATAATGTGCTCCTCTGCTTTCTTCGCGATGGAGTGCACTGCGGACGATACATTCGGAAACGGTTAACAAACTTTTGAGTTCAAAAGCCTCAATAAGATTTGTATTAAAAACATTTCCCTTGTCATCGATATTAATAGCATCATATTTTTTCTTAAGCTCAGCAATTTTTTTCAGTCCCTGCAGCATACCTTTTTTGTCACGCACGATAAAACAATGTTCGCTCATCGTTTCCTGCAACTCCTTCCGTAATGACGCAATGCCATATGTTCCCTGACGCATTTTCATATTCTCAATTGATTTTTTGATTTGCTCAAGAGGATTATTTTTGATAGAAGCAAAATCTATGCTTTTTGCAATGGACGCCATGGCGATTCCCGCTTTTTTTCCAAACACGAGACAATCAAGAAGAGAATTGCATCCTAAACGATTTGCTCCATGTACAGAAACGCACGCGCATTCCCCTGCGGCATACAAACCCTGAACTTTGTTTTTTGTATCTGCATACACTTGGCCCTCAACATCGGTTGGAATGCCACCCATGCAATAATGCGCAGTTGGAGCGATAGGAATTGGTTCCTTGGTTGCATCAATGTTCAAATGGCGCTTTGATTCCTCCAGAATAAAAGGTAAACGTTCTTTTAATCGTTGAGCATCAATATGGGTTAGGTCGAGATTTACATAGTTTCCCTTCTTAATTCCCCTTCCCGCCTTAATCTCAGAAAAAATTGCCCGCGTTTCAATATCTCTGGGGGCCAGCTCCATCATTTCTGGGGCGTAATCTTTCATAAAGCGTTCTCCCTTATCGTTGAGCAAATAACCACCTTCTCCCCGCGCTGCTTCACTTACAAGAAGGCCGACAGGATAAATCCCCGTAGGATGAATTTGCACAAACTCCATGTCTTCTAGAGGGAGACACGCAGTGCTGGAATAATCATTGGATGTGACAGTATAACATTTTCCATAAGCGCCAGTTGCGAGCATGACTGCCTTCGCCTGAAAAAGCTCAAGAGTTCCATCAAGAATAGAGCAGGCAACAACACCCTTGACAAGATTATCTTCAACAATTAAATCAGTAACGTACCACTCATCATAAAAATGCACATTATCCCCGTATTTCATAAGCTGAGCATAAAGTTCGTGCATAATGGCATGCCCCGTTTTGTCTGCCGCATAACAAGCTCTTGGATTGCGATGTCCCCCGAAATTTCTCTGAAAAATTTTTCCTTCCTTTGTTCGAGAAAATAAAACACCGAGATGTTCTAACTCTATGATGCATTCCGGTGCTTCTTTGCAGAGAACTTCAATCGCATCTTGATCTCCAAGGTAATCACTGCCCTTTACCGTGTCAAACATATGATCTTCCCAGGAGTCCTGCGCAACATTCCCCAGAGCTGCTGCAATGCCGCCTTGAGCCCCCACACTATGGCTCCTCAAGGGATGCACTTTGGAAAGAATTGCAAGAGAAATATTTGTTTGCTTTGCAACCTCAAGCGCAGCACGAAGCCCTGCAAGCCCACCCCCCACAATCACCACATCATACCCCTTCATGGCCTCCAGACTCACTGAGAATTATATAAATGTTGCGATCGAGATTTGCAGAGGATAAATCACTGTGAACGCAGAAAACCTTTGATAAGATCAAGCTCTTCCTTACCTTCCTGATCGGATTGCGCGGCTTGGCACGCTTCAGAACCTGAAATTACTTCAACACAATCTTCGGCAATTCGTTCGGTACTCCCCCAAAAGGTAGCATGAACACAAATTAGTTTTTTATAACAACCAAGAAGCTCTTCCCGGGTCATACGACTCAAAGCTTGCTCAATGCGAACATATTTTCCACCTTCTTTTTCTTTCGTTTTCAAAGTTTCTCTTTGTTCTGGTGTTGAATTTTCCCAAGTTTGAACCATCGTCTCAAGATTTTTATATTCTATCCCAGCCCAATCCTCAACTTCTCTTCTTCTTTTATCAACATGTCCCTTTGAAAACGATGTCCTTTCAACTTCATCCGGAATTTGCTCTATTTTCCGAGCAAGACTTCTTCCTTCGGGTGTTTCGCCCACGGAAAGGTGACCAAATTCATGAACAAGAGCACGCTCTACTCCCTGCATATCTGTGAGAATAATATCAAGACCATCTTTAACTTCTGTTAATTGTTTTAAAGTATCTGCATAAAATCTTTCAAACTCTTCTTGAGAAGTGGGGATAGGAATTTTGATATACTTACTGAGCTGATCGGTATAACTCAAAGTAGGATTACTGTTATCACCAAGAGGTTTTATTCCACCATCCTTGGCTCGGAAAGTATCCATGGCAGCTGAAAATGATTGCGGAGAATTTGAAATAGAACCATAAAAAGAACTTCTACCCGTTAAAATGATAACCGGCTCGAGTTTTTTTACCAAAGGAGGATTGAAACCATGTATAGTTGTAAGGACGCGTTTGATTAAATCTTTATCAGGTTCGGTGAATTCACCCGCAAGCAAAACTGCAAACTCATCATCCCTTTTGATAACGGCTAGAGCACCATCTAAAGTTTGAACATTTCTATAATCGCCCAAACCAAGCAAAGTTATGGGAAACTTCGTTTTTTGAATTTGATACTCCCAAGACTTGGATTGAAAATCTAACTGCTTTGGAGGAGTAATCTGTGCATCTTGGGCGTAGAGGGATGAAGCTAAACCTACAGCAAAACCAGCGGCGTACCCGCACAGATTCTCTATCTTGCTACGGATTGTCATCGATACTTCTAAGGGGGAGGTTATATAAAAAGGTGGCTTTGAAATAGTGATATGAGTGAAAGTTAGGCACAATGATATTATTCCATATCTTTAATTTAACGACGATAAAAAAGAAAAAAAGATTTTGAAAATTAAAAGTTAGGCACAAGGATTATATTAATTTTATGGGCGATTTAAAAAATTCCAACAATTGAGAATTGTATTTTTTGAAATTTAACAAGATTAAAAAAATGTTTAGAACTACCTTTTTCTGTGGAAGAATAATAAAGCTACAATAGCAAAGATACCAAGAACGCCTACTAAAAGAGCCGAGTTAAGAAGGGGAGCTGCCTCTGTTTTTAAGAATCGAGATGAAGCTAAGAGAGGGGAGACTGTGTATTGATGGAAAAGGAAGGAAAACTCTTACAGGTTACCTTTGGTGTGGTATAAAACGTAGGTGATATTTTAACTGTGGCCCGAAAACTACCTGAGCTAGTTTCAGATATTGCAGCAACGACATTACAGTTCTTAAAATCAACTTCGAATGAAGTAGGGAACCCTCTAACTATAGCTTCGATTTGACGTGCTTTCCATACCTTTGTTGTGCCATCAGGCATAGTCAATGAAGCCGTGACAGGGTTGCAATTTATAATTCTAGAATCCGGAATAGAGACAGGCTTACATCTTGGATTGCGATTTTAAGCAGCACACTTAAGATTTGCATCAGTGAGTAGCTTGACGTCTATTTCACCGCTAGCATCAAGGAGTTTTTGCATGACTGCGCCCGTTGCGCGATCCAAAGCGACCTGGGCGGCGTCAGTAACCCCTAGCCTAACGGAATATGTTTCTGCTGCTACCAAGGTGTGTGAAGCCTCTGCAACCACCTTTTTCGGGCAGGGATCTGAAGAAGGTGAACCGCCAGCAGGTGCAATTACGGGTGCAGATGCCAGTCCAGCGGCGTCTTGTTGAACAGGTATGAGTGCAGGTTGCTCCACAGGTAGGGACGATTTACCAACCATCATAACAATCAGAGCGGTGACGGCAACAATTGCAACGATTGATAACAAAATAAGATTTGATCTCATGATCAACTTTCATAAGAAATAGTATTTAAACCTTTCGAAATAAAATTTTGAAAAAATCACCCCAAACATTTATATACGCTTTTTCTCAGAAAAGCACTATGGATCGAGACCTTGCAAAACCTTGTGTAAAAAAGTTCAATGGACCCAAAACAAGACATTGGAATAGCTTCCATCTCAAATATGCCGCTCCGGCTACATATCATCAAGGTTTTATATGGGATAGAAAAAAGCCAGCAATAGGGCCATTCATGACAGACCCTGACGGAAATGTGTTCTTAGATTTTGTCAGCCACGTCGGATCAAGCCCGTTAGGTTATAATCAGCCTGAACTTGTCGCACTAATGAAAAAAATTCAGATTGAGCCGGACAGATATGCAGGATCCGACATTATTTCAGTGTACGGAGATGATCCAGAATCTTGTGAAATCCCAACCACAAGTCATTTGCACCATAAAGTTCACGAAATCACCAAGCATTTGGGGTTTAACAAAGCATTTTTCTCCAACTCAGGAGCGGAAGCTGTTGAGAACGCGATCAAGGCCGCGTATGACCATCGCAAAAACAGAGGGTATGGCTTTACTTTTCTTGGAGCATTCCACGGAAGAACATTAGGATCACTTTCACTCAACAGATCAAAGGTTGTTCAACGAAGATATTATCCTGAGATTCCCAACATCGTTCCATTCCATTATTGCTGCTGCAAAACGCATCCCTGCGCGTGTGAATGGACGATTGTTGAAAACAAGAGAAAAATTTCCCAACTGCGCGCAACACTCGATAAACAGATTGGAATTATCGACCCAAAAGAAGTTGCGTACATAATTCTCGAACCCATTCAAGGAGAAGGAGGTTATAATGTTCCGAACAGAGAATTTATGAAAGAAGTTCAGGAAATTTCAGATCAGTATAATATTCCTTTAATCTGCGACGAAATTCAAAGCGGCATGGGACGCACAGGAGAATGGTGGGCGTGCGAACACTACGGCATGAAACCAGATTATATTACAGCGGCAAAAGCATTGCGTGTTGGAGCGACGATTGGAAAATCTTCAATGTTTCCAGAATCAGGAAGAATTAGTTCAACATGGGGAGA
>JAGWAF010000042.1 GCA_018302085.1 Candidatus Woesearchaeota archaeon | reverse complement strand
ACTAATCATCAAGTGGGTACTTATCGTTGATCTTTAATGCTCCCGTTGATTTTCCATTAATTTTTATGGCGCAATCGTCGATACAACCTATAAGTTCTAACTTGTATTCCTTGTCGTTTATCTTATACGTTTTTATCCCGTAGTCAGGCAAGCCAAGACTCCCAAGAGTGTCTTCAATGTAAACTTCGTCAGCAAAGACCGTAGTCACTAACAGCAAACTCAACAGAAAAATCAAGATGCCGCGCATATCCCCCTCAAACAGTTCTTGTATATAGTGAAGGCACCAAATATTCGAACATGAATAGTGCATCTTCACTATTACGAAAAGCATTGTAACGTTCGATAATTTAATGCTTTGAGTATATATACTTTACTTCAGAGCCAACTCAACGACTGCTTCACTGTGGTTGGTTTGAGGAAACAAATCAAACAATGCAGCGCTTTTGATCGTGTAATTTTTGAATTTAAGAACATCCTTGGCAAGCTGTTGTACATTGCAGGAAACATAGACAATAATTTCTGGTTCAAGGGCATTGAGGTGTTCAATCGTTTTGGGATGCATTCCACTCCTTGGCGGATCGGTAATGACAAACAATGGTTTCGGAAAGCTTAGCTTTTTCAAATGCATGGCATCGAGAACTATTGCTTTTGCATTTGTAATCTTGTTTTTTTCAATATTCTTGTTTGCTGCATCAATGCATTGCTGAACATTTTCAATGATTGTTACACTTTTGAAAAGCTCAGCGTTGATAATGCCAAACGTTCCTACACCGCCATAGAGATCTAGCAAATGGGCGTTTATTGTTTTCGCTCCTCCGTTTTCTTCTTCTTTTTCTTTATCATTTTGGGCATATTCTTTTAATAATTCATTCACATACTTCTGCATCTTTTCAGCCATGACATGGTTATTTTGAAAAAATCCCTGAATTGAGTACTCAAACGTTTTTCCAAGATATGTTGCTTCAAGCACGTCTTTTCCCTTCACAACAAAATATTCCTCTGAGATGCTTACATCACTTTCCGCAGGATTGTACGTTACAATAATATTGTCCGCGGTACTTTTATTCGCGTATTCCTTGATTTTATCTATTGCTTTGCCAGATGTCGTCGAGTCTTCATTCAAAACAAAACTAATGCTCGTTTCATTGTCTGCAACGCGAATGACTGCATAGCGAAAAGTGCCTGTGTGTTTTTTGATGTTAAATGTGTCCGCATCTTTAAAATATGTTCTGACTTCTTTGAGTAATATG
Source organism: Candidatus Woesearchaeota archaeon (assembly GCA_018302085.1). Taxonomy (GTDB): domain Archaea; phylum Nanobdellota; class Nanobdellia; order Woesearchaeales; family JAGWAF01; genus JAGWAF01. Next base: position 4,817 of record JAGWAF010000042.1, on the reverse strand, counting down.
TTAATGCGTTCGTCCGAAATTGGGCAGTGTTCAATATCAACGATGAGAAACCATTTTCCTTTCTGTCGAAATCCTAATCCGTTTTGGTGAAAAATAAAATCCATTCTGTTGCGGTATCCATACTCTTTGTCAGAGAAAACAGCAACATTTCCAAATCCTATCGCCGTTACTAACTGCTTCTTTTTGTTTTCCAACTGCACTGCATAATTCAAATGCTGCGAAGTACAGCCTCCGCACGTTCCGAAATAAGGACAGATTGGTGTTGCCATTGGAGAGCAAGAAAAGTTGGTAGTTTAAATATCTTAGTTAGACAAAGTTTGCTCAGTACCTCTTCACGCGTTCACAAATTGAGGTATCTTGATAGGTTCATCGGTGTAGGGTATTCTTTTCTTTCCTTTTGTTTTGATTTTGATCAGTTTAAATCCTGCTAGGTATTGGATATCACGATGGACTGATTCGTAAGGTCTTCTTAAGCTTTTTGCTAACTGGTAAATATTTGCAATATTATTTTCTTTTATCCTCAACAGGAGGCGTAATCGTGCTGGTGAGAATACTTTAGAGAATACTTCAGGGGTAATCACAATCGTTTTCTCTGCTCTTTTCCCGTCTAAACTTATTTTTCTCTCTATCACTTCTTTGATGTACCTATTTTCTTCTTTTGCATGCCCTTCAATGTTTTCAACAATTCGGATTCTCATATTTTTCCTCATACCTTTTCTATTATGTTTTTAATAATCTGCTGTCCCATGTTGGCTTCCACTTTCCAGGCTCTCTTGACGAGTCGTATATCCACCGTAATAAACTTCTCCGTATTCACAATTGTTTTTCTCATGGACGTGGCTTAGCATATGCTATATGATCTGATAAGTCATATATAAAGATGACAGTCTTCAAATAGTTTTCGCTCTTTTTTCCGAAAATTCTTTCAAGTGTACCAAAAATCTTTTACTCCGTTCGAAAATTCTTCACCCCGTTAATAGAGAAGTTTGAAATATACTCACTGACATAAATAATTTTGCAATATAGTGAAGGCACCAAATATTCGAACATGAATAGAGAAGTTTGAAATAATAAGAAATAGAGGACTTTGAAAAACCCATTCGTAAAGTCTTTTTTCAAAGTAATCTGCCAGAAGTTTGAACAAATTTAACAGGTTATTCAAACTTCTCTAGAGAACTTTGCCTAAAACATTCTATTTTTTACGTTTTGCAAAGTTCTCAATAGAAAATCTTAAATATCCTCACAAGATTGATCTTGAGGAAGGTGGTATTCCTATGGAACAATGCTGTTGTCAGGTTGCAAAAGTGGGCGAAAAGGCTCCAGAATTTAGCGCGGAAGCGTATGTGCATGGTCAATTTAAGAAAGTCGGTTTAAAGGATTATAAAGGAAAATGGGTACTTCTCTTCTTTTATCCGCTCGACTTCACTTTTGTTTGTCCGACTGAAATTAAAGGTTTTGCATCGAAAGAAAAAGAATTTGACAAACTTAATTGCAAAGTGTTGGCGTGCAGCACTGATTCTGTGCATTCCCACAAGGCATGGTTTGGCAGGGACATGCCTGAAGTGAAATTCCCTATTTTATCCGATATGAATCACGCAATTAGTAGCGCTTATGATGTTCTCCTTGAAGAGAAAGGCATCGCATTGCGCGGAACGTTTATTATAGACCCCGACGGAATACTTCAGCACATGGTGATTTCTTCCTTAAATGTGGGGAGGAGCGTTGACGAAACGTTGAGGGTATTACAAGCATTACAAACAGGTGGTTTGTGCCCCATTGAATGGAAGCCTGGCCAGCCAACATTGAAGGTGTGAACATGGCATACACCGCAAAAGACTTTTTACATTTGCTCGGAAAACTCAAAGGTATTTCTGATAAACAGTTAGAAGCCCATTTTGGATTGTACAAGGGGTATGTTAACAAAATGAATGAGATTGCAGAAAAACTTGCAAAGCAGGACAAGGCAGCTGCAAATTATTCCTTCGGGGAGTTTTCTGAGTTAAAGAGAAGGGAAGCTGTAGCATTCAATGGAACATTTTTGCACGAATTATATTTTGAAAATCTGCAGGCAAAAGGAAGTCCTTCTCCAAAATTAAAGAAGGCTGCGGAAGAAGCGTTTGGTTCCTGGGAAACTTTTGTGCAGGACATGAAAAGCTCTGCATCATCAACACCTGGCTGGGTTGTTGCAACATACAATAAAATAACTAAAAAGTTGCATACTTATATCTTGTTTGAACACCACATTGGGTTGCCTATTGGCCAGGAGATTATTCTTGCACTGGACTGCTGGGAACACGCATTTATGATCGATTACGGCACGAACAAAGGAGAATACTTGAAAGCATTCTTTGAAAACATCAATTGGGACGTTGCGAATAAACGATTTGAGAAGTGCTAGATGAGTTCTTTTTTATAAGATTTTCTTCAAGTTTGGTTTTTTATTACTGTCTTCTTTCTGCTTATTTGCCCTGAGTTACTGAAACAGTATACAAAGTTGTCCCATCAACCGATTCAGGCTTAGGTGCAATACTAACGCTTATGCTTGTGCCGCCCTTATCGTTTGATCTTGACATTGTTAACAGTGACCCACCAGAACTTGCTAGAAACGCCAATAGTTCTAATCGTTCAGCATCCATCATGACCAGTGGCCCACCTCTGGGCAGTCCATTTAGATATTCAGTAACTGCAGAAACCGATCCAATAACTCTTCTGAGGACATCCTCAACATTCCCCGCTGCAGTTGTTGAAACTAACGAATTTCCGTTATATCCCACATTGCCCTCAACTACATGTTGGGCTCCGGGAGGAAGAGTTTGTTCGCAAACTTTAAGCTGTTCTCCAATCGCATCATCTAAGCCCTTTAGGATCAAAGCCTCTTTTTGTGGGAACACAACATATATACCTCGGTCTTTTGCTCTTTGCTCATCTATGCCAGCGGCGACAAAACCTTGCCTTCTTTCTGCGGTATACTTTTCAATGAGATCCAAAAGATATTTTACATTAGGATCATCCTTTAATTTTGGGTTGCTCGATACAGCCTAGTGAACACTGTACAGCTCTGCTGGATTGAATGATTTATTCAAAAGAAAAAGCATAACGTATGATTCTGGTAAAATCTTTGCTAGACCAGATATCGTTTTTGATCGGTCGTCAGGGGATTGATTTTCTAATCCTAAAAATTCGTACCCTACGTCTTCGTATAATTGTTTAAGCTCCTCATGAATGGATAGTTGCTCAAGCACTTTCGTCGTCTCTTCGTCATCCAGCTCATCTGTCACATGGTGGTGTTGTGCATTCGCTTCCGGCGCGTTAATAGCTAGAATTCCTGCTGCAATTATTGCTGCTAGTGTTTTTGTCATGTGGAACTTTGGATGGACTTCAGTATATACAAAACTTAGTTTTGCTCGCTTATTTCTCTTTTTTCATGTGCCTAACTTTATGTCTACTCGCCGTGGCAAATTTAGCTTATTGATGACGTAACTATCAACCCAATACTTTAAAAATACTCGCCTTTCTTGAGGCATTATGCTTCAACTTCCAGTGTTAAAAACGCCTTGGTATTCGTATTGTACTGGCAAGATTAGTGAGGGTTGCCAGCTTTGTGTGCAGGGAAGAAAACTCGTACTTTTCATAACAGGCTTGTGCGGACAGAGATGCTTTTATTGCCCAGTGAGCGAGTTGAAGTTCGGCAATGATGTTGTGTTTGCAAATGAAACTCCAGTAAAGAATCCTGGCAATCCAGTTGAGCTCATTGAGGAAGTTGGGCTTACAGAAGCGAGAGGTGCCGGAATTACTGGGGGGGACCCTCTTGTTAAAATAGAAAGATGCTGTGACTACATTCGACTTTTGAAGCAGAACTTTGGAAAAAAATTTCACATTCACCTCTACACTCCTTTACAACTTGTTTCTGAAGAAAGATTAAAAAAACTTTTTGACGCGGGTCTTGATGAAATTCGTTTTCATCCAAATCTTGACGATCAGGCATTGTGGCCGCGTCTTTCTTTGGCAAGAAAATTCTCTTGGAAAACCGGGGTGGAAATTCCTTCAATTCCCGAATATGAAGAAAAAACAAAAAAACTTATTGACTTTATCGTGGGCAAAGTTGATTTTATTAATCTCAACGAATTAGAATTATCTGATACTCAGGCAGAACATTATAAACTGGCGAAGTTGGGCTACAAACCTAAAGATGCCATCAGTTACGGGGTCGAGGGAAGTGTAGAATCTGGCAGGGTATTGCTTAAGTATGCGATAGGGAAAGGTCTTCCTGGACATTTATGTACTGCAAAACTTAAAGATGGCATTCAAGTCAAGCGTCGCCTTCAATTTCGCGCAAAACATGTTGCTTTGTCATTTGAAAAAAGAACAAAAGACGGTCTTCTTATCAGGGCATGCCTTTATCTTGAGGAATTAAAACCAGGCTTTGGCTACCGCAAACATTTGAAAACAGTCTGTGGAGGAAGATTGCTAGAAAAGTTAACTGATTTGAAAAATAAAATTCAGAAAGAATTAGATTGCGATGAAACCCAGATTGTTATTGATGAGAAAAAATGTCGTTTATTACTGCCAGAAAAATTGTTGAAAAAGAATATCTCATATTTCAAAAAACAAAATCTTTCACCTGCCATTGTTCAGGAGTACCCAACCTCTGACGGCTTTGAAGTGGACATTGAATTTCTGTAGGGGACTTTGAATAACCCACTGATTTATTATTTATTCAAAGTAATCTGTCAGAAGTTTGAGCAAATTGAGATGTTACTCAAACTTCTCTGTAGTACATACAGCATATACCTCATTTTTAAATAATAGAGATGGTA
>JAGWAF010000053.1 GCA_018302085.1 Candidatus Woesearchaeota archaeon | reverse complement strand
ACTTAACTAACTGGACCGTAATCAAAGAAAAGGCATTGAACGATTCCATTTTGCAAATTAACAGGCAATTCATCATCACAGAAAATGAAACGATTGTAAGTTTAATCCTTAACCCATTAAAAAACCTCACTAATTTTGATTATTACTAGTTGATTCCAAAATGTGCTTTAGCATTACTTAACGCGCAAGTCCTGTCTGAAAAGCAAGTTGAGTTTGTCAATGCAAACTTCGAAGTTGTGGAGGAAGATCCTTTAGTGGTGTGGCACATCGGAGAAATGAAAGGTCCTTTAGAGTTAACCTATAAAATAGATAAAGCCCTCCTGGAGGATTGTGCAGATCTCTTCGAAGGCGCAGGCCTTGGCGATATTGAACTTCCGGCAGAATTAGAAAAACCTACAGAAATCAGGAAGGGCTTCGATTGGGGAACAATATTAGCACTTATTCTCATTCCTTTAGTTGCATTTATCATTATCTACTTCGCTCGTTATGAACACGAGATCGAGGAAAAGGTAAGAGAAAGAGCAGGTGTACCTCCAAGACAAAAACCAATTAAATTAGAACCTTTGAAGAAAATCAAATTGAAGAAGTTCCCAGAAAAGAAATTGTCAAAACATGAAATACGACAAAACTTCAAAAAAATCTACAAAGAAAAACTGAAGCAAACAAAAACATCTGAGGATGTCGATAGAGAACTGCGTACCCTACACATGAAAATGTCTGAAATGAAACGCTTGAAAAAAGTTGATAGGGCGTTGAAGAAGAGGAAAGTAGAGCGGTACTAAGACGAGATCGTAAATATCACGGTTTTTCTTGGCAAGTCTTTTTAAAGATTAATATCATCCCAACTTAACCAATCATTCAGTAAGGGATATAAGTGGGCGATAAAAATAAGTTGATAAAAAAATTTAGAAGAAATTCAGGTTAGGGATAAACAGGAGCATAGAATTTCCTTCCAAAGCGATCTTTTTCAATGAGTTGAATCTTTTCTTTTTTCACTAAGCGCCTTAACACATCCCTTACAGTGACATCGTTGATGGAGGTTGCTCTTGAAATTTTTGATTTGAAAGTTTTGCCTTTATTATTAATAAATATCAATATTTGTTTTTCATTTTCTTGAGGATTCGTTCTCAAAGAAGTTCTTTTTGTTGAGGAATAGATATCCGAAGCTTTATTCAGTCCTAAATGAGTTACATAATACCCTTCACTTGTCTTTTTTAGATAACCTAGCGCACATAAATCTTGTATTCTCTGGTGAATAGATCTTAGGCAAAGCTGTGGAAACAAGAGATGTAGATCTTTTATTCTAAACGGCCAAAATCCAAGATCCATAATCCTGACCAGGGTGATCTCCCAAGCTTTAGGATTTATATTATCTACATGTTTTTTCAACCTTTCAGTGTGGGGCACTAATGCAATGCCTACTTTTTCATAAAACAATTTTATATTTTTATATGTAATCACATATAGATAATATTTCCAACCATAATTTTTAATATAATACTTCAGGATATCGGAATCTATACCAAATTTTTCTTTGAGTAAGACTTTTAACTCTTTTAGATAGGGTAAATCAACACTATGGAATCTTATTTCTGGCGACTTGTGCGATTGAGTAACAGATCCTTCCATTGCATAAGCATATCTGAGGTATTCTCTAATTACATTTATCGGTGATTTCCAGATCCAGCTTGGAATTCTGGCCGATTCATCGCATTTGTGCATGTTTAAACAATGATAAAAAAAGCAAGCCATAACTTTCTGAACACGAACAGAATGAGATCCAATTTTTTTAGCAATATAATATACACTCTTCACATTAAATTTATTTTTAATAATTTCATAACATTCCTTCATTTTATTAACATCTTTTTTCTGAGAAAACATACAATTTTTTAAGTTCTTATCGAGACTACCGTCCATGAGCATACCTGCAACTTTGGCAATTTCTTCATCTAAAACTAATGGAAAATTGATATTTATTGGTTTAGCAGGAGAGTTTCTCAAATAAACTTTGTTTCCCCTGATTTCAAAAATATAAGGTAAACTCTTTTTTTCAATTATTAAATATTCTTTTGTTTCCATCTTCATTACCTCTAAGATTTCTCACTTGTTAGAAATCTGGAGACTATTTCAAAAAGAGCGTTAAGCAAAACTCACAAAAAAGGTTTAGAAGCTTTGCTTCGACAACGAAGTTGGAAAGCTTTTTGTAAGGAGTTTTGCGTGTTCTTTTTGTTTAAGAAAAAGCCTGTTTAAATATCCTGTCCCTAAATGTCCAGTGTCTAGTGACAAAAAGAAGGGCTACAGAATTTAACTGTAGCTGCCTCCGCTAGCGGGGAGAGGATTTGAACCTCCGACCTGTGGGTTATGAGCCCACCGAGCACTCCTGACTGCTCTACCCCGCTGTAGAGTAAAGAACCGAGGCTTCATTTATAAGCTTTGTTGTTCATTTCAAGAACATTTCTATGCTCATATAACCATCGAAAGCAAGCATTCAGTTGCGGGTGGATTTTCTCTCCTTTCTCTATTAAATTCTGTGCCTCTTCAAAACTAAAGAACTGGCCACTCTCAACTTCTCCATCTTTGAAATAAAAAGGTCCATCGTGAAAAGCGATAAAGAGTTCTATAAATCTTTTCTGTTCATCTTGAGCGTAAATAAAAGAATGTATTTTACGAATGAAAGTTTGAATGCCAAGTTCTTCCTGTAACTCTCGTTGTGCTGCTTGTTCAAAACTTTCGCCTGATCCCACATGCCCGCCTGCAGAGGTGCAATAACATCCTGGTAAGTAGGGTACCATTCGAGATCGTTCTTGTAAATAGATTTTTTTTTGTATCTGGATGAACAACAAAAACATGCACAATACGATGGGTTAATTTTCTTTCATAAATCAATTTCTTCAGTGCCTTTCCTATAACTTTATTAGCGTCGTCAACAATGTCTAGGTACTCTTCTCTCATAAGTTTTGAGAAAACTTTTTTCTATTTAAAGACTTCTTTTACCATAATCTTTTTGAATGCTATACCTCTTCTTGGTTCATGCACCTCCCCAAATTCCGTTCAAAGGCTTTTCTTGCCCCAATGGCAGGCCACACAAATATAGCTTTTAGACTGTTATGTCAAAAATACGGCGCTGGATTGTGTGTTGGAGAAATGATTTCTTCAGATGCTTTAGTGCGAAATAATCAACAATCGTTAAAAATGTTGGACGTTGATCCTGAAGAAAATCCTAGCACGATTCAGCTTTTCGGCGGAAATATTGACACGCTTTGCGAAGCCGCGAAAATCATGGAGAAGCACGTTGACATTGTTGATTTAAACTTTGGTTGCCCTGTGAAGCATATCATGGATCAGGGTGCGGGTGCTGCATGGCTCCATGACGAAAAAAGGCTTGCAGAATGTATAAAACAAGTGAGCTCTGCAATTAAAAAGCCATTAACGTGCAAATTCAGAGTCGGCATTTCAAAATCTTCTGCCGACCCAGTCAAAACTGCAAAAATTTGTGAGGAAAATGGTGCAAAGATGATTGCTTTGCATGGCCGAACTCAAGCTCAGGGTTATCAGGGAAAAGCAGATTGGGACATGATTAAGCTAGTTAAAGAAAATATATCAATCCCAGTCGTTGGCAACGGTGATATAACTTCCCCTCAAGAAGCAAAGCGTATGTTAGAAACAACAAATTGTGATTTTGTGATGATAGGGAGAGCTGCGTTGGGTAATCCTTTTTTATTCCGGCAAATTGATTTTTATTTCAAAACAGGAGAGCTATTGCAGAATCCTTCCTATAACCAACAATTGAAAATTTTTTTTGAATACGTGAAGCTTCTTGAAAAATATCCGGTATTGTCACCAGGTGCGTTGAGAATGCATGCGCAGAATTTTACAAAATCTTTTCCAGGCAGTGCAAAGTTAAGGCTTCAATTAAATACTTGTAAAACAACGGAAGAAATAGTTAATATCTTACAACATTTTTATCAGTGATTTTTATCTTCTCATACCAGTTTTTTTTAAAATTTAAATTTCAGAAATAGGAATAAAATGAAAAATAAGGCGGTTAAAATATTGGTAGCCCATTATTTTTTCCAGCCCGGCAATTCAAACATCCAGAGCGTGTCCTTGGGTGTTTTTTCCGAAGATATTAAAAAAAATAACAAAAAAATTTATTGTTGCGGAACGTCTTTCATCATTTGTGCAACAAGGTCTTCCATGTTGAGGAATTCTTTGTTGGGAACAGTAAAGGTTCCTGCAGGTGCGGCCATTGGCACACAATTGACGTCGCTTGAGATTCTCTCAATTTCTCCAGGATCTGAAGGTGCGACTTGCACTCCCTGTGGTTGTACTTGCTGCTGTATTGTGTCAACGTTAAATTTCAATCCCTGCGGTGTTTGATCACTCCAAGTGTACACCATCGGTTTCAAAAAGAGCATATGGGATTTCATGCCCTGGACAGTGCTTTCACTGGCGTATTTACTTTCCCCTTCAATCCACATCGTTGATTGGACGTTCTCAATCATCATCGTGCATTTCATAGGTCTTCCGTAGGCAAATGCATCCTTGACATTGTCAAAGGATGAAGCAGGTGCGCTTTCTTTTACAGCAGGAACTGCCTCAGCCACTTCTTCAACTTCTGGCGTGAGTTCCTGAACAGTTTCTTGCAAAGGTGTTGATTTGACTTCTTTTTTACATGCGCTCAAGAGAACAACAATCAAAAGAATTATTGCCAAATATTTTTTCATGGTTTTTCCTCCTTATTTGTGAGACCTTCTTCTTTGGGGATAGCGAGTAAGCCCCTTTGGCCGTTGATCGTGCGTATGAAGTTTGTGTTCAATTTGCGCCAAGCACTCATTGCATGCTTTGTGCATCGTTCGCGCTATGTCCCAATCTGCTGCTCGTGTTGAAGTAAAAATGTGGTTAGGAGAACTTGCCTTAATGTGGATATCATATTTTTTTCTTTTGTCCGGTTTACCAGTATCTCCATAGATTTTAGTAATAACAATCATTTCAGTTAAATTGTTCAATGCCCTTTTGATCCTATCAAAATATTCCGTAGAAAGTTTATTGATCGTTTCTTTTTCAACATCATTCAGCAAGTCCATTCCCACAAATTTGATTTCGTCTGTTTTCATAACAATAAAAGAAGAAAGTAGCTTATATAAATCTTACTAAAATATTTTTTTAGAGAAAATTATGCCGCCCTATTATATTGCCGGGGTCGATGAACGCAATCTTCTTTTAATTTGAGACACCCAAGGTGATCTTCGAGCATTTTTTCCAATTTTTCAGCTTGAGAAGAGTAACCTGCGCCGTATCTGGCATTGACATCTTGCAACTCAGCAAGCATGCCTTTGTATTTCTTTATGAGCACCTTATCTGTTCCTATCACGCTTGCTTCTTTTCTAATGACATGGTAGGCATCTTCGCAATCTTGAAATCGTTTTAGTAATGTAGTAACCTCTTTCTTTGCTTTTCTTTCATTGAAAAATCGTTGTGCCTTTGCAGCCAGATTTTCTTGAGTGGGAAAAGTAATGTGTAACTGATAGTTGTAATCTTTTTCTTTTATTTTTTCATAGAGGTTTCTAACTAGGTTGTATGCTTCTTTGGAACTTGCAATGCTTACACGATACATTTCTTGTGTTTTTTTAACTTTTTCTAGGAGAGTCTTGTAAGCTATTGTGTCTTGTTGTCCTAGATGGTTGTATAACGAAGAAAATCTGATGGTTTCCGCAGCTTCCCTTAATTCTGCAATTCTTTTGTTAAACTTCTTCTTTCTTGGGAATCCAAAAACCATGCGTATAGAATGTAGCCTTCCCTTATAAAACTTCACTCTCTTTTCACTATTGTAAATAAATAGAAACATTTATAAAGCGTAAAGCCAAATTCAGCAATAACAAAAAACGTGGTGAGGAGATGCTTGCACTGTTCTCTAGAAGAGGGGGCTGCAGCCCATGATGCTCTGTGGGAAATGCGGTCACAAGAGTCCTGATTTTTCTTTATACTGTGAACAATGCGGATCACAAGTTGCTGAAGAGAAAAGAAAGCTTCCAGCTTTAAGACCTCACGAAACCTCTATAGAATTGAAAACATACATTCGTCATTGCTTGAAATCAGGCTAT
>JAGWAF010000039.1:1416-12816 GCA_018302085.1 Candidatus Woesearchaeota archaeon | reverse complement strand
ATTTCCGCTGCAGCTTATCTTTGGAGAGTAATACGTGATAATAGTACATGCGTCCGCATAAAAGAAGAGGTGCGCACCTGAAGGTGCGAGAGTGTCAATGGCCTGCGCATATTCTTTCGTAAGGGCGTGGTCAGCCCTTGCGTTGAGTACTGGGTAAATAGTTAAAAACATCCAGATAAGAGTAACAAAAACAACTGGTACCACAATTTTTTTAATCCACTTTTCCCCCTTCTTTTCGTAATCACTCAACGCTCCAATGCCATAAGCGCCCGCGATGAGAAATGGCGGCAACAAAATGCTCAGCCAGCGTGGAGCATAAATGTCATTATTGCCAAAATACAATAAGTATGCAATCCATATCGATAGAAAACCAAACAATTTTTTTTCTGTAAGGTACATCCTGTACATGCCATAAATTGCCAATGCGCAAAGTAGTGGTGTTAGAGTTACCAAAAGATCGTAAAGTGCATCTGGAAAGATATACGAAAAAAAGCCGAGCCAAACTCCAGCAGTTTCTTCTTTTTGAAAAAGGACTACGAGGAGTCTGTCCCATAACGTAAAGTAAAGATACCATGCGAAAATAAAAAGAATAGGTACACTAAAAAAGAGAAGGTGCTCGTAAGATACGTTTGATATGTTTGACCCCTTTTTCTTGAGGAAAAAAAGAATATACGCAAACAACGGTAAAAACAGGAAGCTGTCTTCCCTTGTGATAAGAAATAATCCCGTAACAATTCCTGCAAGGAAGAAAAGAGACTTTTTTTCTTCTCGTAAAGCACGCAAAAGAAGATATAGCCCAGACAACATAACAAAGATTTGCAGCGCATGCTCCTTGCCATATGTTGAGTCAGACAAAAAAATGGGGGTCACAGCCAAAAATAAGCTGGAAAACAGTGCAACATGCTTCTTTTCAGTTAGTTCCAAAACAAAATAATACATTAAAATGCAGGCAAGCGCTGCAAACAATGCACTGCTGACATTCATCAAAATGTCAATATGCTCCCCACCGAAAAAAGAGTATGTCAAAAAAAACAGATAATTCACGAACAAATAAAAAATACGATTAGAGAAAAACACATTGCTTCCCAACCTTGAGGCTCCTTTATCAAAAACAGCCTCTTCAATAATCTTGCCGCTCTGCGCAACATCATGATGAAAAAACCCGGGATAGAGAAAATAGAGGCGAAGTGAAAACGCAAAGATAAAGAGGAGTACAGGTATAAGCCATTTTTTGTTTTGGTGCCAAAATGCCCTCATAGAGCCCCTCTTTATTTCCTTCTATTTAAGTTTTAACAAAAAGTAGTCTACGACAAATGTTTGTTATAATTTGTCACCTTGGCGTGAAATCAGGAGAGAGTGCGATTCATGCAGCACTCCCGACGCAGACTCTGCGAGGGACGAGCAGAAAATCGCCGTGGAAAGTTATACTCCGTTAATATAGTGAAGGCACCAAATTTTCGAATATAGATAGTGTTCTTCACTATTACGAAAAGCATTGTAATGTTCGATAATTTAATGAGAACTTTGCAAAATTCAAAGAAGGGCGTGTTTTAGGCAAAGTTCTCTAGAGAAGTTTGAGTATTTCCTATTATTTCAAACTTCTCTAATGCTTTGAGTATAACGTAAAAACTAAAGAGCTAGGGTGCGCAGCGATGCGGTTTTTTGTGCACCCTAATTTGATTACTACAGCATAGAAATGCTTAAATATATGTGCACCCTAATTTCAAAAAGGTGATGCTATGAGCTACGTTGAAATCAAAACGATCAAGGGAAGGAAGTACAAGTATTTGCGAGAAAGTATCAGAGTAGGTGAAAGTGTAACCCATCCAATGGTGAGGTACATGGGTCCTATCGAGCCGATATACGCCAAGAGTTAGGGTGCACAAAGCCCTTCCAAACCTTTAAATAACCCTCCTCTTTGTCAATAACGATGACAGATCCTAAGTCAGATCAGAAGATAGACCCAAGGCAAAGACACGCTTTGAAGAAGTTTGTCAAAGAGATAGAAAGTTGTAGAGGCAGGCATACAGAACTTGTCACGGTTTACATTCCTTCAGGTTATGATATTAACAAAGTCAACCAGCAGTTGGCACAGGAGCAGGGTACTGCTGAAAACATTAAATCTACCAGTACAAGAAAAAATGTTGTTGATGCGCTTGAAAAAATGAAGCAGCATCTACGTTTGTTCAAACAAACTCCTCCCAATGGTCTGGCAGCTTTTTCAGGCAATGTTGCTGAGCGCGAAGGAGTTTCTGATGTAAAAGTTTGGAGCCTCGAGCCGCCTGTTCCTATCAAGATTCGTATTTATCGTTGTGATAAAGCGTTTGTTCTGGATCCCCTCAAAGATCTTTTAGAATCCAAATCCGTTTATGGTCTTCTTGTCATGGATCGAAGGGACGCAACGCTCGCCTTGCTCAAAGGAAAAACGATTATTCCCTTAACAACAACTCACTCCCACGTTCCTGGAAAAACGCGAGCCGGAGGACAATCGAGTGTACGTTTCGCACGTTTAAGGGAAGGAGCAAAAATCGAGCATTACAAAAAGGTCGCTGAGTACCTGAAAGAACAATTTTTGCCCATGCCCGACCTCAAAGGCATCATCATTGGGGGGCCTTCAACAACAACGATGGATTTTCTGAACAAAGATTACATCACAGGGGATTTGAAGAAAAAAATTATTGCCGTCAAAGATCTCGGGTACACTGGGGACTTTGGTTTACAAGAACTCGTTGATAAAAGCGAAGATGTTTTGGCAGAGGAAGAAATTGCTGAAGAAAAAAAGGTCATGCAGAAATTTTTTCACATGCTCGCAACCCAAGAGGACAAAGTTTCGTATGGCAAAGATCAGGTGATGCATCTCGTGAAACAAGGTGTTGTCGAGGCGGTTCTTTTATCAGAGGCATTAGATGATGCAACTATTGAGGAGTTCGAAGCAGAAGCAGACAAAATGGGAACAACTGTAAATCTTATATCAGTAGAAACCCGGGAAGGAGTGCAGTTAAGAGAAATGGGGAAAGTTGCAGCTATTCTAAGGTACGAATACCATCAGTAAACTTTATGCTAACTTTGTAAAGCAATAATTTATAAATTTCTTTCATATCCTTACAGTATGAATGAGCGGACCAAAATGCAAACGCATGCACACCCACCTGATAAGCTCTATCATTTTTTTGATGGTCTTTGTCGTATAGTAAGTTATTTTATTGGCGCCGCAATTGTTGTTTCATTGCCTTATGTTGTTTACACAAATTTTCGTATTGGCTATTTTGACGAACATCCTACCCCTTCTGGAACTGCACCTTCAGTAGCCACGCAACAAACCAAAGAGAACATTGCGAATTTAGCTAACAATCTTTACCCAGCAACTCAAGAAACTCAACCTGTATATTCAAAATAAGAACCAATATAAAAAAATAAAAATAACTCAGCCTACCATGGAAATGATCGAAGAAGCATATAAGAGCCTTTATCCTGAAAAAGACTTTAATTTTGAAACCAGAATAAAGTATTCTGGACATTTTAGAGGGTATAATGCAAATGCTAGCTTGAGATCCAACAAACTCAATTTCCATCTTAGTAAACAATGGAGGGAAGTAAGTAGAGACATCAAAATAGGTCTTATCCAAGAATTGCTCTGCAAATTATTAAAAAATAAAACGAAAACGTATCATATGGATCTGTACCATAATTTTTTGAAAAACGTTCACATCGCGGTTCCTAAAACAAAAGTTGATGAAACATTACTCCAGCATTTTATACTTATCAATGAAAAATATTTCGCTGGCTTTCTAGAACAACCTAATTTGAGGTGGGGTTCTCATTCAATTTCAAAGCTCGGCTCCTATGATTATGGTAGTGATACAATCACCATGAGCAAGGCTTTGCAGCACGATCCTGAACTTCTTCAATATGTCCTCTACCATGAAATGCTTCACAAAAAACACAAATTCTCCCATACAGGCGGGAGGACCCACTCCCACACTCCTGTCTTCAAAGCAGATGAAGAAAAATTTGAGAATGCAGCAGAGTGTGAAAAAAGATTGCGTTATCTGCCCAGAAAACCTCGCACAGGTTTCATGAAGATCTTTAATTTTGGGTAATTTTATCTATCGGGTGCACCGACAAAACCACCACAATATTTATAAAGGAACCGTGTTCCCTTGCTGTATTAATATCCAGAAGGTGGAAGATTGACAGGCGAAGTAAAGCAAGTGCAAGTGACCTCTGCAAAGCCAGGCAGCTATGTAGTTATTGATGGCGCCGCTTGTAAGGTTGTTGACACGCAAACTTCCAAGCCTGGAAAGCACGGTCACGCAAAAGTGCGCATGACAGGCGTAGGTCTTTTAGATGATAAGAAGAGGGTTGTGGTTCTACCTGGCTCAGATAATATTGACGTTCCGGTGATTGAGAAAAGAACTGCTCAAGTCCTTTCGATTGCAGGGGATGCAGCTAATGTCATGGATGTAGAAACCTACGAGACTTTTGACTTGAAAATTCCAGAAGAGCTCAAGGCAGAGTGCAAGGAAGGAAAGAATGTCTTGTTTTGGGTTATCCTTAACGATAAAGTGATGAAGCAAATTAAAGCGGAGTGAGGTAAAATGGTTAAATTTCCAGAAGCAGATGCTCGCATGTTTCGCGGTAAATTCGTTTGCAGGAGATGTAAAACTGCAATCCACGCTCCTATTCAGAAAGTGATGGCTGGAAGGGCAACGTGCAGAAAGTGTGGGGGCCACGTGTTAAGGCCGAAAAGGAAGAAATAGACCATGGATGCTGAATCAGTTGCAGCAGTTATTTTCGTTTTTCTCTTATCGATTTTTTTGTTCAGGAAAAGAAAAGCAATTCAGTGGAATGGTTTTTTTCCTGTTGCGTATTTCGCAATGCTGAGAACAAAGCTTGGCCTTCGTTACATGGATGTTATCGCGCAAAAATTTCCAAAAACCATTCGCGTTTTTGGCTACTTGGGCATTATCATAGGATTTCTGGGCATGGGTGCGCTTGCTTTCGAACTAGTAAAAAATCTTGTTACCGTTTTTATTGTAAAGGAGGCAGTTCCTGGTGTGGTCCCGGTGCTCCCCATTAAGGTGGAGGGTGTTTTTTACGTTCCTTTCTTTTACTGGATTATTTCAATTTTTATTATTGCAGTTGTGCATGAGTTTGCGCATGGTGTTGTTGCTCGCGCGCATAACATTTCTGTAAAGAGTAGCGGATTTGCATTTCTAGGAATTCTTGTTCCCATCATTCCAGCTGCTTTTGTTGAGCCCGATGAAGAAGATCTAGGCAAAGAAAAAACACGAAAGCAATTGGCTGTATTTGCAGCTGGACCATTTTCCAACATAATTCTCGCTTTCCTCTCTCTGGGAATTTTTATTCTGATCGCAAATTTCGCCCTAGGGCCAATGATTCAACAAACAGGTGTTGAAATCTCAGGTTATTATGTCGTTGATAATGTAACGAGTCCTGCAGAAGATGCTGGAGTCCAAGTGGGGGAAGTTATTACAAAAATTAATGCTAAGGAAATGAAAACCGTGCAGGAGTTTAGGGATTATCTTGGCAAAGAAGTCAAAGCTGGGGAAACGGTAGAACTTGTTACAAATCGTACGTCCTATCAAATTACTCTCAAACAAAAACCTGGAGATGGGGAAGAGCCCTATTTGGGTGTCTACGTAAAACAAGGTTCTGAAATCAATCCTGGCTTCAAGGAAAAATATGGGAGTATCATCCCAGCGGTTGTCATTTGGATTATTGGATTATTCTACTGGCTGTATTTATTGAACCTGGGCATCGGGATTTTCAACCTTGTACCCATTGGTCCTATTGACGGTGGCAGAATGCTCAAGACCTGCTTGGAAGCGATTATGAAAAACAAAAAAGCGGCCCATGCGGTGTGGAAATATATTTCCCTATTCTTCTTGGCAATTTTATTAACTCTTTTAGTGCTCGGATTTGTGAAGTAGTTGTCAGCTCAAACAAAAAACGTCTTATCTGGGGTTGCTAACCCTCATTTAGGACAGAGCCAGTAGTCCGATAATAACTAAAATCTAATCGAAAACTAAATAGTGTTATTTGCAGCAGATATGGGCGCTGGCTGTACAGGCAATGATGCAAGCCACGCAAGTTTGGAGACAATGGTCAGAGTGTAGTTCTGATCGGTATTCCCTCCCAGACTATCCCTGGCTTGCACCGCGACGGAGTAATTTCCAACACTAGAAGGCCTCCACGTGATAATTCCTGTGTTTCCATCAACAACCATTCCTACTGGCGGCTTAACAGGCTATAAGTTATGGGGTCGCTGTCAGGGTCTGTCGCATTGACATCATACGTGTACAAATACCCTTCCCCTCCTCGAATAACCGGGGTTGTTATGACAACAGGGTTTCTGTTGACATTAATAACAGTTAAAGTGTACGTATGATTTGTGCTGTTCACTCCATCGGTTGCTGTAAATCGCGCAATATGAATTCCCGCGTCTGAATAATTTGCATCAAAGCGATAATTGTATCCACCTATATTCACAAATCTGCTGTTATTTACATTCACTGTAAGGGGGTCGTTGTCTGGATCGGTGATATTTAATGAAATAGTTATTGAGTTGCTTTCATTCACACTTCCATTATTTGGGCCCGCAATGACAGGTGCCCGATTAACATTAATGACTGTTAATGTCATGTTGTGTGTGCCATTTGCGCTTCCATCATTTGCAGTAAATCGTGCAATTCTCACTCCTGCATCGCCGTAATTTGCATCAAATCTGAAATTTCCTCCTCCGAGATTTTGAAATCTGGAATCATTAACAGCCAATACAATGGGGTCATTGTCTGGATCTGTAGCGTTGATAAAAAAAGTTGTGCTGTTTCCCTCAAAAATTGTTAGATTGTTTGGGCCTGTCATTATCGGGGCTCTGTTTACGTTGACAACTGTTAGGTTTAAGTCGTGGGTTGTGCTTAAGAATCCATCCGTTGCAGTAAAACGGGCACGATACAATCCAGCATCAGAATAATTTGCACTAAAACGATAATTTCCACCGCCAAGACTGACAAATCTGCTATTGTTTACTGTTAAATTCACAGGATCATTATCGGGATCTGTCGTATTGATAAAAAAAGTAATATTGCTTCCCTCGAATACACTTAAATTATCTGGTCCTATGATAATCGGAACACGATTTACATTAAGAACTCTTACAAAACTATTGCCACTTGAATTATATTGCCCATCTGAAACGGCTATTCTAACAGTGTAATTTCCAGCGCTGGTGTAGTTCGTTGCCCATCGGTAACTGCTATTAACAAAAGTAAATCGTGTATCATTACAATAATAAGTTAAGGGATTCTGCTCAGGATCACTTGCATTAACATTGATAATTGCCGTTTGCGTTTCATTTACAGTAACATTCGCAAGTGGCTGCAATACTGGAGGTGCATTTGCCTGTAATGTAAAGGTGCTGTTTACTTCAGCATGATAATAAGTACTATCAACAGTTACTTTGACAGTTTTGTTTCCATAACTTCCATAAAGATGTGAAAGTTGGCAGTGCGTGGAATATCCAGGATTCAGTGTTACATTATTTGAACAAGTCACATTGCTTCCATCTCCAAAGTCCATCCAAACGTAACTATTTGTTAAAGGGTAAATTAAATTATTTGTCACATTAACTCTAAACGTTACATTCAGTTGGTTGGGAATCGTTGTAATATTCACAACGCGCAGTTCTTCACTACAAGTATTCAACACAGTTAAATTAGCTACATCCCATGCGCTTAAGTTCCCATCATCCGCTTGAATAACGACGCTATAATTCCCTTCACTATGACAGTCAGAAATCCATTGATTGCTGGAATTAAATGGCCAATCAACATGAACACTAACACTATTATTATCAAAGTCATTAGTCGTAATTCCAAACAGGGTGATTGCATTTGCAAGCTGATTTTCATTTATGCGGGGAGAATAATTTCCAATAAACAATTGAGGAACAGTATTTGTTCCGCTCATGATAGATACGATAAGGCTTCCTTGTCTTTTCAGGGAAATTTCAAGCATATCGTCATTATCTACGTCTCCAAGCGCGACAGCGGAGCCTGTAATTCCTGGGAAGGTATAATCAAACAAGCTATTTCCATCTTGATTCAAGGCATAAATTTTCTGATTAAAATTTGAAGGAAAGATAATGTTGAACTCTCCATTGTTGTCGATATCAGCAATGCTGGGGCTAATGTCACTTGGCCTGAGGTTTCCTCCGTTGTTAAATGTCCATAATGTTGTTTGACTTTGTAAATCAAACGCCCTCATATTTCCATAGCTAGTGTAAGGAACGTTATACGTTGAAAAGACCATTTCAAGATAGTCATCGTTATCAACGTTAAAAATGGAAGGAGTGGCTACTGGTTCAAAGCTGTGAGTTACCCTCCATTCTCTAACTCCTGTGGCAGCATCGTAAAAGTAGGTCCGATAATAACAAATGTGGGCTGGACCGCAACCGTACATCTGGCTATTAATAACGATTTCGTACCTTCCATCGTTATCAACATCCTCCACAACTGCTGCTCCTGAAGCTCGTGCAATGGTATTACTCCACCTGAACTGCAAGTTTGAAGGTGAATAATCGTATGCTTCTAAGGAATAATATCCCGGTATAATAATTTCTAAATTATCATCGTTATCAATGTTAGCGATGGCGGGTGGAGCCCACGCACCTCCGCTAATATCTGCGAGATCAATTTGTGCAAGGAGCGTTCCTGTGGGATTAATAACGTATAAACTACCCGTCCATTCGTCATCATCGGGATGGGCATCTGTAAAAATAATTTCCATGATACCGTCATGATTGAGGTCGTCAATTGCAGTATATCCAACTGCGCCTCTTACATCATAGCCATAGAGCTGGCTGTATTTTAGTGGAACTTGATAAATTTGTGTCATGGTGGCACTTGTTCCTGACGCGTCAACATTCACTCTCATGATTCGTCCTCCAGCCATGCCAAAGACAATTTCTAATTGTGGATCATTATCAATATTTGCGATGCTTGGAACTGCTGTTGATACATCTCCCAGATTAATTCTCCAACGCTCAAAGGATTGTCTTAACAGGTTTTGTTCAATTGCTAAAATGAAACCTTCTCGTCTGGGTATATTTTCAGTGGTATAAACAATTTCTCTATAATTATCTCTATCGAGATCGCCAATTGCTCCTCTTAACGAATGATCTTCTGGTACGCCTGGGCTAAGAATGATATCCATGATAGAAACTTGTTGTACACTTCCCATGTCTCCTTTTAAAATTGAAACCGCATTTCTTCTGTTATTTTGTAAGTGAGTTGGCCATTCATAGGAATGCACGGTATCCCAAAATAAATTGTAGAGTGCGGCTACTGCTTTCATTGCGTGGGGTACAACTGCATTTGCCTCCTGTGAAACTTGTGCAGGTAACTGGGTAATGTTTGTAAAATCTGTACATTGAGTGAACTGATTTCTCCAGAGGTTAAGGTTTCCTGTTCCAGAGCAATCCCAGTTTCGCACAGTGTTGTTTAGATCTCTATAAATAAAATTTCTGTCTGCATCATCGCTTGCAAAGTATTGTGTTTTTTGTGCGGTATACCAGAATAACTGGAATAAATAAGGAAACGCTTTGTGCGGTGAACTTGTTGGCTGCACATCACTCCATTGAAACCCAGGAATTAATCTTTTGTAGCGATATTGCTGATTTGCATAATTATTTCCTTGCCATTGTTGAAAGATCGTCCTATTACCTGTGTACTCTTCAAGAATTGAGTAACCCCCTAGAAATGGCCCACCATGAGAATCCAGGAGAACGTGAGAAGGTTGCGCTACATCCTCTAATAAATGAGCAACTCTGCCAAGCCAGTAGAATGACTCTTGTTTATTTTCTTCTCTATACCCTCTTATTGCCTCAGCTTTAAAAGTACTCAAAGCAATGGAATAGGAGCCACCAAAACCAGATAGGCCGTCATTATATCGCCCAGATCCGGGGCTATCAGGTTGCCAATAATGATTTTTGAAAAGAGGGAAGGTATCTTCTTCTGCAGAGCCAGTTATTAAGTCATCCCCAGGGTTGTATGAGCCTGTTAAAGCAAAGATGCTAGTATTAGTATCTATAGGGTTCATTCCATTTTGTCTTATCTCAAAAGGAATGGTTGACGATATTCGTAACGCCTCTTTTGTTATATGTTGATGGGCCTCCATTCCCGGTTCCATTTTATAGGCAGAAATATTATCTGCACAAAGTAACGTCATTAAAAATATGGGCGCTATAAGGAATAACCAAACTCTTTTAGAGTTTTTCATTCTCGATTTTAAAAATATAAACCCAATTGAAGTTAATACGCCCAATAAAGCGTATACCAAAGGACCGACGAAAAGAGTTATCCATCCGGCGGTTGTCGTTGAAATTCCGAGAAACAATAAAAGATTTCCCAAACCGAGGTAAGGTAGCATCAAATCAAAAAAGATTGTTCCTTCAAAGCTACGAGAAAAAACAATAAGGATAATTCCAAAAAATAATCCAATTACTGCACCATAAATACTGGCAATTTTATACGAATGCTGACTTGTCATAATGATTTCACTATCCTAATTTTATAAATAAACCATGAAAGAAAATACGAAACTCTAAACCATGATATTAAAAAATAAACGCGTAACGCATTTCTAGATTTCATATTCGTGCACCCCGTTTTTTACAAAAAGTTGATATATGCATAACAAGTTCAGGTGAAACCTGAGTTGGTTGTTTGATTTAACTGAGCTTGTCATTGTGAGTTTTTTGTTTCCCTTTATGGAGTCTTTTTTTATCGATTC
Organism: Candidatus Woesearchaeota archaeon; assembly: GCA_018302085.1. Taxonomy (GTDB): domain Archaea; phylum Nanobdellota; class Nanobdellia; order Woesearchaeales; family JAGWAF01; genus JAGWAF01. The sequence continues at coordinate 2,001 of JAGWAF010000039.1, read as the reverse complement.
AACCTTTGGTCTTTCGACTACTGGAGTAATTGTAACACTTCTTTGTGGGATAACCTGCGCTTTAATCGGTTTGATTACCGGAAAAATAAAATCTTATTAATTTGTCATTGTCTAATCATCACTTTCACTTTTATTCTGCTGTACCCCAAATCTGGTGATCCTTGGCAGATGTTTATTTCTTCATCACAGCCATATCCTTCAAGTTCTTCAATTTTTAACGTTATTTTATCAGTTAATTGAATTTCTTGCCCCTCCTGAATCTGCCCCACGGGCGGGCCATTAATCCTGAGTCCGCATTGTTCTTCAAGAAAACTCATACATCCTAAAAAGTCAAGGATGAGTTTTTTTCCATCAATGATAAAACCTTTTGCAGGGTCATTAGTAAGTCTTCCACCGTGTGTTAAAGTCGCTGTAAAACTGTCAGAAACTTCTTCATATTTCATATCTTTGTAATAGTTTTTGAGTGCTAAATATTTTTGAGTGTGCCCAGAACTAGGATCATCCAGTTCTACAGAGATATAATCCGCCGTTTCAGGCACTCCTAAGATAACTTTTTTCTTGGTATCATCATTCGGATCAATGAAA
>JAGWAF010000039.1:0-1370 GCA_018302085.1 Candidatus Woesearchaeota archaeon | reverse complement strand
CCGGCTGTAGGGTAACAATTAAAATGATGAGAGCTATCGCTAGTTTGTATCTCATTTCTATCACCTCAAAAAGATAAAAAACAATAAGTTTCCCTGCTTAAAATATTTTACTGAGAAAATTCCGAAAAGTTTCTGTAACCCGTCGCAAGATTTCCGAAACTGAACCTTTAAATACGGAAACCTTTCGGAAAAAAGGATGCTGAGTATAATAATCGTCGAACCCGAAAATGATGGCACTAAAAAAAGCAAAAATAGTAAAGAAAATTCCAAAGATGCACACCTTGATTGGCACGACCGCTCGTCTTGGCACGGACTTTAATGTTCCAAGGTCTCCGATGAGTCCTGATCAGCTTATCGATCTTCTTCCGAAATCAAAGCAAAACATGGGTTTGGTTTTTGGTAGGGAAACAACGGGCTTAACAAATGAGGAAGTTCAGCAATGTGATTTTGTGGTAACTATCCCAACAAAGAGGGAGTACCAATCTCTTAACTTGAGTCATGCCGTTGCTATACTCCTTTATGAGTTATACAAGCATTCAGGTGATGTTAAGCCCCATGAAAAAGTCACGATGGCTTCTGAAAGAGAAAAAAAGCAAGTGATTATCATGTTCAAGGACGTTATCGGCAAGCTTCACTTTCCCACCCCTACAAAAAAGCAGACGCAGCTTAAAGTCTGGAAACGCATCATGGGAAAAAGCTTTCTCACTAAAAGAGAAGCTTACGCTTTGATGGGTTTTTTCAAACAGGCGAAGCATGCGTTGAAAAAGAAATAGTGGCCTGGCTCTCACAATCTTTATATATCCCATTCTCAGAAAAGAGATTATGCAAATCGAAGATTTTCAGAAACGTCAGGAGTTGGGGGGGAAACTCACGAGAATTGTACGTTCCTGGATTCAGGATATGGGCGAGGATTTAGGCAAAGCATTGCTCGATATCCAAGTTGGAAGGTTTCAAAAAGCTTTCCAGTTGATACAAGATTTCCTTGCAAAAGACCAGAAAGAAATTGTTCTCATTGAAGCGCAGCTTCGTCTTGATGCGCATGACAAAGGTTTACTCAAACAAAACATGGATGTGATTACTCTATCTGAATTGGCGCAGCTCGCTCTTTCAGAACTCAAAAATGACAAAGGCAATGCTGCAACGGTTCTGCTCCACAAAATGCAGCTTCTTGTTGCAGAAGTTGAAGAGTGTGAATTGTCACAGTTGTAATTTTTCTATATACAAACTAATTATAATCTCTACTACTGGGTGGTTACAATAGTAAGTTATATAAATAACCCTAATTAGGAGAGTGATAGGGTGAATACAAAATGTTAAATGCTGAACATACAAAAATGCCGTTTCAAGTTGAAGTGCCGAACGTGGGTACG
>JAGWAF010000074.1 GCA_018302085.1 Candidatus Woesearchaeota archaeon | reverse complement strand
ATCATCAAGGCAAAACCTGAAGAGTTTCAAGTTGATGAAATATGGGAAAACCTCTCTTTGGGAGGAGGATGCTACTCCTATTGCTGGTTAACAAAAGAAAATTATACTGTGCAAAAGGCCGTTGATCTTCTTTGTGAATTCTTTGGGATAAAGCATAAAGACGTTGGGTTTGCGGGGACCAAAGACAAGTATGCAGTGACTCGACAACTGATTTCTTTGAAAAATGTAAAAAAAGAACGAATTGAAAAATTTTCCAGGGACTGGATAAAACTCGAATTCGTGGGGTTTCATAACGAACCTGTGAGCCTGGGAAGCCATCAGGGAAACCGATTTATAATTGTTGTGAGAGATGTTGAGAAAAAACAGGTTGTACCAAAAATTTTTATTAATTATTATGGGCCGCAGAGATTCTCACAAGGAAATGTTGAAATAGGAAAAAGTATCATCTTAAGAAAATATCAGAAAGCTGTAGAACTTCTCTTTCTGTACGGGTGTGATTATAAAAGTGCCATGGATGAATATTTGTTGCAGTACCCGAATGATTACCTCGGGGCATTGCAGAAGATTCCCCTGAAATTGTTAAAATTGTACGTGCAGGCATATCAAAGTTTTCTTTGGAACGAAACTGCAAAGAGCATATTGGAAAAAGGAGAAGTGAAAAATGAAAAAATTCCTTTGGTTGGATTTGATACTGTCATAGGAGATGATGAAGTTAGCAGGATTATTAAAAAGATTCTTGAAAAAGAAAAAATAACTACGCGAGATTTTGTCAATCAGCAATTTAAAAAAATGAGTCTTGAAGGCGGGGAGAGAACGGTTTTGATCGATGTGAAAGGTTTATCTGTTGGAGAACTTGAGGATGATGAAATGAATTCTGGAAAAAAGAAAATGAAAATAACATTCACATTAGGGAAATCATCATATGCTACAGAAGTTATTCGACAGTTGTTTCCTCAGTAAGGATTTGTAGAATAAGTGTTTTTAGTTTATTTCTTCTAAGATTTCTTTTACCCTTTGCACAAATGATTTAGCATTATCCATAAGCTTTTTACAACGTTTTTCTTCAAGTCCAGTTTCTGAACCATATTGAGAACTTTGCAAAATTCAAAAAATGGTGCGTTTTGAGCAAAGTTCTCTAGAGAAGTTTGAGTATTTCTTGTTATTTCAAACTTCTCTATTGCATCTCTTCCCTTATGGTTTTTGCATCGTCAATGCCTTCTTGGAGGGTTCTGATCATGTCAACATAGCGTTGCTCGAGATTTATAATCTTATCTAGTATACATTTTTCTATGAGCGTAATTGTACATTCTTGATTTCTAGATTCGTAACCAAGTTTGTAAATAATTGCAAGGAGAGAATGATACATTGCATAAAAGGCCGTGCTGGCAACCCAGTCCGTCTTATCTCCTTCGTAGAGATACTGCATGGTGATAAGATCTGAATCAGCCTTTTTGATCTGCTCGTCAGCACTTTGGTAATCTTTTTCCACCTTTCTTAATCCCTTATGTTTATCCCCTTTTTGCCCTTGCACCAGGCACCATTTGAACGTATCTTCAACTCTGCCCATTCTTGATAACCTCAACTAGTTCTCGTCTGCCCCAAAGGATAACACCTGTTTTTATTTCTTCAAGGATTACCTTGTCACATTTATGAATATTCTTGATAAGATCTTCCTTTGTTTGATAAACAGCATGAATCTTCTTTGTTTTTATTTTATTTAAGTTTTCAATACCCTGCTCAACAGCGTTAAACTTTTTCTTTTCAAAAACCAGGAGGATGTCTATATCCCGCGCTTCGTTTTCCTTTTTAAGAATGGAACCGAAAAGAATAGCTATTTGCGTTTTATCTTTGAAAATTTGCAAATCTTTTATCAAAGCCCTAAGATAAGGGGAAATGTCTTTTTGAACCAAAGAAATCGTGCAGACATCTCGCGCTTCTTGGGAATCAAAGTTTATTTTATAGATTATACCATTTCCTATCTTTTCACTCCTGAGAAAGTCTTGGCTTTTTAATTTCTTAAGGATTTTAAACATTCCGCCAGGACTTAAGTTCAGCTCCTTGGCCAATTGATTGATCGTATATTTTTGAGAGAAATTCCTTGTTAGGAATGCCAGAGTCTTTGCTTCGTTTTCAGTAAATGAAACCATGTATTTACCTCAAGTAAATAATTATTTACTACAAGTATATAAATCTTTTCTTTGCAACGACTTTTTCTATAGAGATGTTTCCTCAAGAATCTTCTTTAGCGCTTGGAAGGTCTTCTCTACAGGAAGAGAGCCATCCACTGAAAAAGTAATATTTCTTGGCTTGTAGTATTCCAATAATGGTTCGGTTTCTTCATGATAAAGGTGTAAACGTTTCTTAATGGCCCCTTCTTTATCATCATCCCTTTGGTAAAGGGGGGAGTTGTCGTTGTCGCATTTACCCTTGACCTTTTCTGGGATATCAATGCCATAGATTTTTCCACAGACTTTGCATTGCCGCCTTGAGGTAAGACGTTTTATTGCTAAGGCATCGCCAATCTTGATTTCAATAATATGAGTGATGTCAACAACTTCGTCTAATGCTTCCGCCTGTGCGAGGGTACGGGGAAAGCCATCTAGAATAAAACCTTTTTTACAGTCAGGCTTTGCAAAGCGTTCTTTTATCATTGTAATCGTGAGGGAATCAGGAACGAGCTTTCCTGCATCAATAAATTGCTTTGCTTTTTTCCCAAAAGCTGTTTGTTTTGAGATATGTTCCCTGAACAGATCACCTGTGCAGATGTGCGCTAGAGCAAACGCTTTGGAGAGCATCTTTGCTTGCGTACCCTTGCCCGCACCTTGGGGTCCTAACAAAATAACGTGCATCATCCGAAATACCTTAATTCTTCCTTAGGGTCCAGGGCCTTTTCCCAGGTATGCTTTAATTGTTCAACAAGAAGTTTGGTTTCTTGCTTAATGGAAGGGTATTGGATCCACGCGTCGTTGATAAGCTTTGCAGTGTTTTTATCATCCAGGAGAACGTCTGCTTCTAGAAATTTTCTTTGGAGAAGCATCAGTTTTTGGTAGGCAATGAATAATTTTTCTTTTACGACGTCATCGAAAAATTTTGACTCGTGAAGCACAGCCAACGAATTTATATCTGGGTTGAGAACATCTGCAAAAATATTCTGAAAGTTCTGCAACCTTTCACTGATTTTCTTTGCAACTTGCCTCAGGAGAAATTTCTCATCCTCTATTGTGGAAATTTCAAACTCATTGTCTAAGGGGCCGAAGTCCGGCAGACTAAACTTCTTTTTGATTTTATCGTACAATTCTTCCACAGGGATTTCGGATTCTTCCATGAGGGTACTAGTTGCGAGCCCCTTTAAAAAGGTTTTGAGGGTCTCCTTTCAATTCCCAGTTTCCTGCATCCTGGCGAGAAAGCCCCGGGCGAGAATTGCACTCGCGACCTTCTGATTGCTTACCTTTGTGGTACAAGTCAGACGCAATGGCTACTATGCTACCAGGGCATAGGATGGAGAGGAGCAGCGAGGTTTAAAAAGGTTTGCAGATGACAGGCTCCGTGGAAGATTTTTCTTTTTTGTGGGTCATGGCGGAGACTTACTACTCCGTTGATCGTAGATGTTGCGTCGGCAACGCTGCACCAATCGCGTTGCCTCCTGATTCTGCTCCAAGGCCACGACCTTCACTCTAACTTTTTTTTGTGAGTTTTAGAACCTGTACAAATTCAAGAATGCTTTGATATTGTTGTGGAGGTGCATGATATCCCGTTTAACACCCTCTGTGAAGCCCGCGGTGAATGGCGCATACACATACTTATCGAACATTGTACGGATCACGAAGAAAATAGGTTTTCCTTCCCAGCGGTTTTCGTAGTCAGTTTCCAAATATCCGTCGAAGGTGATATGGACTTTTCCTTGGTTTAATTTTACCTTCGCGCCCTCCTTTTCTATTTCAACTTCCTTGACTTCTTCAAAGGCCATTTTTAATTTGATCACGTTCTTTGCATAGTCAGTTACTTTCTTCCAGGGCTCCACTTCAATTTCAATACTTTTTCCCTCGGGATGAACTGCTTCAATATTTTTCTTTTCTCGCTTATCGTATCCTTTATCTTCGAGCCATTCATTGATAAATTTGTAGAGCTCTGCAACGCTGAAAAGACCTTCATACTCAAGATGCATTTTTTCAACAACTATTTGACGCTCTGACATAGTTTACCATCTCCCTTCACTGGCATTGGTTTTTGTTTCGAATTCTAAAGCCTCTTTAATGACGCGATGTAATTTGTACGAACGATAATACAACTCATCCCACCAAAGATCTTCTATCTCATGTTTCCAGATATATTTATGAAACCAATCTTGCAAGCCCTGCATAAATTTGGAGCCTCCGAAACGTTCTGTCCAGTCGAGTTGTAAAGTTGGAGTAATCTCGATGAGGATGCGCCCTTGAGTAAGGGTTTTCTTTTCCCCATGCTTGACAACTTCAATTTCCCTCAAATCCCAGACGTGCATAAAAATGGCAATGGTAAATTTAACGTATTCTGTAATGTCCATTTCTGCGAACCAACGGTATTCTTCTTCTGACCCTGCTGGCGAGGGCACTTTGTGTTTAGCCTGCCTCTCGTGAAATTCATACCCAGAACTTTCAAACCAGTCATGCATCGCGTGAAATAAGTGTTGCATATCAAAAATACCATTGTGCTTAATAACCATGACATGCTGTCTTATACGCTGAAGCACCATAACGATCTTCTGGGCAAATTTGTTTATAAATGTTGCTAGTTACGTCGTCTGGTTACGTCGTAAAATCCTTCTTCGGGTAGAAACCCTGTAATTCTGATTCTGGCAGGAACGTGACTAATTTGAAATAACCCTTAATAGCTTCCTGAAAACGATAGCCTTCTCTCATAAAGTCGTTTTTCCATCGTTCTCTATCCTTCCAGAGAAAACGTTTCCAGAAAACATCGATAAAATGCTTTAAGATGAAGTTTTCACGCCACTTGATAAATTCAGGAACAAGGTTAACCCAACATTTAATCTCAACTTCCCCAGAGTTGGCTTTATACTTTTGCCCCTGATGAAGCACCTCAGTATCTTTCAAATTCAGAATGTGAAATTGCACAAGCATATCTGCTCTCCAGTTTTCGCTTCCCTCAGCATATTTCTTTAAACGCCAATGAATCCACTGTTCAATTCCTGAAACTTGATCTTCCCTTTTCAGATAAAAAGTTTCCGGAAAAGTGGCATCATCCCTCACGTGACCGGCCCACTCCTCCTCAACAAGCCATTCATGAAGCAGCTCATACAATCGCTGCATCGAGAACACATCCCTGAATTTAACCGTGAAAAAAGCACATTCAAGGTAATTGCCATTATATTTATCGTAAAGGTGACTTATCTCGGCCATGGAAGCTCTCCTGGAAAACATGGTATATAAACATTTTGAAAACATGCCAAAGAATAACTTTTTAAACAGCCTCAGTTCCCTTGTCTTATGCTAATCGGTGTTGTAGGAAAACCCAGCGTAGGGAAGAGTACGTTTTTCAAAGCGGCCACGCTTGCAGAGGCTGAGATCGCTCCTTATCCATTTACAACAATCAAACCAAATTCCGGAGTTGGATATGCAAAAATTGATTGTGTCGATGCATTTTTCAATAAACAATGCAATCCTCGGGATGGGTATTGTTTGCATCACAAAAGATTTGTACCCGTACAGATGCTGGACGTTGCTGGTTTAGTACCAGGAGCACATGAAGGAAAAGGAATGGGAAACCAATTCTTGGATGATCTACGACAAGCAGATGTTCTGATTCACGTCATTGATGTTGCAGGAAGCACAAATGAAAAAGGAGAAAATGTAGAGCCTGGAAGTTACGATCCTGCAGAAGATATCAAGTTCTTAGAAGTTGAATTAGATATGTGGTACCTTGGCATTATTAAAAAAGGCTGGGAGAAATTTGTCAGAACTGTGATGCAGGAAAAAGGCAAAGTTGCGTTTGCGATTACAAAACAATTGAGCGGGTTAAAAGTACGTCAGGAGATGGTAGAAGAGGTTATAGAAAAATTAGATTTGGTTCCTGAACACCTTTCCTCCTGGAGTGAGGACCAATTAAAGCAGATGGCGGTACACCTTCGTAAAAAAACAAAACCTATGGTGATTGCGTGCAATAAAATTGACATGGTTTCCGGGGAATCCAACTTTCAAAGGTTGAAAAAAATGTTTCCTGATTATCTTATGATTCCCTGCAGTTCGGAAAGAGATGTTGAATGACGCGCAGAAAAAAGCGTTGCAGTTTATTCAGGGAAAAATTCTAGATAAATATGGCTCTACAGGAGTGCAAGATACTTTAGATATTGCCGTGTTTAAACTACTACACTGTGTAGCCGTATTTCCTGGGGGAGTAAATAATCTCGTAGATCAGCATGGCAATTGCCTGCCAGACTGTTTTTTAATGCCATCACAGTCTACCGCCTTGGACTTTGCTTTTAGATTACACACTGATTTTGGTAAAAATTTCATTCGCGCTCTGAATGTAAAAACGAAGAAGCCAATCGGGAAAGATTATGTATTACAGCAAGGCGATGTTGTTGAGATTGTGAGTGGGAAGTAAAATTATTCTTACTTTTTTATAAAAATTTAGAAAAAATAGAAAGATAATTATTGAGAAATACCAAAAAGTCTTCGCAAACCAGCTGAGTGTTCCTCTCGTCTTTCTTCGGAAACAAAAGGTGTCGAATAGCTCAAGACATCATCAAAAGAAGGTAAAGCGACGACACCTTTGGGGGCGCTCGCTTCGCTCGCGCGACGACGTACCCCACGAACGCGGTCTTGGCCGTCGACGACACGGCCACCAGCACCGAAATCGGAATCACCGTAGAAGTTGTGCAACCAAGAGGCCCGCCCAAGAGCAGCAATTTTCGCAGATTCTAATGAACCAGATTCTACCCCAGAAAGTTGGCTGATGACGTAATCAGGGTTAAGAACATAAAATTAAGCTCTCAAAGACAAAACCGTATAAGTAACCATTATTTTGGTTTATATGGACCAATAAAGTGGTTCGATATTGTTATGGACAAATCTTGAATAAGATTAAGATAAAAAAAGGTAAAATAAATTTAAACAAAAAAATAATAGAAAAAATAAAAAAGAAAGAAAAAACGATAAAAAAAGAACGATAAAACTAAAAAAGCTCTAATTACTTCTGAACGTATAACTCATTTGCATCATCAACTGCAACACTTCCAAGAGATTTATCAACAATGATGCAGCTTTTCACGCAATTCTTTCCAGCGGCCTTTGCTGAGTATAGGCATTTATCTGCTTCTTTCAAGAGCTCAGGAGTATGAAGCGATGAATTTAAGGAACAGGCGAGACCGATACTAATAGTGAGGTGCAATCCTGAAAAATTTTCCTGTTCGACGCTCATTCTCATATTTTCTGCAATGCTTCGAGCCTCTTCATGCCGCGTTTCAGGAAGCAAGACTACAAATTCTTCCCCCCCATAACGTGCAGCGAGATCTTGCGGGCGAATGTTTGATTTCAAAATCTTGCCAAGTATCATTAACGCCTCATCCCCTTTTTGGTGGCCATACTGATCATTTAATTGCTTGAAATTATCGATATCCAACAAAATAAGGGAGGTTGCTGCTTGCGTGACTTCCGCTTGCTTTAGAATAGAAGAAATGGCATCCATGAAATACGCGCGATTTTGGAGTCCTGTAAGACGATCGGTTGCAGCTTCATTCTGCACATTCGTAAACTGAGATGCTTTTGCAATGGCCTTTTTAGCACGCAGAAGAATTTCTCTGAACAGTTCAAGTTGCGCAGGTGAAAATTCTTTCTCAACTCTCGCATAGAGCACAACAAAACTCTTGACCTCCTCAGCCACTTCAAGAGGAAGAGCGAGCGCAGAAGCATTTTTGGGGTCAAAGACGATATGACGAAACATAAAATCTTCTTTCAAGTTAGGAATTGCCAGTGTTTGTTTTACCCTGCACATGTGTTTTAATACCACCTCCTCAATTTGCTCATATGGGAGACTTTGATCGGCACAATGGTAATGCTTCCTTTGTTGATCGAGAAGAACAACGGTACAATTCAGAAGATCTGCCTCCTCTACTAAAGTGGAGGTGAGTATCGACAAGACTGATTTCAGATCAAGGGCATTTTCAAAAAGCTCATGGACCTTCTGCAACGCCTGTAGTTGAGAAATTTTTTGATTTGCTTTTGTATCACTCTTTGCAATGGGAAGGAAAAGGTTGCCTAAGACTTTCAACACTTTCTTCAATTGTTCTAGGGCATGAAAATTTTGAATTTGCAAGCGGTGGTATTCATCGAGAAGCTCGTCTTGTTCAAGGTTGAGGGTGGAAGCAAGGTGCGCGAGATGATGGGAAAGATCACGATTATCCCTTATAGCGGCAACAACCAATGCGCCTGCGAGGATGGTGTTAATGTAAATAGGCTGCACAAAATGATACAATCCTGAAATTGATTCGTATACTACGATATCCTTCCCAACACCATCGAGGCATGTTTTCAGACGATGCTTTTCCTGTTGTGGTGCCTTATGCTCAATCAGCTCATACAAAAATGGAAGTTTTCCCGCGGTAAATAAAATAGTTGCATCACGGTCAACCAAGAGAAATGGAAGATCCCACTCTTGCGCGTAATGTTCTTGGTTGATAGTCCATAATCTGGAACGCGCCAGCTCCTGCATTTCATTCATGATCTATCACAATCCTTGCAATGTTACAGATAAGGCTTTCCATGGATTTGAATTGCTCAATGAGTAAGGCAGTTTGCGCGGTTTTATTTTTTTCAAAATAGGAATCGCACACATCAAAAAGAGGTATACGTCTCTTTGCAACATCGTCGGCACTGTTTTTATTTTTCGAAAAAAAAGATTTCATTGCTAATTCGTACGATTCCTGAATTTGGTGATAAAGCTCTTTGAGTTTTTCTTTATCCTGATTTTTTTCCAGGGAGGAAAGGATTTTACAAATGTTTTTACCACAATCTGCAACGTTTTCAAGGTTGACAATGAGGTACCATCTCCCTAGAATTTCGGCATTGGAAAGGGAAAGTTTTTCTGCGAAATGGCTATCGATGAGTGCACTCTTCAAAAGACGATAGAGTAGAAAATACAAACGGTTGATGTCCTCATCTTTGTATTCAATCTTATCAAGCACGTGTTTTCCTTCCAAGGCCGCAATCGAATCTTTTAACATGGAGCGAATGATCATATCCATCCTGCGTAAAGTTTGTTCAATAGAAATTTCCTCGAGGTTCAGCAAATCCTTCACGATCATGTGGGAGGCTGATTGATCCGCAACTTCTAAAGCCACGAATTCCTGGACAATGGAACGAAGCAGTTTTGCATTCTTCTCAACCTGTTTTCCGGAAAAAATAATAGAGCTGTAATTATTGACGTAGGCTGCAGTGAGTTCACGTTGGATAGTGCCCTGATCTTTATTATCGATTGAGATTGTGAGCTCTTTTTTTGCGGGCTCACGTTGCTGGTGCATCTGAGGAGTTACGAGAAGTTCCGCATCGGATTTTTCTTCGATATAAACCACAGAACCTTTGTTCAGTTTATTTTTGGTAATCCAGTCTTTGGGTAAAGAAACAGTGTGGGAAGCCTGCCCTGCTTTCACTAGTTTACGGATGTGCATAAGCCACCTCTTTTGAGAGGTTTGAATAACCTACTGAGAAGTTTGAAATAGTCATGGCTGGGCCTCATTTTCATGTTTTGCAAAGTTCTCTGTTAAATTTGTTCAAACCTCTCGTAGATTACTTTGAATAAATGATGAATCAGGGGGTTATTCAAAGTCCTCTTTTTAAAACGAAGTACGTACAAATCGTACCTGTATGACTGTATGTACGGTAAGTATATATAAATGTTTTGGGTAGGAAGGAGTATGCTCGCAAGCAACGCTTGTGGGCGTGTAAACCCGAAACGAAACGGTGAACAAATGGCGAAAGCAAGAACACAATGCTGTGTCCTTGGTTGCCTTTAACGGCCTTTCCTGCTGATGCAAGACACAAACTCGCAGGATAGTAAAACAGTGCTGAGTGTCGTACGCTATATGCCTGTAAATTCAAACCAAGGCACCCTTGTGCTTTTTTATTTTTCCATTTTTCCCATTTTAAAGGGTTAGTCAGTTAAGCAAAAGTCGTGAAAAAGTTTTTAGCACAAAACCCCCCAGCATATCCCCCAAATAGAATCCCCCAGAAAGAGATCAGAAAAGTAGAGATAATGTGCAGAGAAGTTTGAATAATCTCCCAATTTGTTCAAACTTCTGGCAGATTACTTTGAAAAATCATTAAAAAAGACTTTTCAAAGTCCTCTGTAGGAAAAAGAGGTGATTAACTTCACAACCGCAACAATAGATAGAGCTGTAGAAATTCAGGAAGACATTGGCTTGACAAGCAGGTTAGGAAATGCGTTGCACCTTTTAGATGTAAACAGCATTAATGGCAACGTTGTTGATCAAAGAGCAACGTACACGGCCATACAAGGCGTGTGTTATCTGTTACAAAATAACGCAACGATACTGTCCAGAGGAGACCAACGAACTGTTTTGCATGGAATGGCAAGGTTCATCCAGGAAAGGATAATGGATGCCATTGGCTACTGTCTTGACATGAGCGCCGATGATGTTGCCCAAGACCCCCACCATCATATCGCAATTGATGCTGGAAACTTAATAAGAAAGCCAAGCCCCAGACCTGATGAGATTTTTAGTACCGCGGGAAGTATCTATTTGAAAGTTGAGGAGTTAGCACGAGCATACCAACCACCCTCATAAATTTTTTTATTTACTTATCATTTTCACCGAACCATCACAATCATCAGATCATCACAAAAGCGAGGAGAAAACATGGCAAAAGAAGTAACCTACGGCCTCATGGTTGTAGAAGTAAACGAATTGAATCATGCGCAACTCGGCAGCTTAAGCACTCAAGATGTTTTAACAATGGTGGGCAAAACCATTGAAGGATGTGCCAAGAAACAGGATAAAATCTTCAGCAAATATTATACCAATTATGATATTCACATTGACAACAAGGTTTTAACCCAGTTGAGTGACGTCTTTGTTGTTGTTTCCCCTGCGAGCGATAAACAGCAATTGCAGGAGATGAATACAAACATTCAGGAAAAATTACGCGTTCAAGGTGTTAAAGTTAAAACGGCCATCGTAGAGTATGGTGTTGACGGACTTGACTATCAAGAAATGTTAACAACAGCTCATGAACAGATCAGAAGATCCCATCAACCCAACGGTTAAATCAAAAATCAAACACATCACTTCATATGGACGGGAGTCTATGGCTATCCTCTCGTCCTTCACACTAGCTATGGAGTTCAAGATTATATCAGGCAATGATGATTCTGTTCATCTGCGTTACCTTTCACTCGACGTGCCTGATATAATCTTCCTATTCCCACCATCCCTCAAAAAAATTGAATTGGCGCTTTGACTTCTAAAAGAGAGCGCCATTTCTTTTTTTATGTCGGATCACCCCCGGCAAGACCAACAAGACCCAGACAAGAAGATGAAAAGATGCATACCAAAAATGAAACGTTCAAACACAAAGTAGGATATTACCTGCTCGCAATATTTATTTTGATGTTCGGCTGGCGAAATGTCTCTTTCGCTCTCGACTTCATTCTTTCACACTTTAGACAATAACCATGAATGAACAATTATATTCTCAGTTCGATGATTTTGTGAAAGGAATTTCAAACAAAGATAAGATTGCTTTGATCCATGATATTGATCCGGACGGCATTTGTTCAGGAGTTGTTACTCATCATGCTCTACAACGCTTACGTGGAAGGGGCATTGATGTTGTGCATCATCAGAAACCTGGAGAGATACCCTTGACGAAAAAAACACTGGAGGTTTTGAAAAATAAAAAAATAACAAAAGTGATTACGACCGATAAGGCAGTTGATCAGGAGCCAGAGATTGTTGAGGACATTGCACAGTTTGCAGATGTTCTCATTATCGATCACCACAAAGTGTACTTTGATTTCAATCAGAGAAAATATCCTCATCGCATCCTATTGATGAAACCACAGATTCTTGGATCTCCCGTTGACCCTTCAAGGTATTGTACTTCAAAACTGGCGTATGATCTCTGGAGCAGGCATGTGGATTTGGAGGATGTTGCCTGGAAGGCCTGCCCAGGCATTGTGGGGGATATTGCTTATGCGTCATGGAAAAATTTTGTTGATAAAGAGATTAAAAAATACAAAGGAAGGACTCCCAAAAATCCTTTTGATAACATTTTTGGAAGGATTGCGGAGCTGATATCGCAGACTGAATGCTATGATTACCGGCAGATGAAAAAGGTATTTCAGATCTTGTTTACTGCGAGAAGGCCTCACGAGGTTTTGAATTCTTCACTGAAAAAATACGCAAAGGTTATTCAGAAAGAGATTGATTATTATGCAAAAAATGTAAAAAAACTTGCAGAATTCCATCCCGGGAAGGAACTGATTTTTTATTTTTTAAAATCAGCCCATAATATCAAATCAAATTTAAGCACGATTCTCAGCATGAAATATCCTCACATGACCTTGATTACCTGCGCAGATCAGGGAACATTTGTTGCCCTCAGTCTCCGAAGACAAGATCAGAAGGTAAAAATGAACGACCTTGTTGAAAAAGCGTTACAAGGATTAGAGGGAAGCGGAGGAGGTCATATTCCTGCAGCGGGTGGGAGGGTGACAAAGAAAGATTTTTTGAAATTCAAGAAAAGAATTTTGGAAATGCTGTGATTTCAAACTTATTTAACTTATTTTTTTTCTTTTTCCGCACGGATTTTTCTGAAGGTTTCTGCAACATCAATAAGGTACTTACCTTCCTCCAGGCGAACAATAAGGGAATTACTGTTGAAGAGGTTAACCAAATCTAATTCGTATTTTCCTGGCTGCAACACACGAATGGCTTCAAAATCTAAAATGACTGGATACTCCTCCTCAACTTCGTTACCCAAAAGCTCGTATACATCCTGTTCAATTTGCTTTTTATCATCTTGGGAAAGGGCGAGATCCTTTATTTCTTGTTTTGTAGCCTCTAGTTTTTCCTTCTTGATATAGAAAAAAAGCTTTGCTCCGCAGGGGCAACCCTGAAGAATTTCTTGTGCGCCGTCCTCATAAAAATTACTGCATCGCACGCATTGGTGTGGCATGGTTACCTTTTACCTTTTTTTCTTATTTTTTTTTGATCCATAAACAATTCAATTTTATGCGGGTCCTTCTTAATTTGTTTTACCAAAGAAGCTGGGCCAATAATCGTTAAACCCTGACGATCTCCAAGGACCATGTTCATCACGTTATACTTTAACTTTTTTACTCCCGTAGTGTCCCTGTGAGGACTAATGACGGCCAGCTCAATGCCTGTAAAATCTTTATTGATTTCTTCCATCGTCGTTTTAATGAGTTCCGCTTCCTCGTCAGATCTCAAACGACCCTGGAGGAGCACGATTTTATTTTGTTTTGTGATGTTCAGGAGTTTGCGAATTCTCCCGATGCTGCTTAAGCTTTCAATTTCTGTGTAGGGAACGAATTGCAAAGTGACCATAGTTTTCAGCCCGCCAACACGAAGAGCGATTCATAGAACTCTTCGATGTTTTTTCCATATTTTGCAGAGATACCAACAACGCTATATTGAGGGAAGGCCGATTGGACCTTCTTCAACGAAGCTTTTCTCAAATCAATCTTATTTGCTATGATAAGCACAGGAATCTTTCTTGCCTGAAGATTTCCAATGATAGTAATGTTCACTTGCGAATACGGATCCTTGGTGCCGTCGAGAACGACAATCACAATGTCCATTTCATCAAGCCACTTTATTGCGTCAATGACACCCTTGGTTGCCTCCTTTGCACGCTTCTTTGCAGCAGTATCACTCATGCCCACCTTCACAAAGTCTTCATAATCAATCTTAGTTGCAATTCCCGGAGTATCGACAAGATTAAAGGACAATTGCCTTCCTTTCGATTCAATGGAGATCTGCTCCTTAATGTTGATCTCTCTTGTTTCGTGAGCAATGTTAGAAACGGTACCCATTTCCTCGCCCAGCCAATCTTTACAAATTCTGTTCGCAAGGGTTGTTTTTCCCCCATTGGGAGGACCATACAGGCCGATCTTCACATGCTTTTTCTTTGCAAAAAGATCGCCAAGAACTTTTTTCACAAATTGTTTTAACAGATTAAACACGACGCCACCACCTACTTTCACTGATTGCGTTGAGAGGACGATTCTTTATATACTTTTCTATTTTTTATTTTTTGCCTTTACGGTGTGGGAGGAGAAAAAAAGAAATTATTTCTCTTTCTCGAGGGAGAAGTCGAAACATTTATATACCTCGAGGTGTACCGATGCATAGAACGGGAAGAATCTCGTCGATAAAAAAATTGGAGGGAATGAAATGGCACAAAAAGTCGCAAAAGTTGGCGTAAAAAAACAGGCAGGATATCTCTACTTCGTTGACAAACAAGGAGACGTTTCACGAGCATCCATGGCTCGCGGAAAAAAGAAAGGCAAGGGAGGAAGAGCGGAAAAAGTTGCTCGCGCCGGTGTGAAAAAAGAAGGCGGATACCTTT
>JAGWAF010000062.1 GCA_018302085.1 Candidatus Woesearchaeota archaeon | reverse complement strand
ATTTTCTCATTTCAATTTTTTTATCTCTTTTTATCTAGTTTATAGGGGACTTTGAATAACCCCTTGATTTATCGCTTATTCAAAGTAATCTGCCAGAAGTTTGAAAAGAGAACTTTGCCTAAAACACTCCATTTTTTGACATTTTGCAAAGTTCTCAAAACAAAAAATTAAAATTAAAATAAATAAAATTAAATGGGTATAGTTTCGCTTCAAAATAGAAAAGTAGAGAGTTAGGCACAAGGAAATTCTTGCTACTGTCTTCCCTTTTCAGGGAGTCCGGGCGGAACGCTGGGCGCAAGCTTTATAAATGGGTCGTTGTTCCTTGTTGGTATGGTAAAGAAAAGAAAATTTGCAGCGTATCGGGCCGTAGAAAGACCATACACACGTTTTAGTAAAAAAAGTAAATACAATTATGTTCACGCAAGACCTCCGTGCAGAATTGCATTGTTTGACACGGGCAATTTGCAAAAACCTTTTGAGTATTCGGTGTACCTTGTTGCGAAGAATTCCCTGCAAATTAGAGATCTTGCCTTAGAGTCCGCGCGTCTGAGTGCAAACAGACTTCTTGAAAAGAATCTTGGAAAAACGGGTTTCCGTCTCAAATTAATGGTATATCCTCATCACGTCTTAAGGGAAAACCCCCTTGCTTCAGGGGCTGGGGCTGACCGTATGAGTACAGGTATGCAGCTGAGTTTTGGTAAAACCATCGGTGTCGCTGCGCAAATTAAACCTGGTCAAAGATTGTTCAAATGTGAAGTAGAAAAGCAACACGTGGAGTTGGCAAGAAAAGCTATGCACCGTGCTTCGTTCAAATTACCTTGTTCTTATCGTGTTGAATGGGTGCAAAATACCGTTCCTGCTTAGATCTTTTTACCGCTTTAGCTTTGTTTTAAACGCTAAAAATTCCACCACTCTTTGAATGGTGGTTTTTGACATTTCTCTTTTGGTCTTCTTCGGACTTCTTCCCCTGTGCTACAGGCTCCATAGAAAGTCTCTTTTTGTGGGTCATGGCGGAGACTTGCTCCTCCGTTGATCGGAGATAATGCGTCGAACAGCATGCATGGAATCGGCTGTTCTCCTGATTTTGCTCCAAGGCCATGACCCTCATGACGACTTTTTTTATTGTGCAGGCACTACGGAAAAGTATATAAAGTGAATTCTTCCAGAAAACTAAAAGAGGTGATTTGCCATTTATCGCATGCGGGAGTCCGATAAGCATTTCTTGTGGTCATTATTTGGTGCTACAGGGATCATTCTGTTTTGGAGGGGAGTTTGGGAAGGCTCGATGGAAATTCCTATCCTTGATAATGTGTGGGTCAGTTTATTTTTAGGGATGGTGATGCTTACTTTTTCAGGAATTATCTTCAGGGAATTTGATCCTCTAGGTGGTTTAGAGAAGGCAGCGTTGAGGGCGGTGCATTCTGTTCATTCACGTCCTCATCGGGAAGAATTTACTTATACATATCACGATAAACTTATGAAAAAGGACGTGCACATCAGAGCTGACAAAGTGCATGCCATCGAAAAGAACGTGCTTGCTATTCGAGAAAAAGGCAAGGAGACCTTTGTTCCTATTCATCGTATTAAAGCTGTGCACCATAAAAGAAAATTAGTTTGGGAATTGTGAGTTATGGCATAAGCATGGTTAAGCCGTATCTTGAACGGATATGCAAGAAAAATGATAAAATAATCTGGCTCGTCGACGCTTCTTTTATTCGAAAAAACATCGATGTCGAGTTTACTAACTTTGGCCACCATTATCGATTTCCTTTTATTCCCAAGAATGAATTCTGGATCGATCAGGAAACATATAGACTAGAAAGGAAATTTTTTATTACCCGTCTTTTTGCGGAGCATGCATTAATGAAAAAAGGTTTGAACTATGATGTCGCGCTGGAAATAGCAGATCGTATTGAAAAAAGACAAAGAAGAGTTAAAAAAATTGTTAAAAAAATTAAAAAATTAAAAGAGCATTACCTCAAACTAAAAAAGAAAAAAGTTCTCATGATTGACCAACTCCAGGTTTGGCTTGTCAACGGAAAACTTGTCCGAGATCATTTCTATGTCGACTTCACTCTTGGAGGCCATGATCTTGTGTATTCTTTTATTCCAAAAAAGGAAATCTGGATAGAAGAAAAGTTAAGCAGAAGAGAACAGCAATTCGTTCTTGTGCATGAGTTCTGTGAGAGAGATTGCATGAGCAGGGGGATTTCGTATCATCAAGCTCATCTGCTTGCAAACAAGCCAGAATTACGGTGCAGAAAAAATCCTTCCCTATTAAAAAAGATGTTGAAGAAGGAAATAGAAAAATTCAAGCGTAGCAATTCACTGAAATAAAGCACATACCATTATCTTTTCCAAAAACAACTTTGCAATAATCTTGTGAGATTCCGCATGCATTGCTTGCCTGTGCCAATACTTGACCTCTGTGACCTTCACATGTCCCCTCGGGGAGAAGAGGGTATTCATACCGTTTCTCGCAAAAGGTAGGCTCTCCGCCTAAGGTTTCAGAAACGGGCTTCTTTGTTCTCTGGGATTCAAGAAAAACTGTGATAACAACTAAAACGAGTAAAATAACAACAAGGGTTGCAAACGAAAGGTGAAACCTCGTTTTATGTTTCGGATGCACTCCTCGAGGATGATGCCCTGGCTTTTTTATGTTCGACTTCAGCATGGCCTTTTTGAGCATGTTGATTATAAAAGGTTTTTGGTTTGGGCAAGCACCTTCTCTTTTTTTCAAACATTATTTATGCTCAAAATAATTGCTTGAAAGGCTAGAATCCCTTTAAATTGTTGAGTACATCCGATTTAGTGATGACACCTGTTAGCTTTCCTTTCTCTGCAACTAGCACCATAGAAGAAAACTGCAACAGGTTTGTAATAAGTGTTATTCCTGTTTGTCCTGCAACGATCGGGGGAGCTTCTTCCATAAGCTCTTTTACTTGCTCTCCTTTATGTTGCAAAAGCCCGTGGAGTAATGCAGTTTCAGAAATTGTTCCCACTGCAGTGTTGTTATCAATCACTGGCATTTGGGAAATCCCATACTTTTTCATTTTTTCAATCACCAGCGCGATTTTATCATCGGGCCTTGCTGCAATAATCTTTGTTTGCATGATCTGGGAAGCTTTCAATTCTTGTTTTTTATTGAGACGATTGAGTGCTTCCGCTATTTTCTGCACATGGGAGTACGTTGGATCGATTTTGGAAGACTCAATTTTTGCAATGAGGCTTTGGGAAACAGCTGCTTGTTTTGCAAGCTCTTGCTGTGTTAAACCCAATTTTTTCCTCATAAACTTTAAGTCAGGTAAATGGAGATCCATATTTAAGAATTAAAGTTCTTCCTTTTTATTACTTTCGGAATATTACAAAGAAAGCTATTTAAGGGGGATCCTGTTTTGACTCGCAATGGGTGTAGACGAAATTTCTTTCGGTGGGTTTAATGGCAGGGATGTCGCGTTGGCGAGTGTTCTTCGTTATGGCGACCGTAATCTTATGGTGTACAGGACAAACCTGGATACACACGCACGACGTGTAGAATGGATCGCGATGGAGTTATATCGTGTCGGACAACAGGCATTACCTTCCCTAGATCCGTTCCATATTCGATGTTTGGCGCGTGTGCATGATGATGCAGAAATGATTACCGGGGATGTAGTACTTGCTAAAAAATTACAGATGAGCCCCCAGGAACGTGACGCTTTAAGGAGGATGGAGCAGAATGCTATTGAAACGCTTGCTAATCGTTTTCCACATACCGTTCATGGTTTTTCTTATAGAAGTTTGCTTTACGAAGTTCTGAACAAAGAAACTCTTGAGGTGCAGTTAGTAATCCTAGCTGACAAACTTGATGCTTACGGCGAAGCTTTGCATGAGCTTTATGCAGGTAATGAACATTTTTTGACGCATTCGTACGGTACCGCATCTCCGCATATCACGTATCCTTCTATTTTGAATGGATTTCCCACAAAATTTCCAGCATTGGCTCCCCTTTTCTCTGTGGATCATCCTTTGCTTAAACCTGCTGGAGTTATTGACGGGAAACTTATTGTTGCTCGGGGAAGTCCGCACACGACTGAATCAGTAAGAATAAGCACGGGCATCCCCCATTATGACGCTTGGAGAGAAATTACCATCCAGCATGGTGCTCTTGATTGGCTTGTTCAACAAATAGAATTTCGTGAAGTTCCAGTTACGCCTCTGTCGTAATGTTTAATATCTCGCTCTGTTCTGTTCGTAATCTCATTTTGACACAGAATTTGACGAATGAAAGCCAGTTTTCTCGTATGTGGGGGAGAAAGAGCAGGATGAGAAGTAGAATCACTAAAAAAATGACGGACTTGATTACTTTTGGTTTTGTTGCCTCATTTTTTTGAAGTGGGACAAAAACAAGATAGTAAAAACTTACGCCAACGATACAGACGCTGATGAAATACAACGCAATTGCAAATGGCTCGGCATTGGTTTCATTAATCCATGGATAGCATTTCATCTTTGCAACCTTAATTTTCCTGACTGCCAATCTGCAATCATTTTGCGTGCAATGATTTCAGTGTCAGGAATATTCCCTTTTTTCACACGTTTTTTTTTCAAGGCGATCTCTTCCAGGATTTCTTCAGGATCGTTCTTTTCAATGATGATGTTGTACGCCTCTCCTAAGTCATGTATCTTTTCTTTGTTCTGAAATTCTTCAATAATTTTCAGAGCAACAAGTTCAGGATCTTTTAATTTCGCAGGATCCTTTGATCCCATCAAAGCAAGTTTGGTTTCATCTTTTTCCATGTATGCATATACTCCTGGAGAATCCATTAGGAGAATTTTTCCGCTGATTCTTATTTTTTGTAAACCTTTTGTGTGCCCAGAAATTGGGCTTGTGCTCGCACTTTTTTTTCCTTTCAGCGCATTGATCAAACTTGACTTTCCAACATTAGGGTATCCTAACACTGCAACGGTAACTTCTTTTCCCTTGCTTAATTCTAGGATTTTTTTTAGGAGAATAGTTGTCCCCCATTTTTCCTTTGCACTGACGAATACACATGGGCGCAGATGTCTTGCTTCCTCTTCTATCTTGCTTTTCTCTGCGAGATCACTCTTCGTAATGACATAGATAATTTGTTTTCCTTGTTTTGTAATTTTATCTTCAATTTCTCTGTTTCTACTCTGCTCAACAGTTCTCGCATCAAGTACTTCAATAAGAATATCTGCTTGATGCACGAGTCTATTGATGATGTCCCAAAAACTTTTTGCCATATTGACTTTGAATGGGGTGGGGAATAAAAGCGTATTGGTTTTGAATGGGTTTGGGGTACCCTTCACCAGTTTATCCGTAATGGTGGCCGATTCTAGAATGTTTTTTACGTTATTACCCAATGGGTTTGAATTCTATGACAAGCTCATTGCCCTGCAGCATGTAACGTTTGACAGGCAAACTCATCTGGAGCACTTTGAAGTAAAGAAGGTGATTTGCATATGCTTTGATTTCTATGGTTTTTTCTAAGGTATCAATCTGGATATCTTTGCGAGATTTTACTCCCGGTACTTTTAACGTGTACACAATACTTTTCGTTAATCTACGGACCCGGGTAACGGGATCAACAATCTTTGTTATTTTTTCTGCCATCTTCCTTGATCTCTGAGAAGTGGCATGATTTCGTGGAAGTTCTAGTTCCTGTTCGATGACATCCTCCACTTGCAACAAGTTTCCCTGTTCTAATTCATTTTCAATCAGGTGATCAATCTTTTTGAACTTATTCCTCATCAGTGAAAACATGTCAAAATCCTTTCTCTCCAAAGAAAAACCGCATCTGGGGCAGTACTGCCATCCTTTTTTAACGACGTGATCACACCGCGCGCAACCTCTCATAACTCTTTTACAGTAAAAAAGGTTTAAAAAGATTTGGTTTTTGGCGCCTTCTCTAGGATTTCTCGAGGATTTTTTTGTACATTCCTTTGTCACCCCATAGGAACCCCTTTCCTTTTTTACCTATTTATTTTTTTTATCTTTTTTATTTTTACTTTTTTAATCCTCACATTTCTTTACTTTTTTGTCTCTATTCTTTTGATCTTTATCTTTTTTAAATCTTTTTTTGTCTCTATTTTTATTTTTTCATATTTACATTTTCTATTTTTTTTATTTTTACTTTTTTATCCCTATTCTTTATTCTCCGTTTTTTGTACCCCCCAATTTGCGGAACATGAAACTGAATCTGCGTACCAACTATAGGAAAAGACATTATTTTCTTAGATTTCATGTCTTTTCCTAATAAGCAATGACTTTGCTAAAGAGAACTTTGCAAAATGTCAAAAAATGGAGTGTTTTAGGCAAAGTTCTCTAGAGAAGTTTGAGTATTTCCTATTATTTAGAAACGGACATAACTTTTATGGCATTACTGTCCGTTTCTAAGTAGAAAACGACCATTTAGTCCTATTATTTGTGTCGTTTTCTAATTTCA
>JAGWAF010000054.1:22916-24887 GCA_018302085.1 Candidatus Woesearchaeota archaeon | reverse complement strand
AAATGAAAAGCAGTGGGCGAAAGATCTTGGCCTGGACAGTGCAAAATTTGACAACTGCCTTGACTCAGGAAAATACGCGGAAGAAGTCAAGAAAGACGCAGCTGATGGTGCCAAAGCAGGAGTATCTGGAACTCCAACCTTCTTCATTAACGGCAGAAAAATCGTCGGTGCGGTACCCTTCCAACAATTGCAAACCGTGATTGAGCAAGAGCTTGCCAAATAATTTTTTTATTTTTTGCATATTTTTTGTAACTTTCTGGGGACGGAAGCAAGGAACAAGCTTTATAAAGATTGTCTACTTTCCTGTTTTGTGGGAGTGAAAATGAGCAAACGAGTCTTAGCCGTGTGGAAATAATAATTATGGCAATGACAATTATTACAATGGTTTTCGTGGTTTTACTTTAAATTTTGACAATTTTAAACGTTCTGGAAGCGGGTATGAGCAAACGACCTCAAGCGGATATAGGAGAGGAAGTGCAACATACCAAAACACAGGATCTTACAATAATAATTACTATCCATACAATCCCTATTACACAGGCAATGGTGCATACGGAGACAGTGTAACAACTTCATATAATGATCAATACTCTGATACAGTGAGAAAGGAGTATCAATATCAGGACTCAGGTTCAAATACGTACGGTACCATTTACGGTGGATTGAACTACGGGGGAAATGAATACTACTCTAATAATTATAACAATGACCCTTATAACGGATATTACGGCATTCCTTACGAGAATTACGGAAGCCCTTATTATTACGGCAATTACCACATGGACGCGTACGGCAGTTATGGCACACAACGTCTCGGCCTATGCAGGGGCGGCAGTTATTGTTACGGATAAATTTTTGATGGATTTTTTAATTTTCTAATTAATTTTTAATTCCGAGTGTGATCATAGAAAACATAAAATTTCTTTTTTGCTGAATGTTAATTAAGCCAACTTTTTCAAATAAACTTTTCATTTCTTTCCCGCTATTGACATGGACGCATCCCGGCTCTAGTTTTTCATTGAGAAAGTTAAAAAGTCGAAGAAGAAAATGGATATCTGAAACAATGATGCTCCCTCCTTTTTTTGCAACGCGCGTCATTTCTTGCATCGCTTTTTGTTGATCATGATAGTGATGGAACGCTGTTGTGCTGATTACATAATCAAAGGTGTTATCTTTGAAAGACAGCTTGTGCACATCTCCTTGCTGAAAATAAATATTTTTGTTCTTTCGTTGTGCGCGAGAAATCATTTCTTGTGAGAAATCCATACCTGAGAGTTTGCACTTAGGAGATTTTTTAGCGATGGTATTGAGTAGCTCTCCAGTGCCACAACTGACATCAAGCAAAGTAAAGGGTTTTGAAAAATCAAGCACTTTCAAAACTCCTTGGTGGAAGTGTTTCATCCAAAATTGAAAAAGAAAACAGTCATAGCTTTTCGCCCAGGCATCGAAGAAGGCAGTGTTTTCTTTTTGAATGGTTTGCGACATACTAACATTTTTTCTTTTTGATTTATATATTTTATGAATAATAGAGGACTTTGAATAACCCCTTAATTCATCATTTATTCAAAGTAATTTATTAGAGGTTTGAACAAATTTAACAGAGAACTTTGCAAAACATGAAAATGAGGCAAAGTTGTCTAGAGAAGTTTGGCCAGCCATGACTATTTCAAACTTCTCAGTAGGTTATTCAAACCTCTCAATATTAAAACTTCAACCGATTTTTTATTTCTTAACTGGGTGTAATACTCCGCAGCTTGCTGCGATATTGCTAGTTTCCAGTTAAGATTAAAAATACCCCGCGGCTTGCTGCGGTTGGGATTTTTATTTTAAAAAAAAAGAATAAAGTAAACAGAAACAAAAAAGGTGAACGGAGATTTAAAAAAAAATATTCAAGAAAAAACTAAAAAATTATTTCTTGGCAGGTGCTGCTGCAGCCTTGGCTCCCGCTGCGGGCTTGGCTCCTGCTGCAGG
>JAGWAF010000054.1:0-22877 GCA_018302085.1 Candidatus Woesearchaeota archaeon | reverse complement strand
TGCAGGTGCAGCTCCGGGTGCAGTTCCAGGCGCGGCTCCGGGTGCAGCTCTCGCTTCTGCTGGGAGTAATTCCTCGATGATGGTTGTAGGAACTCCTGCTTCGACGAGTTTGGTCTTGATTTGCCCTCGGGGCTTGCCTTCCATAAGTTTGATAATTTCTTTTGCCTTGGCTTCGAATTCTGCTCTTCTTTTCTTGATGTCTTCTTCCAAGCGTTTTCTTTCTTCTTCCAAAGCTTTGAGTTCTGCCACGGTAAGTTCTGTTTTTCCTGCAAGGATTTTATCTTTGAACGATCCTTGATCAATGAGTTTAATGGTTTCCTTTGCCGGTTTTCCCTCTACCATGATTCCCATGGAGTCACATGTTCCGCAAACTTCTTTAACACGTGCAAAATTGTCTTTGCCCATCAAATTATCCTGTTTCATTTTTGCTACTTTGATGATTTGTTCAATTCTCAAGTCTGCAATTCTTTCTGCAAGAGGGTTTCCTGATCCTTTTTCTACGCCCGCCTCTTTTTTGATGAGTGCACTTGTTGGTGGTGTTCCCACGGAAATTGTGAATTCTTTACTTTCCGTTTCAACTTCCACCTTGACAGGAACTTGCATGCCTTTGAATGCAGCTGTTTTTTCGTTGATTTTAGAAATAACTTGGCCTATGTTAACTCCGAGAGGTCCAAGTGCTGGGCCTAAAGGTGGAGCTGCAGTTGCTTTTCCCCCTTCTACCATGACATCTACTGCTTGCATTGGCATATAAAGATGAATTTAGCAGTGCTTTATAAATATTGTGGTGAAGAAAGCACAGTAGAAAAAGTTGTTATGAGGGTCATGGCATAGAAAAGCCTTGCTTTTCTTGCATGCTCTGAAACGCAAGGCGTTTCTGGCGCACAGAAAACTTTGTTTTCTTGTGCACAAAATCCAGGATTTCGTTGTGCCTTGGAGCAAAATCAGGGGAACGACCGATTATTGCAGGTCGTTCGACGCAAAACCTGCGATCAACGGAGTAGCAAGCCTCCGCCATGACCTCCAAAAAAGAAAAATTTCTACAGAGCCGATAAAGAATTATTTGCAATATGGAAATATTATTTTTATTTCTGCTTTTCTCCAATAATTTTTTCAAGTTCGAGAGGAACAAGTTGATCTTTTTCAGGCAAACTGGCAACATACGTTTTCCAATCAGGAAGTTCGTAAACAGGTTTTCCCGTGAGTTTTTTTTCTAAAAAGTCTACGTGTGCTGCGCCAACAACAACGCCAATTTTCCCTTGAAGAGTTTCCCTTGCAAGTTGGATTCGTGGAGCATAAATCAAAGATTCACGTACCCGCCCAAAGTAATAATTAAACCTGGGGCCAAAAGCAAACAAAGTATCCGTTTGATCCCCCTTAAAATGTTGTAAAAGTTGGGAAAAGTAATCAAAACACATACCAAGATCACAAGAAAGAAATGATTCATAACGTTTGGTCTGATTGACTAGCTCAGCAGGCGCCAAATCTAAAACCATTTTTTCATGATCAGCAGAGCCACGAACCGCTCTAATAATATTATGAAAGGTCCTCAGGAGCATATAAACCATAGCTTGTTCCTGAGACAGTCCTTGTTGTTCAAGAAGTTTTTTATGATTTGTAGTGTGATCAAAGAAGTTTGGAGTATCCAAAAAATAAGCGGGTACTTTCATTCGTTTTGCTATTTCAAGAGCCACCCGTTCGTAATTTTGAAAAGTAGCGAAAACATTCGCGTAGCCTTCTAGAAGGAGATGGTCGAGAGAAAGTACAACATCTGCAAATTGTTCTGCTTTTCGTATTTGTTTTTTCATAGCCCCCTTCCTGAGAGCTCTGTGAACCACACCAACAAGTACGCAGTTCTTACCTACCCGATGATAAACATGGTATTATTGGGTCCCAATTCTTCTGATTTCATAACCCTGAAAAAAATAGCTTCTTTAAATAAATGAGTACAATTCAGATATCATTCAAAAATTGTAAAAAAATAGAGAACTAAAAAATAAACATAAAAATAAAAAAAACTATTCAGCTTCTTCGCTTTCGCGTCGAATAACTTTCACAGAGTCCATCTTAACCGTAATCGGAATAGGCACTGCTGCTTCGAGTAATTCCACAACCACTTCTTCTTTGGTTTTGTCAATACGTGTGATTTTTGCTTTCTCTCGTTTGAAGGGTCCTGAAACAATTTCGACAATGTCTCCCTGTTGGATATTAACTTCTCGTTTCACTTGTTCGAGCATGTGTTCAATTTCAGAATAATCAATTTCTTTAGGCAACAAACCTCGTGCATAGGGAACATTGAAGGCTGCCTGTTCTGCTGCTCTTCTGTCTTCTGCTTCTAAAAAGATGTATCCCCTCATGCCGTGGGGTCGAATGGCCGCATACACTGCAAGTTTTTTCTTTTTGGAATTTGAAGTAACGAAGTCCATGACTTGGTCTTCTCTGTTTGCTGTGGTCCTTAATGCGTAAATGTGTGTCGTTGTTGTTTGTTGTTTTTGTTCTTCCATGATCTTCACCTAAGCAAGAGCTGATTGGCCATCGTGATGAGGAATCCGATGAGACCTATGAGGAGCATTCCTAATCCTGAAACCTTCACGATGGTTTTAAATTCCATAATGGTTGGCTTTTTTGTAATTTTGAGTACTCGTTTGCATTCTCCCAGAAATGATTTGAAGCGTTGTAATCTTCCTGGTTGTGAGGGTTGTTGTGTTTGAACCTCTTCCTCTTCAACAGTTTCTTGTTCTTGCGTTTCTTGTTGTTCTTCCATGGTTTTTCCTAGTCTACAAATTCAATGCCTAATTCTGAAGCTACTTCTTTTTTCTGTACAGTCGTCACTTTTCTTGTTGGCCCAAAAATTTGAGCAGATCTCACACCTGTGACAATGAGCATTGTTCTGATGGTTTTTTCTAAATCTTCGTAAATTTGTGCCCCCCAGATGACTTTTGCATCCTCGCTTAATTTGGAGGACACAGTTTCCACAACTTTCCTCGCTTCATCAAGGGTCATGTCTTTGCCGCCCGCAACATTGATCAGGGCACCATTTGCTCCAGTAATGTCAACGTCTAAAAGAGGATTATGAATTGCTTTTTCAACCGCTTCCGTTGCTCTGTTTTCAGAGTCAGATTCCCCCACACCGATGAGTGCTACGCCCCCATTACCCATGACTGCTCTGATGTCTGCAAAGTCGAGATTAACCAACCCCGCTTTAGTTACCATTTCTGCGATGCCTTTAACAGAATTTGTTAATATTTCGTCTGCAACTTTGAAGGCAGTATGTAAGGGTAAATCCGGGGCAAGTTCTAGAAGTTTGTCGTTAGGAATAACAATGAGTGTGTCAACGCTATGTTCAAGGTGTTCTAAACCTTCCACCGCATTTTGATAGCGCCTGTTTCCTTCCATTGTAAAAGGCATCGTGACAATCGCAACTGTAAGGATGCCCATTTTTTTTGCAATTTCTGCAACAATGGGTGCACTTCCCGTTCCTGTCCCCCCGCCGAGGCCGCACGTGATGAAGACCATGTCCGCTCCCTGAAGCGCATTTTTGATTTCATGTTCCGATTCGCGAGCCGCTTCCATACCAATTTTAGGGTCTGAACCGGCTCCTAATCCTTTCGTGAGTTCTTTTCCGAGAAGAATTTTTTTATCAGATGTAGTGTACAATAAATCTTGTGCGTCTGTGTTTACTGCAATCGTTTCCGCGCCTTTGATGCCAACTTCAGTAATTCTATTGATTGTATTATTTCCCCCACCGCCGCAGCCTACAACTTTAATCGTTGCGCGATGTTCGGCAAGTAAAGATCTTAACTCATCATCAACATTGCTCTTATTTTGCACAGGAGCATTGCTGGTAGTGCTGACTTGGAATCCTGGAGAAATTTTGTTTGTTTCTATAGTTTTGAAGTCCATGCTTTTCCTCAGTAAAGTAAATTAAGTATTTAAGTTTATCCCTCTTTTTTCCACGTAATTTCTTTGATACCCGTGGCTTCTTGGATCTCTTTGTCAATCTGTTCCTGGATAGGTTTTGGCAACACTTCATGCCAAGCAATCGTTGCTTTATTTTCAGCAACTTCAACCTTGACTTTGTGCAGATGCAACCTCATTTCCAGAATTGCTTCCACTTGTTTTTTCTTGTCTTCAACCTTATTTTTGAGGTCAATATCATACACGATTTCCTTCCCTGAAAGAGGGTGGTTAAAATCAACAAGGGTTCTGCCTCCTGTAACAGTTTTAACTGTTCCGAGGTGTCCATCCACCGTTACTTGTAATCCAGGTTGTGGCATAATTTTTTCTTTGATGAAATTTGACGTGGGGAGAAGCTGTATGAGTTTTGCATTTTTCTTGCCAAATGCCTCTTCTGGGGTTAAAGTGATCGTGTGTTTTCCAAGACTTTTCCCCTCGAGATGTTTATCAATCCCTGGAAGAATGTGATGTTGCCCAACACAAATAACAACTGGACCGTAATGAGTTCCTGTGTTGTGGATGCCCGCATCTTTTGCGACATTCTCATCAGTAGTGTCAAAGACAGCCCCTTCAGCTTTGGTCTTCCCTGTGTATTCCAGTTCTATGAAGTCGTTTTTCTTAATCGTCATGCTCGTACCGCTCCTCCTAACAAGTTCTGATAAGAAGAAGTATTATTTAAGGATAACGGGGTTATTTATAAAGTTTTGCATGAAATAAGCTTCAAAAGCTCACCGATATTCTCACATTGTGGAGGTGGAGAAAAAAAAGAAATTGAGAAGGATAAAAAAGTTTGAATTAATTCACGAACCGATTCATAGGTAACTTTCCCAGTAGAGACTTTTTTTGTGGGTTACTCAACAATAGATCGTATATATGCCAGTTAAAACAAAAAGTTAAGGTAGTCATGGGAGTCACCCCTGCATAAACCTTTCCAAGATCATATTCCCCCTCTATTAAAGCCTCTGCTTCTGTTGTTATAAGGTGGTCAATACTATCCATTTCAAGCAACGCGAGATCATTGGGACGTTCACGAAATAAAAACCGCCGCTCCAAAGGATCGCTCCCATGGTCCAGATAGTCATAACCTCTAAAGAGATCACTTGAAACCATAGCATAACCCCCCATGAAAACTGTGTAGAAAAATAGAAATTAAAAAGGAATTTAAAAATCTTGCTACAGAGCCGAATTTATAAAATCCGATCGAAACTCGCTAAGGAGTAAAACCATTGAAGTATGCTCGATAGACAGTAACACGATAGTTAGGATCAAAATCATCTTTAACAGAAATAGTTCCTGTTGGAAGAAAACCTAACATTCTTTCGAGATGTAACCAACAGAAATCCTCCAATCTTTTTTTGAGTGTTTCAACAATTTGATCTGTTGCAGGCTTTTGATCATCAAACTCAGTAAGAGGCAAAACTAAAGGCACCCCGTGAAAATCAACCCATGCGACGTCATGCCCAACGTACATACTTGCAAGAGGATGATCCGTAAGATAAGAATTCAAAAGAAGGTTATAAACATTTTGTCAAATTTTCACAGAGTTACAACAAATTTCACTTTTCTTTTTTTAAAAAAAGACGTTACACCCCCCTGTTCATTTTCGTCAATGAGAAAACACCCCGGCTTGATTTTCTTTTCAGAAGCCACCAAACCTTTTCGATGGTAAGAGTACTTGCCATGTTTTGAAATATCTTGATATCCAAACAGTTCTCTGGAAATTTTGGTTTGGAGCTTCCTGGGCAAATGGGACGCTGAATAGGAAAGCAAGACTTGCTTCATGGTACTGTAACGAGTTACAGTACTATATAAATCTTTTGATTTTCAAAAAAGGTTAGAATAACAAAGCTTTGATTACTGTAAATTTAGCATTTATAAGCCAAAAACAGAAAGTTTGTATAG
This sequence comes from Candidatus Woesearchaeota archaeon, assembly GCA_018302085.1. Taxonomy (GTDB): domain Archaea; phylum Nanobdellota; class Nanobdellia; order Woesearchaeales; family JAGWAF01; genus JAGWAF01. Next base: position 17,021 of record JAGWAF010000054.1, on the reverse strand, counting down.
GCAAACCACTCTTAATCATTAATGGAAAATAAAACAGCATTCCTTGAACTCTTCGGAGAGTCACCCATCTTTAAAGTGCTTGATTTCCTTGTAGTGAATGAAGACTTTGATTATAGTATGACCGATATTGCAGTACAATCAGAAGTGGGTTACTCAACCTTAAAACTTTTCTGGAGCCGACTAGAAAAAGAGGGGATAGTAGCAAATACGAGAGCAGTTGGCAAGGCAAAGATGTACAAACTTAATACAAGCAGCCCCATTGTCAAAAAATTCAGAGACTTTTATTGGGCAACGACCAAGCACCATGTCCAAAACAAGTTGAGAGTGCAAGAAATAACAGCATAAAACGTTTGAGAACCAAAAGTTTTATATATCAATAGTTATTATTAGTTATCATGCCAAGCGCATTTAGCATCCCAAAAGTGTACGAGCAGGAGATTGAAGCGGTTATTGTTGCAGGATACTACTCCAATAAATCAGAAGTAGTGAGAGATGCGTTGAGAAATCTTTTTGAGGAAAAGACAAATTTGCGCCTCGCCGCCGCAGTAGAAATGTACAAAGGAAATGAAGTGACGTTAAGCAAGGGAGCAGAGATTGCATGCTTAAATATCCTGGAATTTAAGGATCTTCTTCATGACAGAGGTATTAAAATACGAGCCCCGAAAGAGAGCAGGGCAGAGATTGCGAGAGGTGTTTATAGTATAAAACGACTCAGAAAAGCAAAATGATTCTACTGGACACCAACATTTTATCAACATTCGCAAAGATAAGAAGACTTGATTTGCTTGAAAAAATTTTTGAAGGAACTAGAGGTATTTCTCCGGGCGTGTTTGAAGAGATTAGTGAAGCTCATAAACGGGGGTATGCACACGCAAAAGATATTCTTCAATTGTTACAAAATAAAAAGTTACAGATTATAACATTGGTCGAGGAAGAAAAAGAGCTTGCCAATCAATTGCCCGCAAGTTTTGGAAAAGGCGAACGCGACAGCATTGCCTACGCCCTACGAAAAAATATAACAGTAGTCACAAACGAGCGCAGAGTACTTAATTTTTGTAAAAGAAATAAGGTTACAGCACTTTCTTTGAACGTATTGCTGCGTTTTTTATGGGAAGAGCGCATTCTAACAAAATCGGAAGTGGAGCAGATTATACAACAAATTGAGATTGAAGACAAGATTTTGATTCCGTCAAAAAAAGAAATTTTAGAAGAATATTAATAGTTATTTCCCATGGTCCAGCCATTGGATAATTTCATCAACGACTTCTTCTGGCGTGCGTTCTGTTGTGTCGATGACGAAATCAAAATGTTTTGGATTGTAGGGCTCTATTCCATAATATTTTTTGTACCGCTCTTGTTCACTTGCAATTCTTTTCTTGACTTTGTTCACAGCTTCAAGATATTCTTTGCTGTGTTCATCTGATCTTTCTTGTAAAAAAATGCGTCGTGCTCCTGTCGCGAGTTCGACATCGAGAAATATCTTTTTTGATTTTGGAATGAAATGCCACGCTAATCTGCCGTCGATGACAAAATTATCTTTCGCCACACCAAGTTTTTTTGTTCTCAGATCAATTTCACGATCAATATCCCCGTGATCATGTTCAGCTTGTTTTTGCAGCGTCTCAAGAGAGATTTTTCTTTCTTTTGCAATTTCTCTCATGAAGTCCCCTGCAGAGTAATGTTTGAGTTTCAATTGCTTCGCAAGTAGTTTCGCAACAGTTGATTTTCCTGATCCAGGTGTTCCTGCGATGGTGATGATCATGTGCAGAATAAGAATCCAGTACTATTTAATTATAATTATTTTTCAAATCAGAAATGTGTAGGATCATCGGTTTGAGTACTCAAACCAATATCGGGAATCATACCATCAAGCGATGCGAGAAATTTTTCATCGGATAGATGTTTTGAAGTTACACCCGGGATGAGAGTGTTATTTGCACAATACATAAATGGATAAGAATCCTGCCGATCAGCAAAGCGGCCATTTCTCGGCAAAGTAGTCAGTGATGCATCTGAATCATTTGAACCTGAAGATGGGATAGTATCAATAGAATCCGAAGATTGCTGATCATTAGAAGCTGAAGAGCTAAAAATTGATCTCCGCCCAAAGATGTCATAAGTCATGAATGAGAGAAGGATAAACCCCTTTTTATATTTTACTAATATTATTTTCTATATAGAAAATTAAAAGTTGGAGAAAAAAGGTACACAACATATTTATACCAGCCGCTTTTCTGCTTTATACACTAGAAACTTGTGGGGTGAAAGTAATGTCAAACATGCAACCTATTTTTATTTTGCCAGAAGGAACGCAAAGAACCAGTGGAAAAAACGCTCAAAAAATGAACATCGAAGCTGCAAAATTAGTTGCAGATCAGGTACGATCTACTTTAGGTCCGAAAGGAATGGACAAAATGATTGTGGACTCGTTAGGAGACATCACAATCACAAATGATGGTGTGACAATTCTTGAAGAGATGAACATTGAACATCCTGCTGCAAAAATGATTGTTGAAATTGCAAAAACTCAGGAAAGTGAGGTTGGCGATGGAACAACCACCGCAGTAGTATTAGCAGGAGAATTTCTCAAAAATGCCGAAGCATTGTTAGAAAAAAATATTCACCCAACTGTTATTGCAAAAGGGTATGGTATGTCAGCAATGAAAGCAATTGAAATTCTCAATAAAATTGCGGAGGATGTTTCTTTAAAAAATAAAGATATCCTCAAAAATATCGCGGTTACCGCAATGACAGGTAAGGGCGCTGAAGCGCAGAAAGAAATTCTCGCAGATAAAGTTGTGCAGGCAGTGCTTGACATCGCTGAAGAGTATGAAGGTAGGGTCACTCTTGATTTGGAAAATATCAAGCTTGAAAAAAAATCGGGTGGCAGTGTTGAAGAAACAGAATTAATTAAAGGCATTGTGCTTGACAAAGATCGCGTTCATAGTGGAATGCCGAAGAGAATTGAGAATGCGAAGATTGCACTCATCGACACTGCAATTGAAATTAAAGATACTGAAACTGACGCAAAAATTTCTATCACCGACCCAAGTCAGATGCAGGCTTTCTTGGATCAAGAAGAACGGATGATTAAAAATATGGTTGACAAAATTATAAAGTCAGGAGCAAATGTTATTCTCTGTCAAAAAGGAATCGATGATTTGGCGCAGCATTTCTTGTCAAAGAATGGCATCTATGCATGTAGAAGGGTAACAAAATCTGATATGGACAAGCTCGCATTGGCAACTGGCGCGCAAGTGACTATGAATTTGGATGATTTGACTCCTGAAGTTTTAGGTCATGCTCAGATAGTTGAAGAATTAAAAGTGGGCGACGAAAATATGACGTTCGTGAGAGGCTGTAAAAATCCTAAAGCGGTAACCATGCTTATTCATGGTGGAACCGACCATATTGTTGATGAAATTAAGCGTGCGCTTACTGACGCAATTGGAGATCTCAGAGCAGCACTAGCCAATGGAAAAGTTGTTGCTGGCGGTGGCTCAACCGAGATGGAAGTTGCAAAAGGTTTAAGAAAATATGCCGATACGTTAGAAGGGAAAGAACAGCTCGCAGTGCTTGCTTTTGCCGAAGCGATGGAAGTTATTCCAAGAACATTGGCAGAAAGTGCTGGTCTTGATCCTATTGATAAGATCGCAGAGCTGAAGGCAGCTCATGACAAAGGCAACACTTGGGCAGGCATGGACGTGTTCTCCGGAAAAATAAAAGATATGTGGAGAGAGAAAGTCATGGAACCTTTGAAAATCAAAACCCAGGCAATCAAAGCCGCATCTGAAGTCGCGATGATGATTTTGAGAATTGATGATGTCATCGCAGGTGGTTCAGGCTCCGATGCAAGGAGAGGCCCTGCAATGCCTGACATGGGCGGCATGCCTCCGATGTAGTTTTTTTATAATTTTTTATGTCTAGCTAAAGTTTTCTCAACCTGTATCTGCCAACTTCAAGAATAGCAATACTTCCCACAAGAGAATAAGGAATATTTTCATCGAGAAAGAATTTCATCTTATGCTGCAATCGTGTAGACCTCTTCCCCACGAACAAAAGATGCGGTATATTTAATCACCGCAAGAATCTGCTGCTTGGTTAAGCCATATTCATGTTGAATTTCATCATAAGTCATACCACCTTCAAGCATACCGAGAACTTCATCTACCGTTATTCTGGTACCCTCAATGATGGGCTTCCCATGCCTTACTTTTTCATCAATGATAACACGCGCCATATAGAGATTAAAAGGTTACCGATATATAAAACTAGCGAACAAGAAAAAGGAAAAATATCTTTTCTGGCTCATTGAACAAAACACTAAGGGTATATCAGCCACGCCGAAAACTTTTCGGAAAAATCGCAGACACGTTTATGTCACTCAGTTACATAAAAAAGGTATACTAAGTAACATAAAATTGGTCCTAGAGAAATAACTCAGGACTTGATTTCCTCAGAGCCCGAAAAACAACAACATTTAAATATCATACTACCCAGAAAAGACTGAACAACGGGGTGTTTATGGCAAACGAAGAGGTTGAGGACGAGTACGAGCTCATTCCTCATAAAGAAATTGTTGAGCTCAAGGATGAAATTCAGAAATTGCACGAAAACCCTCCTTCTCCTAGCAAGCACTTACAAATTTCTATGAATGATTTAGCGAAAAGACTCGAAGAGATGACTACTATTTTTGAAAAGGCGATGCAATCCATGACAGAAGAGGAAGGAGGAATTACATTCCAAGAAAAAATGCAACCTGTTCTTCATCGCATGGACAAAATTCTGGAGCAAAATGCCCAAATTGCAGATGGCATCGTTGCCATGGCAGACATTGTAAATGAATTGAAGGATAAAGTGGATAGGGTTCCATCAGGATCATCTTCATTTGAGGAAAGTTTCCAGCCTCCTGGAGCGATTCCTCCCCCACCCTCAAATTTCCCCCCTCCCCCAGGAATGCCTCCTTTAGCAGGTTTTTCTCCCAATCCCCCCTTAATGGGCATGCCCCCGCCACCGCCGAGAAGGAGGTAAGCCATGGAGAGTTCTGTTGATCTTGGCAAGGCCAAGCATTATTTGAAGCACTGTTCTGCAACATTTAAACAGATGCAAGAGCAGGCAAAACTGCGCAGGGAAGAAATTTTTCTCAATAAAAAAAGGATTAATCACATTCAAGAAGTTGAACATGAGTTGGAACAGGGATTAGGTAAGCTTGACGCGCGGCTTGCATTGTCCTTAACTGAAGAGCAGCAAATCCTCAATCAGCAGCAGCATGAACAAGTGCTCACGAAAGATATTCAGGCAAAATTAAAAGATCTGGACGAAAAATTAAAAACTGTCTTAGTCGTTAAGGGCGCCAGGGAAATGATCAAGCACGAGAGAAATGAAGCCGCATTTCACAAACGACGTGAGCATCTGGAAAAAGAAATAAAGCTTAAAGTAGGCTCTCCTACAGAACGTGTTGCTGCAATTAAAGATTCCCTGCAAGCCATGCGTGAACACCTAAAACACATAAAAAAAAACCATCCTGATCAGAATCAAGTACAGCAAATTCAGAAGAGAATTGGACTTCTCAGATTGCGTTTAGCTAAATTTGAAAAGAGAAGTTTGAAATTAGAAAACGACACAAATAATAGGACTAAGTGGTCGTTTTCTACTTAGAAACGGACAGTAATGCCCAGAAGTTTGAACAAATTTAACAGAGAACTTTGCAAAACATGAAAATGAGGCAAAGTTGTCTAAAGAAGTTTGGCCAGCCATGACCATTTCAAACTTCTCAATAGGTTATTCAAACTTCTCTCTAGAGAACTTTGTCCAAGATACTCTTTTTTTTGAACGCTAAAAATTCAAAAGGAATTTTGGCGTGCTCAAAAACATAGGTTTTTGACATTTTGCAAAGTTCTCAAAAGAAAAAGTTATTTAGTTAATTTTATATACCAGTAATCCCCAAGAAATGTATGGCGCAGCAGGGAAAATATATTCTTATCGTGATGATTATTCTCTCTATTGTTGGATTGCTCACCTCGATATACCTGACTTATACCCATTACGAGCCCCCATTAGGAGGTTCAGGTTGTGATTTTTCTGAAAGTATTAGTTGTTCTTTAGTCAATACTAGCATTTATTCCGAAGTATTTGGCGTTTCCGTTGCGTTATTTGGAGCATTGTGGTTCATCTTTTATATTTGGATTACGTGCAAGGCATTGCCAAATCCTAAAAAATACGTGTTGACTCTTCTCATGATGGATACTTTAGGAATTCTTTCCATGTTCTACCTCATTACTGCAGAAATTATTTTGCAAGCCCTCTGTCCGTATTGTACACTCGTACACGTTATCATTGTTACCCTTTTGATCCTCACCATTGTTTTGATGAAAAAATTTAAAATAAAATTCAGTTTCAAAAATATGCTCTTCCAAAGCAGGTCCTGGCTCTTCGGCCTTGTGGTTATTTCCCTGCTCCTTATCCTTGCATTTAATGTGCAATTTGGGGAAAAGAAAAATTATGATAACCTTGCGAAATGTATGAATGAAAAGGGTGTTTTGATGTACGGATCCTTTAGATGTGGCGTTTGCGCAAAAACAAGGGCGATGTTTGGAGACAGTTTCCAGTACATTAAAGAAATCGAATGCCATCCTCAGGGAGAGAATCCTCAAACAGAGTTGTGCCTTGCGAAGAGGATTGAAGCGACTCCTACTTGGATGATGGAAGTGGATGGCCGGGAGATAAAGCGTTTCGTGGGCTTTATGGACATTGAGGAGCTCAAAACATTTTCAGGATGTGAAGAGTGATGTGGCTCCCTGATGGGCTTACCCTTCCTATTCTTGTTGTTGCTGCATTGGTTGATAGCATTAATCCTTGTGTTTTTGGTGTTCTTATTTTTCTGATTGGCTTTATGACCAAGGTTTACAAAAGTCCTCCTCGCATGCTTGTAGGTGGTTTGATTTATACCGCGGTCGTTTACGTAACTTATTTCGCATTGGGTTTTGGTTTTATTCAAGTCACGGTTTCTTTTGGCCTCTCCCTTGCAGTCTACTGGATTGCCGCCATTATCGCGATTATTGCAGGCCTTGTTGAGATGAAGGATTATTTTTGGTATGGCAAATGGTTTACATTGAGAATAGCTCCGTCGCAAGCAGAGAGAATTAAAAAATATGTTGGATTGATTGGCAAAGCAGAAAAGAAGCATATCCTCCTGAGTTATGGTGTCTCTGCCATTTTGGGTATATTTGTCGTGTTCGCGGAGCTTCCTTGCACGGGCGCACCTTACTTGGCAGTCCTTGCACTGATTGGAAAAGGAAATTACGCTCAGGGAGTGCCCTTATTGTTATTATACAATTTTATTTTTATCCTGCCACTCTTTTTCATCATAGGCATAGCATACTTTGGAAAATCATCAAGAGTTTTGGAATCCTGGAGAAAAGAACACCGTGGAATGATGCGTCTTGTCACGGGTATTTTCTTGGTTGCTATGGGCGTATACATGATTTATTCAATACAATAAAAGAATGAAATAATTCTAAAAATCAACAAGAACAAACAGGAAATAAACAAGAAAACAAAAAGATTTATAAGTCCTTTGCCATGACTGTTTTTCTGCCATTGGCTTCCGCGCGCTTGCAAGCCGATTTAACGAATTCCTGCACTTTTTTGTCTAGCGCATCGGCGAGGTCGCCTGCAACATTAAATCCCTTCGCTGCTTCCTTCAGTTTTGCTTTCACAATTAGCATACAACCACCTCACTGATAATTTATGTTTCATGGAGGTTTATATATCTTGCGGTGTCGGAGAAAAAAAGATTATTTATGTGTCCATACAAACTGATATGCGTCTTCTCCTTTCTTTTCTAAACAAACGTACGCAACTCTTTCGAATTGTATAATCCTTCCCTCTTTGAGGTTCTTTACTCCTGATTCGCACAATCCATAATGGAATTTGTTATTTTCATCGAGCAATTCTACTTTCACATTTTTCGCATCTTTGGGGAGCCAATGGATGATGTGCTTTCCTTCCTTTTTGTACTTTTCATACTCCAAAGAATCGAAAACAAAGGTGTTTTTTTGTTTGCGGAAGTTGAGGCAGTCCATAAAGCGGATGAGTTCTCCTTCCTTCCATTTCTCCAGATCTGATTGTGCTACACAAAAGTATTCGCTGGTTTTGAAAACTCTTCCGCCTTTTTTGAAGTCGGGATGCAAATTGAGGGTAACGGTTTGTGACGGCGCCCCTTCGATCCTTATTTCTTTTGGATTTTCAATGAAGAAGTAACGATCTGCTTCCGGCTCTATTTTTTCTTTGTTAAAGAAGTTCAGCGTTTTGAAAAATTCATGAGCCTCAACCCTTTTATCATTGAGAGTGGCACCGACACTTACTGCATAGCGCTCAAACGCATGGGGTTGGTACCCCCTTCTCTTTAGTGCTGGAATAAATGGAAGTCGAGTATCGTCCCATCCATCGTACGTTCCTGCTTCGATTTCTTGTCTTGTTGTTGTTGTTTTCAAACGGATACCCTCGAAATTAATCCTTCCTAAATGGAGGTAGTTTGGGGGTTCCCATCCTAGATAATCAAAAAGATATTTTTGTCGTTTGGTGTTGTCGTAATGGTCTTTCCCTCGTAAAATGTGCGTGCATGCCATGTCGTGATCATCGATGGCAACGGCAAAGTTGAGCAACGGCCAGACACGATATTTTTTTCCTTGTCGTGGATGCTCTGACTCGTTAATCCTTAGGAGGGGAAAGTCCCTCATCGCAGGATTGGGATGATTAATATCTGTTTTCAATCGGACAACAGCGTCTCCTTCCTCGAGTTCCCCGTTTAACATTTGCCCCCAGAGTTTTTCGTTTTCATGCCTTCCGCGATCGCGGCATTCGCACGGTATTCCTTTTTTACTATTTTCTTGGAACATTTCTTGAGGGCACGTACACACATACGCATGCAACTCTTCAATGAGCTTAGATGCATATTTGTAGTAGATTTCCATTCTATCACTTTGCACAACAACTTCTTTTTTAATGTCTGGGCATAACCAATGGAAATCCTTGATGAGAAGCTCGTATGCTGGCTCGTGGATATTGTCTGAGTTCGTATCCGCAATTCTCAAAATAAGTTTACCGTCGTAGAGTTTGCAGTACGTATAGTTGAGCATTAAGACATATGCGTGTCCAATGTGCATGGGCCCTGAGGGTGATGGCTCAAACCTCATGATGACTTTGCCAGGCTCTACATTAGGCAATGCTTTTAGAATTTCTTTTTTTTCTCCGCTTTTTTCTTCGAGAAGTTCTGGAGCAATGCGCAATAACTCTTTCTTTTGATCATCTAAACTCATTGCATTAACATGTTCACTGATTTCCTTGACTTCTTGTTGTACTTCTTTTGCTTTGTTTTTATATTCCGGATTTTCTCCTAGCACTTTTCCAAGAACATTTCCGGGGTTGCATTTTCCTTCATGCTTCACTGCGTTTTGCAATGCATATTTTCTGATCGTTTGTGCGAGGCTCATACTCTACAAGAATGAGGTGGGGTATTTAAAGGTTTTTGGAGCTTGTGAGATCCCCTCTGTGAGGTCTCAGAGAAGAATTTCTGAGGGGTCGCGACGCACGATACCTTTAAATAGTATTACCATGGTAATACTTTTGGTGAACACAATGGAAACGGTACCTGCAAAGTTAACAGAAAGATTAGTGATAGAGATGGATGAGATCGTTAAGGATGGTTGGTATGCGAATCGATCCGAGCTTATTCGAGACGCGGTAAGGACTATGTTGCACAAAATCAAGGCCGAACAATTAGAAGCTTCAATCAAAGAAGATGTAAAATGGGGTTTGTATGGTTAAAGCTGCAGTTTTTGATACTGGTCCATTTATTCATGTAAACGAGATAGGTAGCCTGAAAATACTTAGAGTAATAAAAAAAATTAAGATAACGTTGCAAGTTGCAGAGGAGTTGAGAGAATTAAAAAATGAACTTAATATATATCGTCACATTGAGGTGAAGAAACTTTTTCCGCAAAGTAAGGATCTTGCAAGATATTTAATTGAAAAGTTTGATCTTGATTTGGGTGAAGCTACCTCAATTGCGTTGTGCAAACAAGAAAAGATAAGCTTGTTTTTTACGGATGATTTAGAAGCGAGAGAAGTTGCTAAGGTATTTGGTTTTGAGCCGCATGGCACCCTTGCTATTATTTTAAGAGCTTTGAGGGAAAGGTACATTTCCAAAAAAGAAGCTAGTGATCTTGTAAAGAAGATACATCGGCAATCATCGTTGTTTATAACATCTGATTTGATTCGTTGGATCCAGCACGAAATTGAAAAGTATAGAGGATAAGACGAGCCAGACACTGTTTTCCAAGAACATTTCCTGGGTTGCATTTTCCTTCATGCTTCACTGCGTTTTGCAATGCGTATTTTCTGATCGTTTGTGCGAGGCTCATAGTGTAGTGAGAACATTGGGGGGTATTTAAAACTTTACACGGGTCGCACGCCGAAAGTCTGGAGCACTTTCTTAATATTTCTGCGTACCGAAAAAAGATAAATTTATTAATCCGGGTATTCCAAACCTAAAATGGTTATGATCTTGTTTTAATTAAATAATTAACGAGGTAAAATGAACTCAAGCGGGACTAATGGATTAAAAATTGCGAAAATTCTTGCTTTTATCGTTATGCTTGGAGGAGTTATTGTCGTGATTGGTTGGATTTTAGGCGTACCCCTGATAAAAAGTATTATGCCGCAATGGGTGGCAATGAAGTTCTCAACAGCCATTTCATTTTTTTTATCCGGCCTCATTCTTTATTAGATTATCGAATCTCATAAAGGTAACAAGGAGATGGCACAGATTATATTGCCAATTGCCGCACTGATTCTGCTATTATTAATGACGCCTTTATTGACGTCCGTGTTTTTAGGTGTTACAACCGGTATTGAGGATCTTTTTGTTAAGGAAACAGCCGAAGAGGCTTTCAAAGGTACAATACCTGGCAGACCCAATATTGTAACAATGTGCTCTTTTATTCTTATAGCGATAACAGCTATTTTAATGATGTTTAATCCAAAAAATCTAGAAAAACATTTATTGTGGATTGGTTTGATAATATCCATCCTTGGAGTTATTGCTATTATTGGTTACATTGTTAACATCCCTCTTCTTTATTATAGTATTCCCAAATTGGTCACACCTATAGCATTTAATACTGCCATTTTGTTCGTACTCACCGGGGTCGGATTATTTTTGGCGAGCAGTGATAAATCAAAAATTATGAACGGAGATAAAAAATGAAACTTAGTTCAAAAATGATCATTTTATTTCTTTCAGTTTCTATTATTCCTCTAATTTTTCTTAAGTATGCTAATAATTTTGGATTAGTTTTCATTGTGACTTTTATACTTACAGTTATATTTACTACAATTGTTTGTATATCCATTGTCAGAACAATTTCAAGGCCTATTGAAGAAATTACAATTGCGATTAATGAAATAAGCAGAGGAAATTTTAACGTGGAAATTAATCCGGAAACAAAAAAATTGAGTGATGAGATAGGTGACTTAGCTCGTGCCTTTGATAGGACATTTGTCAGTATAAAACTTGCTGCTCTTAGGATAAATGAATTTAAAAGTGAATTAGCAACTTCAACACCTGTAGATAAGTCTACTGAAGTCGCGAACGAAGAAAAAGCCTCAGAAAGTAAAAAGAAATTAAAAAAAGAAATGCCGAAAAAGGTAAGGAAGTAAGAAATCTTGATTACATTTTAGGTAGTATTCATTTTTAGTCTAGATAAAACAGAGTTTTTTTATCAGTCATTGAGATTATATTAATCTAGTTTTTCCAAAGTTCTCAACGACATCCGCCAAGGCCGCTGCTTCTTGAATAAGCATCTTATCTTTGTCATCGTACAAAGCAGTGAAAATTGCGTTGGCTTTAACTGTTTTAATATTGTTCATGAGAGACGTGATAAATTTCACAACGCCCCCTCCAGTGGGTTCGTAGACGAGAAGTGTGGAGATTGAATCAAAAATAACGTATTCACAGCACCTATCCTTCAAGCAATTTCGTACTGTAAGAGAGATCTCTGTCAGCGCGACTGGGCCTGAGAGATAGTGTACATTTTTTTGAGGCGCTGGATTTTGAAAGGTTTTAGTGATTGTGATTTTTAAGGGATTTGACTAGATTAATAATTTGGGTATGGTACTTGTTAGTATCCATAAAAAGAAGACTGATTTGATTACTGATTGCCTTTCTCATGATCAACCTCTCGATGGATTTTTATCCTTATTCCCTGATAATTATCCCAAAAGTTTGTTCTGGTATATAACTTTTTGGTAGTCCCAAGATGGTAGGAAAAATATTCTCGTGATGAGCACGTCGGACACGGACAGAAAATAAGCATATATACCAGAATGTGTATAATATGTTAAAAAGATATATATTTTATCCAGAAAGTATGATATTTGGATAAAAATGGCTTCAATTTTAAGTACAAAACGACAGGATAACACGGTTGTTGCCGAAGTAGTGATGAACTCTCCCGAGATGCTTGAGTTAAGGGGAAATCTTGACAATATTCATCTATTCTCGGAAAATACTGCGGAAATTTCAGCAAATATTGCGACGCGTGGAGCAAAAGACGCAACAAAATATTTCTTGATTCCCCGCATGCTTCGTAAAAATCTGCATCTTGACGAAAAAGTTTCTTGTCAAAGAATTGACCACGAAGGAAAAACAATCTTTGTGTACATTATAAAAAAAGAGGTGAACAAATGAAAAACAAAACGAGAATTATTACCGCGATACTTACAGTGCTCCTGTTGGCAGTAGTGGTATACGCAACTGGAGAGACGTTGGTCATGACACCTGAAAGTGTTAATGTATGCCCAACCGAATCAAAGACATTTACAGTGATTTTGAAAGACGGCAGTGGAAATCCGATCCCCGGTGAGCAGATTGATTTTGAATCGTCCAATACTGCAATTGCAACCGTTGACACGCCAAAAACGACTAACAACAACGGAAAAGCAACAACATTGGTGCACGGCATATCCCAAGGGGAAGCAACCATTACAGCAACATGGCATGGCCACTCTGATGTATACGACACATCAATTGCCCGTGTAGGAAGCACAGGCGGCGGAACGTGTGGGGGATAAAATCAATATTTTTTATTTTTTAAAATATTTTTTTCATTTTTCAAAATCTTAAGGTAGATTTATAACTTCTTCTTTATTCTCCTGTCGAATAGAAACAGGAATTTGATAGGGAACAGTGATGAATCAAGAAGTAGAAACAAGCTTAGAGGAGCTTCTGAAGAACGTTCTCGAAGAATTAAACTATCGCAGAGCCACACTGAGAGTAATTGTTGGAGACCGAGTTTACACTCTTGCAGCCTACGGCCTCAGGGAAGATATCGCAAGGAATGAAAAAAATGAGGATGGTTTCCTTGTAGAGAATACGATAGCAAGATATTATTCTGGATGGGAGCCATTTCTAGAAGAGATTTGTTTAGATGACGCCCATCAAAGAAGGTTAGTTAAAAGAAAAAGACGAGTTCCACAAAGAGAAGGAACAATAAGAAATGAAGGAGAGATATGGGGTATACTTTTTAGAGAAATCAAAGATGAGTATGAAAATGCCATTAAAAAAGAACGTTACCCAGAATATTGTGAAGAATGTAAAAAAAATGGGAAAACGCCTCTATCCGTAGGGGAATGGTATGCCGAAATCCAACGAAGTGACTTTTCTTATGACCGAGAATCCGCTTCTGATCCGCAGTTTAGAGAAAAGTATCCAACATACACGATTTATATGAAAGATGCCAGGAGCATAGCATTCACACAATCGTCCCTCGCAAGATACATGAAATCGATTATTTCTTTACTTCGAACAAATAGCGGGGTACGAGTTTTATTTGATGCTGATTACTCAAGGGAACTCGGAAGCGACTTAAAGCCCGCAGAGCCAGAGAAATTGGAGGCAATTAAGCAAGAGATTGAACGAAACATTCATCCTTTCTTGTTGTTAACAGGTATTCATTTTGCTGGGAAGCAACACCCAGATGATGCAACGAGAAGAATGTTTCAGGAAACTGCGCAATCCTGTCTTGATGAAGTGATTGAGAAAGATCGTGAAGAAACAGTCATTTTTCATTATCAAACTCCTTCAAAAAACGAGATTTATGTAACACAGCTCAATGAGCGTTATGGAAAACTGTTCCGCGCATTAATTGTGAAGCGATTTAAGGATCCCAAGCGTGTAGAGGCTTCTGTGAGGGTAAGTGAGGAACTTTCAAGAAATGAAAAAATAAAAGTTCCCGCTGTTGTTGGATTCACGGACAGGTACTTGATCTGTGAAGTAATTCCAGGAGCATCTCTTTTCGATCTTTTAGAAGATCTTTCTCGAAAAAAGAAGTCCCGCGCATTTGCAGAGCCTATCAGAACTGCATTGCTCGAAAAAGGCCTTGAAGATTTAATGTACGCCCAATCCCACGCCGCCCAGAGCTTAGAAAAGAGAGCCTCTGGTCATAAAGAAAAATTGTATCAAACGTTGCAATGGTGCGCAGAAGCTTTCAAAATCAGGGTAGATGATGACCTCTTGCAGATTGTTAGGGAAGATCTTGGCTCTCTTTTGGAAGCAAATGCGACTGTTCCATTTTTTGATCGTTCCCCGAGAAATTTAAGGGTTGATTATCGTGGTGTTATTCAAGATCTCGAGCTTCGTTTACCTAAAAGATTGCAAAAGTGTCTAGACCTGACTATTCCTGATTTGAGTTTAACACAAATTAGTGAAATTAACCGAATGCTTTTTGCTGCTCTTAAAAATGGAAGTATAAATCTCAAAGAGGTGATACAGACTTTCAGAAGAAATTTGTACGAGATTGATTTTGACGATGCGTTCTTATTAACAACTCCTTACGATGATGTATGTGAATTATTGCAAAGTCCATTTTCTGGCTCGGATATGGAAAAAGGTATCACGATTGAAAACCCAAAACTCTGGCAAGCCACGCGACTCTATCGTCACCTTCGTTATGTAATGCATTACAATGAATGGAGCGCGCACGCCGAACTATTGTCTGGGCGGAGGTATCATGCCATGATGGCGTATCATTTCAGCGAAGCGAGCAAGACACTTCAGGAACTTTGTGGTATGCGACCTGAAAAATGGCACGTCGTCAAAGAGATACACCGGGAGCGATTTGTACCAGAGGATAAGCGTATGAGAGGTTACATGGAAAAATTTTTTGGTCTACTTTCCCGTTACGTGACCAAGGTTGAGGCCAAGGGTGGCTCCGAATAAGTCGTGCACACGTTGATTCACGTTGAGAAGTTGATGGCAGAGTAGAATTTCTTCTTGTCTAAGATTTTCTGCGAACAGTTTTACCATCTCTTCTTTTAACTGGCTCTGTTCCATGCGAAGTTTTTGTGCCGCAGAAAAGTCAAACTTGTAAAAAAGATGGTAGTATCTTTCTAGGATGCCTGTTACTCTTTCATAATATGCGAGAACCTCTTTGCGCACGTGGATCTTGGGGTACTTGCTTAAGATTTTGCAAATGTCGCGATAATGGTCGCCGATGGACTCAAGATGCCACACGACAAGATAAAGATACGATAAATAATCAACTCTGTAGTTCCCCTTGTTTAACACGCGTTCGCAAAAATTGGTGAGTTTGTCTATCGTGCTTTCCAAGGTCAGAAGCTTCGTGAGAGACTTGTGATCCAGTATAAGAAATTCGTGGCTGCTTTTTGCAAAATTGAGCAGAACGAGAAAGGTTCTGCGCAGGATATTTTCAAATTCGGAAATTTCTTCATTCGCGATATTTTTTATGAGGAAGCTATTTGTTTGTTGCTCGATAACTTCATAGCCGAGGAGGGTGCTGTTGATTTTTTCTTGAAGGTTTCTAAATAAATCTGTATCCTCTGAGGTGAGTTTGATTTCGTCATATCCGCTTTTGTGCAATAAAGTTAAGACATTCCAGGCTAGAGTTTCGTCTAGCTGGGAAGCGTCGAACTGAATCTGTTTTACTCTTTTTATAGAGTTGGGAGAATGGATCTTGAGATTATTCTCTTCTTCTTCCACATCTAATTCATCCCCTCTTTTAACGTCAAATTTCCTCGCCCATTTGGAGGGTAATGACACTGTTAATGTTGAAGGTCCGTGAAGAACGACTTTTCTTCGCATGTATCCACCCCGGAGCAAGGAGAGGCGTTGAGTTTATATATTTTTCTTAAATGTGTATGAAAAAGAGATAATGTGTATATTATAGGAGTAGCATATTTATAAAAACAAGAAGATTCCCAGCTCAATGCCAGCATCGCGAATGGGAATTGAAGCAATTATTTTTGATTGTGACGGAACTATTCTTGATAACGAGCTTGTTATTGAAAAAGCCACGTTAAAAGTATTGGCCGAGCATGGTATTATAATCTGTCAAGATGACTTACTGCCTTTTGTTGGGTTTCCTGGAAGGGAAGTTTTTTCTCATTTTTTAAAAAGAGACGGGAAAAGTGCGGACCCTGAAGTGCATGTTGAAGAGTGTATACAAAAAAGAAGAGCAGTTATCAAAGCAAGGAACAGCGAAGCAATGCGGCCAGTGCCTGGGGTAGTTGAATTTATTCAAGGCCTTAATGGATACAGAATGGCAGTTGCTGGTGGGTATGGGCAACAATATCTTGAAGAGGCTTTGCGTGCTCTGGGTATTTATGAAAAGTTTGATGTGATCATTGCTGGCGAACAAGCCCCCAGAAAACCGGCCCCTGATATTTACTTGCTTACTGCAAAATGTTTAGGTGTTAAACCAGAAAATTGCCTCGTAATTGAGAATTCTCCAACTGGAATTCAATCTGCAAAATCTGCGGGAATGTATTGTATTGCAATCACAGCAGGACTTCCACAAAACTATTCTCACGAAAAACTTCGAAATGCTGGCGTAGACGGGATTGTCGCAACTTTTGCGGAACTTGGAAAAAGATTGATGAGGGATCAGATGAATGATTTGTGAACAGCGGGAAATAAACTCATTTTCTTTTAGGCACTTTTG
>JAGWAF010000066.1 GCA_018302085.1 Candidatus Woesearchaeota archaeon | reverse complement strand
TCTTCTCTTGCAAACTCCTGAGTCCAGAATCCTTTTAGATTGCGGAATTAACGTTGCAAGTGATGACGAAGCGTATCCTTACTTGGAATGTCCTGATTTTAACATTAATGAACTTGATGCAGTGATTCTCGCAAGCCCGCACACTGATCATTGCGGTTTTATTCCTTACCTTTACAAATTTGGTTATCGAGGGCCTGTGTATTGTACCGCTCCGGTAAGAGACATTGCAGCTCTTCTCTTGCTTGATTTTGTTAAAATTCAGAGCGGGGAGAGAAAAGAGCCCCCGTACAATGCAGATGATATCAAAGAAATGGTTAAACATACAGTCACGTTAAATTTTGAGGAAGTCACAGACATTACTCCCGATGTAAGGATTACCTTCTATAACAGTGGTCACGTTTTGGGAAGTGCGATGATACACTTGCACGTCGGAAACGGACTTCACAATTTACTCTACACGGGAGATATGAAATACGGAAAGACGATGTTGTTAGAACCTGCAGTAACGAGGTTCCCAAGGCTAGAAACGTTAATGATTGAGGCAACGTACGGAGGAAAGGGTAATATAATGCCACCGCAGTATGAACAAGATGAGTACCTGAAGAAGGTCATCAAGGATACTATCGCTCGTAAAGGAAAAGTGCTCATGCCCGTTTTAGGATCAGGGAGGGCACAAGAAGTCCAAGTGATGATTGAGAAGATGATCAGGGAGGGCCAATTAGAAAATATTCCTGTGTATGTTGACGGATTAGTGTGGGACGTTACAGCTATTCACACAGCATATCCTGAATTCCTCAGCGTGGAAGTGAGGAAACAAATTTTCCATAAAGATGAAAACCCCTTCCTCCATGCATGTTTTAAACACGTTGAATCATCCAAGGAGCGAAGAGAAATTATTGAAAGTGATTCCCCATGTGTTATTCTCGCAACCTCTGGAATGCTTGTGGGCGGCCCAAGTATTGAATATTTGAAATATCTTGCAAATGATCCCAAAAATACTCTCGTGTTTTCCTGTTACCAGGCAGAAGGTTCTTTGGGGTACCGCATTCAAAGGGGAGAAAAGGAAATCGTCTTCAAGGAAGGAACGAAAAACGAAGTCGCTGAGATCAAGCTTGAAGTTGTCAAATTGGAGATTACAGATCATTCTGACAGAAAACAATTGATGAATTTCATTGCACGGTTGAACCCGAGGCCTAAAAAAGTGATTGTTAACCACGGGGAAAACAGCAGAGAATTAGATCTTTCTTCTTCAGTGCACAAAATGTTTAAGATAGAAACAGTTGCGCCGAGAAACCTAGAGGCTGTAAGGATAAGGTAAATACGTTTCTTTATTTTTTATCAGGTTATACGTTTTCTTCGTATTTTTTTGAAAAAAGCCACCCTCATACCGAAACCTTTAAATATAACTTAATATATAACATTGTATATAGGCAAATTATATGACACAAACAATTCAAAGAGCAAAAAAGATTGGTGGTTCCCTTATGTTACGAATCCCAAAGGATATCGTTGAACTGGAGCACATACAACCAGGTGAAGCAATCCAGATGGAAATAAAAAAACTGAGAAAAGACTGGTTCGGTGCTTTCCCGACATTAAAAACGTTTACAAAAGAGGATAGGTTGCATTCTCGCTATGAATAAAATTATTATTGATAGTTCTGCTTGGATAGAATACTTCAAAGGTACAGAGAAAGGGAGATTAGTAAGAGAACAAATACTAAAACAGAACACCCTTTTGTACACAACCGGACTTATTGTTGCAGAAGTCTGTACAAAATTTCTGAAAGAAGGACTGCCCACAGAAGAAGCGGTGACTGCTATGAAGTCTTTAACAAGTATTATACCTTTTGATTTTCGTGTTGGAGAAGAGGCAGCTAAAATTTATATCAATGAAAGAAAAAAAAGAGAAAAATTTGGACTTGCCGATGCACACGTCATTGCGACTGCGCGTTTGGTGAAAGGAAAGATTTTGACATGCGATTATGATTTTCATGAAATATCTGAGGCACTTGTTCTAAGGTAAGAATAAAACATTTTAAAAATTATTTTTTAAGGGAGAACAGTATAATCGATACAGATTATAACAAAAAAATTCTTTAAAAAAGAGTAATGAAAAATAAAAAAAGAAAAGTATAGAAGGATAACATAAAAATGAAAAATAAAATTATAAAAATTAACAAGGAGGTGAAATCTATGCAAAAATTATGCACACACAACGGCAAAGTCTGGGAAAAAGCAGAGCTTCATTTGAAGTCAGCAATTCCGCACTTTAGTCGATTTAATATTGTCAAACAGACAGAATTAGAACTATTACAAGAGATGATTTGAGTAGATCTTTTAAGAAGCCTAACGAATCTTCTTATAAATAACGCCACGATGATCCAGGACTTGTACTTTGAGCATATTATTTTCAAAGTCAACATCTACTAATGCACGATAATCCCCAATCCGATATTTATAATAATCACTATTTTCAAAGTGTTCAAGATAATGAAAAGGATTGTCAGTCTTAAGTTTTTCTAGACCCTTCTTCAATCGTAATTCCACTTGTTTATCCTGTTTTCCTAAGAAATCCTGGACATCTGGTGAGAGTCTAACTTGCCATGCCATCAGAGCGTTTCATATTCAGAAAGGGAAGTTTTTCTAGCTTTTGATAACCTTACTTTTGCAGCTTCGCTGAGTTCACCCTCCTCCGATAGAATATGTTTAATGATAGAGACGTCTCTCTTCAAAGTCTCTAAATCTTCATGCATATGCTTAATAATGAGTTCAGTCATATAACCCTATTTGTGCGCATAATTTAAATAACTTTCGGAAAGTTCTTCTTTATATTCTCAACCAACTTCTTATCAATCTTCCCAGGCCTCGTCATACTTTTTGGCGATAATATAATGTCAAGATCCTTCTTATCAACTAATTTCTTTTCTAAAATAACTTCTTTTATGCTTTTATCTTTCTGCAAGGCCTCGTGTACAATAGAGGAAATCAGTGAGTAACCCAAATAAGGATTGAGAGCGGTTGCAACGGCTGTGCTCTTGTAAAGTAATTCTTCGCATCGTTTTTTATTTGCGACAATCCCGTCGATACAATGAATTCTTAGCATATGCGCGGCTCGCGTTAACAATTCAATGGACTCAAATAATTTAAAACCGATTAATGGCGTGTACACGTTTAGTTCAAGCAAACTGTGTGTGGAACTCCATGCGATGGAATGATTATTGCCCATGATTTCAAAGCAAACCATGTGTACTGCCTCGATAATGCTTGGATTGATCTTGCCTGGCATTATGCTGCTTCCCGGCTCGACTTCAGGCAATGTGATTTCTGCAATTCCTGCCTGAGGACCACTGTTAAGCCAAGCTAAATCTTCAGTGATTTTATACAGGTCTTGTGCAAACAAACTTAGTGATGACGAAACCGCAGCAAAATCCGTTACGTTTTGTGTTTTTTGAATGCTATCTTTTGATAGGACGAAAAGAGTTTTGGTTAACCTTCCTAACTCTTTCACAACTAGCTGCGCATATTGAGGATGTGCTGTGATTCCTGTGCCGACTGCAGTGCCCCCAATGCCTAAGGATAATAAAGCGTCACTTGACCGATAAATTCTCGCATGAGCGTTTTTAACCGTTTCTGCGTATGCGGCAAATTCCTGTCCCAGAGTAATAGGAACCGCATCTTCATGGTGGGTTCTTCCTGTTTTAAGGATCTGTTTGAATTGCTGCGCCTTTTTTTGTAAAGATTTTTCTAGCAAGACTAATTCAGGATGGAGTTTTTTGAGTAAAAAGAGGGTGGTCATGGCAAGTGCTGTTGGGATCGTGTCGTTTGTGCTCTGAGCCATGTTTACGTGATTGTTAGGATGAATAAACTTGTACGATCCCAGTTTTGCGCCAAGCAATTGATTTGCACGATTTGCAATGACTTCATTGACATTCATGTTGATGGGCGTGCCAGCTCCTGCTTGAAAAACATCGAGAGAAAACTGATCCGCATATTTTCCGCTTAAGATTTCGTCGCAAGCCACAACAATCGCGTTTGAATATTTTTTATCTAAAAGATGAAGTTGTGCGTTTACTTTTGCAGCAGCTTTCTTAATAATTGTTTGAGAGAAGATAAGTTGAGGATGAACCTTGTATGGGGAAATTTGAAAGTTATGCATCGCACGAGCAGTGAATGAGCCATAGAAAGCCCGATCAGGAACATTCACTTTTCCAAGTACATCTTTCTCGATACGCATGGTAGGTTTTCAAATAATGCCATATTTAAGTCTTTTTGTTAGAAAAAGAGGATATGTTAGAAATAGCCAAAACGGGCAATGTTAATTTTTATACTGCGAATAGAAGCAGTGAAAAATATCTCTTAGAAAAAAAGCTTTACAATATAAAAAGTATGTACGAATCAGGGCTTATAGAATATTTAAGACGAGAATTAAGCAATCCTTCAGTCGTTCTTTTCGGCTCCTATGGAAAAGGAGAAGACACGGAAGAAAGCGATATTGATTTGTACATAGAAACCCCTTCAAAGAAAAATGTAAGCCTGAAAAATTTGAAAAATTGCTTAAAAGAAGAATACAGGCATTCCAGCATGAAAGTCTAAACGAAATATCAAACCCACGTTTAGCGAATAATATTGTAAATGGAATAACACTGAACAGTTACATAGAGGTTTTCAAATGAGAGAAACAAGCTGAAATGACTGCTTAATCAATACATCAGCTAAAACGACTACCCCCGACATAAAAAGAGCAGAATCTTTAAGAGAGACTGCAAACGAAAGAATAAACTTGATTAAAGAAGTGAATGAAAAAAACTGTAATTTTATATTTGAAGATTATTATACTTCATTGCTTGAATTATTGCAGGCAGTGACTTTCAAAAAAGGATTCAACATCCTGAACCATCTTTGTCTAGGATACTACCTGAGGGATATTCTCAAAAGAGGAGATTTATACGTAATATTTGATGATTTGAGATATAAAAGAAATGCTCTCACCTATTACGGAAGTAGGATGGATTATGAAACCGCGAAACAAGCAATAGAAAAATGCAAAAAATGATCAAGGAATTGCAATGAAGAAACTTTGAAGAGTAGTATAGAATAGAATATAGAGGACTTTGAACACAAAGCACCGGATAAGAATTAAAAGTGTCTCAGCAGTTACATCCGTTCATCATGGAGTCAGCCGGGAATAACCTCATCATCGACAAGAGAAGAAACAACTGCAACTATAAAAATCTATTTGGCAGTAACATACAATTTGTAGATCTGCTGTGTATAGAGTTGCTGATCCCCCAAAATGGCGTTGTTACAAACTTTAGGGCCTTGATCCCCTATTGGCTCCCCGTTAAATACACAAACATTAAAGATGTACGTACCTTTTTTGGTGGGAATCACTCTTCCCTGGGTTTCCCCCATATTTTCTTTGAGCTGCAAGAGAATGGGAACAGTTGAGTAATCATTGTACTCTGTGACATAAGGTCCCTCGCTATACTTCAACCAGGTAAGCATCGTGGCGTGGTATTGAATTCCGGCCAACTCGATTTCATCTTCCCTTCCCAATTCATCAATATACTTGTGAGGTTCTATTTTGACGTAGAATGACACCTCTCCTCTTTCCGCCAAATTAAGAATACCCATCCCGTAGATGACGTTATCGTCGATATTGCCAGCTTTTTTATTCAATGGAAATGCAACAAGAGTTCCTGACTGCGCCAGTAAATCTTGAATTTTCCCTTCAGTTTCCGCATCGATGCTTCCCCGGATCTCTTCTGCTCCACGAAAGAAGTTCACGGCAAAATATAAGGAAAGAGAAAAAATGACAACCGCAATGATAAAAGTAACGATAAAGTTTACTGTAAGTTCAATCGCTGCTTTTTTTGACATCTCACTTCGTAATGATTTCAAATTCTTTGACAATTATCCAAACAAAGAGGAGTAAGATCACAATCCCTGAGAGAATGTAATAAAATCCTTCCCGGATAGTAGCGGTTAAGCACACGTACAATCCGAATGCCATGATTGCAAATCCAAGCCAGAGGAACTTGTCCAGCACTATTTTCATAATTTCAAATTCCTGGTCTAAAGTTAAATGTCTTTTAAATCTTCTTGGCATCTGAGCCACCGTAAAGTTGACTTGTGATTGTTTTGATTTTCTTTTAGCCATGATCTCACTGCACCGTTAAAAAGAATGTTTTTTGAGCATAAGTGGAATCTTCAAGGCACCATTGACCTACAGGAGATGGATATCCAGGAGGGCACGTGGGAGGACTTCCTGATGATGGAGTCGCAAAACGCACCGTGATAGAGTATGTGTTTGTTCCTGTCCCCGTTCCCGTGTTAATTCTTACAGGATACACGTCTGCTTCCGCCGCTCCGAGACTGAAAGGATAAGGTCGATTAGGATCTCCACTTTCGTTTTGATATCTGAAATTGACATCTGTAACTTCAGGATTTCCTACGGGTTTTATTTCAATGCCGAAATTGATGGATTTACTTTCAACGTTTTTGATTCCCATTGCAATAACTGTATCATCTCTTCTTCCCATTTGGACTTCTGAGGTTGGAAAGCTTAATTTCTTATTTCCTGTTCGTAAATCTTCGAGGATTTGTTGTTTGATTTGCTCTTGCACTCCCGTTCCGATTTCAGTAATTTCTCCGAATTGAGAACGAATAAAACCTAGACCTAATCCCAACAAGGTCATGGCAAGAACAATGATAACGATAGCGTTGACAGAAAGCTCTAACGAAGCTTTACGTGACATATCCACACCTCTTTTTAGAAACTTCTACTTTTTGGGTTTATAAATGTTGTTATTTTGACAGGAGAACTTCGCATAGTTTAAAACTCAATTGTGCGTGAAAAGAATTTTAAAAAAAAGAAAAAGAAAATTAACTCAAACCGCGTGGCGCTCCTGTTATATCAGTGCCTGTGGTCGATCCTGTATCTGTTGTTGCACTACTA
>JAGWAF010000065.1 GCA_018302085.1 Candidatus Woesearchaeota archaeon | reverse complement strand
ATAACAGCAGGGTTTCTCGGATCATCTTCAGGAATCCCTTTCTCAACTTTCCCAACAAGATCAGCACCAACATCAGCAGCTTTGGTGTAAATACCCCCGCCGACTCTACAAAATAATGCTATGCTTGATCCTCCTAATGCAAACCCTGTAATAACTTCCATCAGCACTTCTTTCGGAAGACCAAAAAGATTGTAAATGACATACAAAACCATAATTCCCAGCACTGCAAAACTAACAAGGCACAAACCCATTACACATCCAGAGCGGAATGCAACGGTAAATGCAGATCTCAAATCTTTTCTTGCCGCACTTGTTGTCCTGACATTTGCAATGGTCGCGATTCGCATACCAATATATCCTGCAAGTAAAGAAGCTAGTGCTCCGATTACAAATGAAACTGCGATAAAAATTCCTTCATTAAATTCGGGAGTAGAAGGGTGGTCGAGAAATATAACCATCAAGATTGCGAAGATAACAATAAAGATTCCTATAATTTTGTATTCTCGATGCAGAAAAGCCATTGCACCTTCATGAATCGCATTACAAATCTCCTGCATTTTAGGAGTTCCAGCATCCTGCTTTTTGACGTTTTTTGCTAACATCCACGCAACGAAAAATGCTGCTGCTATGACTGCAAAGATAAGAATGACAATATTCACCATAAAGCTCCCTCCACCAAGTAATATCCGTTATCCCCAGCAGTGAAAAGATTTGCTATATAAAAGTTGTTGTTTTTAACTTTTTTTTCCATTTCAAATATAGGTTTCATACCTCGCTTCATTAGCAAACCTTTTATATTCATTCGTATTTTTTCTTATTCATGAAATATTTTATTATCTTTTGGGCATTGCTTGTGGTGCTTGTGGCGTGTACCCCAACGGAACCTCAACAACCGATTGAGCAATCAAAGCCAGTAGAAACTACGATGCAAGACATGCCTTCTGATTGTGCAGGGTTAAAAGATCCTTTCCAAGGATTTTGCGTGTTCAGAACAGCGTCTGACACTATGGACGATAAACTATGTCGTCTGATCAAGGACGAGGAGCTTCTCATTTTCTGTTTAGACCACATTGAAAATAAAAAAGAGCAGGATCTCATTCAAGAAAAGATTAATATTGGAACTATCGAAGCCTGCAAAGAGTTGAGTGATGATAAACATCGCTTTACCTGTGTTGCAAGGCTTGCCAGGGAAAAGAAGGATGCAGAGCTTTGCAGTGAAGCAGGATCGTTCAAAGATTCTTGTGAAGTACTTGTTGCGGAACGGACAGGAAATGCAAAGCTCTGCGAAGACAAAACGGGAAAGGCAGCGGATCTGTGTTACCAAGCGGCAGCGTATGGAAGCCTGAATGCAGGCCATTGCGCACGGATTACAGAGGAGCAGAGACGCTCCAATTGCTACTTTGATGTTGCAGTGAAGACTAAAGATAAAAGTCTATGCGCCAAATCAACCGATGCAAAGATTTGTGAAGCCGTTGCGATACATGATGTGAAGGCGTGTGAGAAGTTAGGTGATGAAAAGCAAAAAGATGTTTGCGTTTATACCTTAGCTTTGCAGACAAAAGAGGTAGATCTGTGTAAAAAACTGCCACCCAAACAAATGATTGAGTGTATTACCAATGTTGCTGCATCCAAAAAAGACAAATCTTTATGTGCACTCACTGGCGATTTCGAGCCATTCTGCCTGAATAAAGTTGTATTGAGTTCGTAAGTACTTTTCTGAATTTATTTGTATGCTATATGTTTTATATAATCTTTAAGCACGAACATTAAATAGGCGTTCCACCTTACCGTTCGCAAGAGGTGGTATTCATGCGGGTTCGGGAGTTGCTCCATCCGGTGTTAAAGGTAGCGGGGGATGTCTCAGTGAAGGAAGTTGCCCAATTAATGGATCTTCATAACGTGGGGAGTGTGCTTGTGGAGACCAAGGGAAAAGAGGTTGGCATAGTCACAGAAAGGGATATTCTTCGTAAAATTGTTGCAAAACATCAAGATCCAGTCGTGGTGAAGGTGTCTTCCATCATGACCAAGGAACTGTATACGATTGATCACGAAGTCGATGTTTTAGAGGCCAGCAGAATGATGGATGAGAAGAAAATCCGACGATTGCTCGTTACCGAATACGGCAAGATTATTGGAAAAATTACTGCAAACGCCATTTCCAGAAATATGCGGTTTTTATTGGCGCAACGATTGGCGTACACTTCCACATTGGAAAGTTTTCATCCAGAATATACATTTTATCAACATTAATTTTTTTTCTCGTAATCACTATCAAAACATTTATATACTTCCTTTTTTGATTTTATCGTATGGTCGATCGTACGTCATCTCCATTCCTTTACGTCGTTCTTATCGTTGCCATCGTTGCCGTTGTTGTTCTCTTTTCTAAAAGCAATGCGCCGGTCGGTGTACAAGTTTCGCAATCTGTTGAAGTGCCTATTGAAGCGCCTGTCGAGTCCTATGATATTGCAGGACGTGCGGGATTGCGAACGTATCCAGCGTCCCCCCATAAGTGTGGTGATATTGATAGAAACAATGAAGTCAATTCTGCGGATGCAGATCTCATTGGACAACATGCCGTTGGTAACGTCATTGTAAGCGGAGCATGCGCGGATGTTGATGGAAGCGGCCGCATTGATATAAATGATGCGCTTCGCATACAACAACATGGTCCCTATGTTTGCCCTGTTCCTTGTGGTCATGATATATCTTTTGTTGAGCAACCCACTGTTCCAACCAGAAAAAGATTATACATTGTTTCAACGGCAACTGACAGAATGGATTTGCCTTCTACTATTGATGTTCAAGTCACCAACATTTGTGAGCAATCATTTCTAAATCCTTACACTTACACACAAACAATTCGTCAAGCCGGATGGACTCTCAACCCTCAATTGTTTCCAACGTTTTCTCTTGTCCTTCGTGCAAATGTTGTTCCCTGTCCAAATGGCCTCCCAACCACGTTGAGGATTGTGCCCCCTGTGGCTCAACAGTATGATGCCAATTCCAATAATGATCTCTTAACTTTGTATCCCACTGGGCATACTTGTGGGGATATGGACAACGATAATGATGTTGATGCAACTGACTCTCAATATTTGGGGGAAGTTGTTGCACAAGTACGTCATGAGGTGGGTCCATGCCAAGATATAGATAGGAGTAATCAAGTTAATTCTCTTGATTTGCTTCGTCTTCAACAATATCTTGATGCTGGGCGGGCTATGAACTGTGATCCACTCAATTGCCCAGGTATAGGTGATCTTTCAATCAGTATTGTCCCATATCAAAATAACCCAGGCACTGCTGAAGCGAGGGTTTATACCGATAATCGTTATTCAATTCCGCAAACAATGCAAGTGAGATTATCTAATCTTTGCAGACAATCGACTTATTATTGGTCAGGACCTACTGGGCCTGTATCAAACACTTTGAGCATTTCTGCCGGTCAGTGGCAACTTGACCCTGTTCGTACGCAGGCTTATGCTTCTATAGGTTCTGATATTGTAGCTTGTAGTGGAATCGCCACAACATTTTCTGTGGATCCACTGCCTCTGTACAATGATAGAATTCAGCCAACACAACTCACTGACTCTTTGTTGGCATATCCTGGTCATAACTATTTTGCTTCCCCCAGAGTAATTGTAGCTGCAGGCTTGTCTATGTGTAGCGAAACTGATACGATTCCACCAGGTCCTGTGCAGGGCATACCGGGGGATAATCCTACACTCTTTGGTACCGTTACTTATAACCCAACTTTGATAGACACTTGTGTGAATAGTACTACACTTACAGAATATTATTGTATTCCTGGTAATGCGACTAATACCACTGTTTTGCAACAAGATTGGGTGTGCATCTTCAATTGTACGAGTGGTGCTTGTCAGTAAATCATTTTTTTAGAATTCTTTTAACTTTTTGTGATATCTATTTTGTGGATTTCTTTTGGTTGTCACACTTATTCCTTCCTTATCTTCGCAACAAAGAAGCCTTCTGTGTCGTTGTCTTGCGGCCATAATCTCAAGGTTTTTTTTATTGATGCATCATATTCATTTTTTTCAAACGCAAGAACTGCAGGGGAATGTTTAATATCTAAATCAATTTTTTCTATTTTTGCATTCGGATTATTTTTGAGTAAGAAATCTACAACGCCTTCATTTTCTTCTGGCTCCTGAGAACAGGTTGAATAGACAAGAGTTTCTCCAGGCCTGAGGAGGTTAAAACCATTCTGAATTAATTTCTTTTGTACATAACTCAACTTTTTTACCATCTCAGGATTCCAGATTTCTAACGTTTTAATAGATTTACGTATCGTGCCAGTTCCTGAGCATGGCGCGTCGACAAGTACCGCGTCGAGTTGCAGATTCTTAAACCATTGACCATGCATCAGGGTAATCATGTGGTTTCTTACACCCATACGCTGCAAATTTATTCCAAGGGGGGCAAGTCGAATTCCTGTGTAATCATTTGCAATCAGAACACCTGTGTTTTCCATGTATTGGGCAAGCTGTGAAGCTTTACTTCCTGGGGCAGCACACATGTCCAAAATAAGGTTGCGCTGCTTTGGGTTGAGTACTATCGGCGGGATCATCGAGGCGGATTCTTGGATGTAATAATATCCCAGAGCGTGTTCCATTGTGTTGCCTATGTCTCGGCGTTCTTTTTTCACGTGTTCAATCCAGAAACCTTCTTTACACCACGGAATTTGCTCAAGGTTCCAATTTGGCTCCATTCTTTTTTTCAATTCCTTTACGGTTATTTTTAACGTGTTCACCCTAATTGATCTTCTGAGAAAACTTGTTGAGTAAACTTTATACTGCTCGATATCCGTCCATGGAGCGTAGCGCTGGAGCATATTTTCTTTAAATCTGATTTCTGCAGCATTGTGCATTCTCTCAAGCTGATGTTGCATCTTTTTGTTATACATTTTGTGTTTATAAAATATACTCCTTTCTGATGAAGTGAGGTTGTCGTCACCTCCATTATTTTTGATCATCACTGCATTATAAAAATAAAAAACAACAAGCGACTTATAGACGAGAAATGAAAAAATGATAAAAAATCCTTGTTATGAAAAATCAAAAAAACAAAAGATGACGATAAGTTTACTTTATCTCCCTCTAAAAAGATTTATAAACTCATTCTCGATAAGAAATGAAAAAGAGGTGGCGGATGAAGAAGCTCAGGCTAGATAAGCTAGGTAAGAATCTCATGCCTGTACAGAAGCATTTCAGGAAGTATGCTGAGCTTTACTTGATTGTGTTAGGATTGCTTGTTGGTTTTTGGATTTCTTCGTCTTTTATTCCCCAACCGATCATTGCGTTAGTGCACCTTGAAACAAGCATGGGCGAAAATAATGTGGATGAAATTGTTAATACGCTTCGCGCGTTAAAGGATAACAGAACTATCCAAGCGGTCGTCTTAAGCATTAACAGTCCTGGAGGAGAGGCGTCAAGTGTGGAGGAAATCTACCTTACACTTGTAGAGTTACGAGAGAAAAAACCGGTTGTTGTGAACATAGGAAACCTCGCAGCCTCGGGCGCTTACTATATTTCAGCAGGGGCAAATTATATTTTTGCAAAGCCCTCTTCCAATGTAGGAGGAATAGGAGTCATATCTGTTCTTCCCGAGAGCGGGCCCACTTAAGCAAACGGGCATTACAGAAAAAGAGTACAGCTACCAAATAGATCAGGCCTTCCAGGCTTTTGTGAATACTGTAATGATCAACCGTGGAAGTACCTTAAAACTGGCACGTGAAGAAATTGCACAGGCAAAAATTTATACAGGAGCAGAAGCATTACGGAATGGCCTTATTGATCAGATAGGTTCTGAAACTGATGCACTTGACAG
Organism: Candidatus Woesearchaeota archaeon; assembly: GCA_018302085.1. GTDB lineage: Archaea > Nanobdellota > Nanobdellia > Woesearchaeales > JAGWAF01 > JAGWAF01. Next base: position 18,150 of record JAGWAF010000065.1, on the reverse strand, counting down.
AGCCGCGTTACTTGCAGGAGTGTTTAACTACAAGGTCCAGCAGTATGGTTTGACCCCCGGGAATGTGTTTGTGATTCGCTTGTCAAGCAATGAAACAGCAACGAATACAGTGCCCCTCAATTACTTTTTGTACGTGAGTGAGTAACATGAACAAAAAACTTTCCTACTACAGCAAAGTGTTTGCGGTTACTGTTCTAGTAATCGTTCTCGCACATTTTTTATTTTACTATCGCTGGGTGTATTTTCCCCCGCGAACCATGGACACCTTTGAAGGAATTCAATCCTTTCCGGCATCATATTCTTACCTTGAAAACAATATCACTTCCCACGCTGTTGTCGTTATTGACAAAAGCCATGGCAATGCCCTGCAGGACCTTGTGCTTGTCGAGGGCATTTTACGAACAGGTGCAACGGTTGAATTTCTTGAACAGAAAGAAAATCTTAGCATCGCTTTGAGAAATGCGAATGCCTTTGTTGTGACTTCTCCACAGGAATCGTATACAGAAGAGGAACTCTTTATCATTCAAGAGTTTGTAAAGAAAAAAGGAAAACTCTTCCTTGCCACGGATGAATATGAAGGTACGGTTAACTCCCTCGCCAAGGAATTTGGCATTTATTATCGTGACGACTATCTTTTTAATTTGAAGAAAAATGAAGGAAATTTCAAATATGTCTACGTTGACTCTTTTGTTCAAAATGGCATTACAAAAGATCTGCATACGATTGTGCTGTACAGCACCTGCTCACTTGAGACTTCTCATGGCGTAGCGATGACCGATGCAGATACCAAATCCACATTCAAAGAAGGCCAATTTTTTTCCGTCATCAGCGCGTCAGATTCGATTTTAGCAATGTGCGATAAAACCTTTTTGAAAGAGCCATACAATCACGTCCAGGATAATGCAAAACTGATTTCGAATATTGTGGAATGGCTCGTCACACAAGAAAGAATTTTTAACCTTGTGGATTATCCAGCATTCTTTTCTAATAATGTTAACATCGTGCCCTCATCAGAATTGCAGGCGCAGGCTTTGGAGCTGCGCTACGCCCTTGAAAAAACAGGAAGAAAAGTTAAACTCAGTGGCGAGATGATTCAGGGCATGGACAATCTCCTTGTTCTCAATTATAAAGATAAGAAAAATGTGGAGCAATATCTTGCACATTTGAATATTACCTCAACTCATGTACGGGCTTTTGGTTTAAGTTTCGATCAAAAAGACGCAACCTTTGTATATCTTTCGCCGGGCAACGAATCCGTTAACGTATTTATCTTTGTTCCCTCCTCAGAGGTTTTGCAGAAAAGCATTGCAGTGCTTGATTCCGCAAGGCTCCGCCAATATCTTATCAATAGTCTTGCTGCGTACATCACTGTACAAGAGGAAACAGGAGAGGAGAAAAAAGAGGAAAAGGGGTAAACAACAAATTTTGGGTTTCACGTTTAAAAAATTAAAATGCGGGCAGGGTGCCTTCACTCTTCGGCGGATGATCAATAGTTAGGCACAAGGTTAAGAACCTTAATAACCTTAATTTTTATTTTAAAGATGATGAAAAAGAAAAAAGACGTTTAAAAAATGTGTAGTTAGGCACAAGGATAATAAATTTTAAAACTTGATTTTTTTGCTTTTATTGGCGATAAAATATGTAAAAAGAATTAAATTAAAACATTAGTTAGGCACAATGATCTATTTTTATTTCTTTGATTTTTTTTATATTTTAAATTCTGTCGTATATAAAATCATATTTCAAAAGAGAAAGATAATGAAAAAGATCGTGAACCATAGAAAAAGAGCATAAGTTAGGCACAATGAAAAAAGCATGGGGGATCTGAAAAAACGGCATCTGTCGATCATTGACGAGAATCACGGAGCAATAATGTTTATATAGATGAACGACATCCTTTCTTCCATGGCGTTCATCACAGAAACAACATACCCTTTGATGATGGGAGTATTGATGGCTGGCATTGCTCTCCTTGCTTATTCCATTGTTAAGGATATCCTAGCGAGAATACAGCCTCAGCCAGAACTTGCCGATCAACCTCGTTTCGATCAATTGAGTCCTCAAGAACGAGCGAATCTTGATGCGCAAGCGCGTGCAGAGCGTGTAAGGACCACTGTCATGCATGAAAAGCAACGCAAGCAAAGCGTTACAGACATGTTGGATCAGCGTTTCGGAGACCCCAAACCTCAGGAGCCAGAGCCGCCTAAAAGGAGATGGTTTGACTTTTAGATATTCCCAGATTTTATTTCTCTTTGCCTAATTTTTCAACAGTTGACTTGAAAGCAACAATCTGCTTTTCAGAAAGCTGACCAAATCTCAAATAATTGGATTTAATAGAACGGAGAAAGGAACTTTTTTTGTACAACTCTTCTGGAATGTCAAAGAACTTCTTCATTTTAGGATCCTTAATGTCCTTCCACTCTTTTGTTTCACAATCATAACAGAGAGGAAACCTTACTTTGCCGGTTATAAGAACCATATTCTTTTTGCATCGTGCGCAAAGCTGCTTGTAGGCTATCATGGAGTGATCATGAGCGTGGATTATATAAACGTTTTGGAAACTTTTCGAATATTTGCATCATTTATTCCTATTTTTTCGTGAAAATTTTGCTGTTATCTTAGAAAATAAAAAATATTCCGATTATTCTAAAAAGTATCCGTTTTCTTTCTGACTTTTTTCTGAAATAAATTATAAATTGGTAGGTTGTTCAAAGTCCTCAATAACTAAAAGACAATTGCTTCCTTCATAAGCAGTTTTGCTTTTTTACCTTCCGAGACTATCCAGAGAATTCCTTTTGGGCCTTGCATGATCTTATTTGATGCTTCCAAATAATCAAGAATTGTCGAGAGGCTTTTATTATTAATCCTCCCTCCCAACGCCCTGATGATTGCAGCTTTCGAAAACAAGTCTCCACGATGCTCAGAAAGAAAACGTTCTACAAGCAATACTGTTTTTAGTGTTGGATAAAACCTTTCTGTTTTTTTTCATATCATATGAATTATATGCGGTAGTATATACATGTTTGCTCATTCTTTCTCTTATTTTCTTTTACAAAATCTTAGAAACATAAGGTCCATCATTCTGATAGCCCAACTTTTTGTAATATTCTCTGACACCAACTCCGGAAATAACGACCATCTTGTGTTTTTTATTTTGTTTTGCAATCTCTTCTGCCTTTGCCATGAGTAGTTTTCCAATGCCCTTATGCTGGGTTTTGTCAAGAGGATCTTTTCCAATCTCGATAGCTTGACCATAGACATGCAGTTCTCGAATTAATGCCGTTGTTGGAGTGATTTCATCTCGCAAGGATCTGCTTGGAAATCTTAATCGCGCGAAGCCCAGGATATGCCGTTTTGTTTCGTACGCGATAAAAAATTCTTTTCCTTCTGATGCTTCGTATTCTGCAATTGTGAGTTCTGGTTTTTCTGTTTTATCCAAATCTTCCGCTCTTCCAATTTCTCTGCAGCGAATACAGTTGCAGTGAATGTTTTTTTCTTTGCATTTTTTCTCAATAATCTGGCGCAAGTTTGTTTTATCAACTCCACCTGAAGCCATGTAACTTGGAATGTCCCTGTTGACACGCATAATCCTGCAATATTTAGGAACATATTTTTTGAATTCTGCAATGAGATCCGCTGCTTGTTCCGTTGATAAAGGAGTGAATTCTCCCAGTTTCATCATGGCGTATAACGGTGTGCCTTCAAAAACCATGCAAGGGTACACTTTCAACATGTCAGGCTTGTAGTTAGGGTCGGTAAAGAGTTGTTTTAATCCTTCCAAATCTTGCTGCCTTGTTGTTTTGGGAAGTCCGGGCATGTAATGCATATTAATTTTAAAACCTAAATCTCGCAAGTCTCTTATTGAATCGATATTATCCTGCACGGTATGTTTTCTTCCGATGAATTCGATGACATCTTCATATACGGACTGAATGCCCAATTCAACTCTTGTACATCCAAGCCTTAGCATATCATTTCCGCTCTTTGCTTTTCCGTAGTCTGAACGTGTTTCCATCGTGAGTCCAATGCAGCGTATTTTTCCGGTTTCGTTCTTTTTTATTTCTTGTTCTACACCGCTGCTGTTTTCGTTCTTTTTTTTCAAAAGTTTTTCTTGAATTCTCTTTGTTCTTTCATCATCTTTAACATCATGTGGGAGTTCAAAAAATTCTTTGAATTTTATTAGGTCAAATTCTTCCTTCCCTTCTTTTTCGAAAAACATTTCTCCAAAATCATTCAATGCCTTGAATATTCCCCTGACAAAATCGTCTTTGTATTCTTTATCGTAGCTGGGGAAGGTGCCTCCTTGAATAATCACTTCAATTTTATCAAATGCGTGGCCCGTAACGACATATTGTTCAAGCCTGTTCATCGTTATTAGGTATGGATCGTAATTATTTCTGATAGCTCTCAACGTGCTTGGTTCTTTTCCTGTGTAGCTTTGAGGAACATTACCAAGTTTTGAGTTTGGTCCGCCAGGGCAATAGATGCATCTTCCATGGGGGCACATTCTTGGAGCAGACATTACGGCAACGACGCTGACTCCACTTATTGATCTCGTCGGTTTTGTTAGAAGAATTGGTTTTATTTGTTCGGTGTATTCCTTTGGGGTATTCATTAAAATTTGAATGTCCGTGGGAATTTGTTTTACTCCATGTTTTTTACAGAGACTTGTTTTTAGATTTACCAAAGACTCCTTGTTTGGCTTTTTCTCCAGAATAATTGGGATGATCTCTTGATAATAGGATTGCTCTGTCATAGAGTTGCGGTACAGAAGAGTGTTTAAATAGATTAATTATTTTAAATATTGTAATCATTTTGAATATTTTGCCCATTTCTTATCCATTTTTCCTTTTTAATTCAGTTTTTTAAAATTTTACGCGTCAAAAATAAAAAAACCTTAAATACTCCAGTCTTATTCTATCTTCGGTTTCTGGGAGAGAAAGGTTTAGAAAGGTGGTACAATGAGGTATAATTGTTTTTTAGTCTTGATGTTGCTGTTGATATTGCTCTTAATAACTGCGTGTACACAGAGGCCTGCAGGGGAATCGATAGAACGCTTATTGAAAGAAACGGAACGCGTGAAAAGTTATCAATACCTCTACAATTCTCCGCCACTCAAACAATCGCAGGACATGGTGTACGTGCGAGGGGATAAGATGCGGATTGATTTAATGCAAAGCGATGTGACGCTACGACTGCCTTACACTACTGTGTTTATAGACCATAAGAATAAAAAAGCGGCAGGGTACTGCTTAGACAATCCTCCCCGATGCAAAGAAAAAGGACTTGGGGTTGTTATTGATTATAATGCATATTTCCACCCTACATCAATATACTGGCTGGAATTAGTGAAGCAATATGCAACGGATTTCCAAACGAGTGAAATACATGACGAAAAGAAAACTAAAGGAACGATTTTTGAAGTTGATGGCGTTCAGCATACGGTGTATTTGGATAGTTTAGGAATGCCAGTCCGCGCTGAAGTTGGGGCTGAAGGAAAGCAAGGCATCTTTAACTATCGCAATTTAGTTATCAACAGCGTTTCAGAAGAGTATGTTACACCGCCTGCAGGGTACGGTTAGTTTTTTTTATAATTTTGATTAAATAGCGCTCTTTCTCAAAAAATAAAAAAAGATAACAATCTTTTTAAACTCTTCTGCTTTTATGTTCATCATGGAACGCAAATATACACTGCCTGTTTTGCAGGATAAACCCATTTGTCATGACTGCTTAAAATGGCAGCAGTTTGGAGACAAATGCTTCGTGTACTGGCAAGGTAAGAAGTTCTGCAGCATGAAAGTGTGTACCCAAGAAGAATGGGGAGAAGAAAAAAAGGTTGTCACCTGATAAATTTCTCTATCGAGAAGTTTGAATAATATCCCAATTTGTTGAGAAGTTTGAAATATACTCGAAGCATTAAATTATCGAACATTACAATGCTTTTCGTAATAGTGAAGATGCACTATTCATGTTCGGATATTTGGTGCCTTCACTATAATAAGAAATACTCAAACTTCTCTAGAGAACTTTGCAAAGTTCTCTGTTCAAACTTCTAATAGATCACTTTGAAACATCATTAAAAAATGGGGTTTTTCAAAGTTCTCTATCTTTTTTTTGCCTTTGCGTTTTTTGGCCTGTAAGGAAGGGCACTTTTCTCGAATTGATTTAACAAAATCTTCATTCTTGCATTTTCTTCTGCAATTTGCATGACTTTGCTGTGATTTGTAGAAAACTTGTCAGAGAGATCAACAATTTGCTCGATAAGACGTTCTTTAATCGTGTCATGGTTTTCACGAATTTTCGCGATTTCCGCATGCTTGTCATTCACATGGCCTTTCGTCGCTTCCAATTCCTGTTCTAATTTTACAATCCTCTCCTTCTGAGTATAGATAATTCTATCCTTCATCCCCTCGACTTCCGATCTGAAGAAATTGAACAATCCCACTCTGCCACCTCAACCTTTTTCCTCATTTTCCCTTTTAAATAGTTTGTGGTTTTCGTGGCTTTGCGCGGATATTCAATCTTTCTTTGTGTCGAGTTGGTCTAGAATTTTGTAGTCTTTGAGTATTGTGTCTGCTGTTCCGAGGTATCTTATTACTTTTTGTTGTACTTTTTCTATGAAATGTTTTATGTCACGATATACATCTTCTATGGTTTCGTATTCGTTAATCCATACTTCTTCGTTTTTTGGTGTTTTGCTAAAGCTACGACTATTAAAGTCACTTGCTATACAGGTTGAACGATACGTGGTTTTTGACGAGCTTCAGTACTTCGTCGTACACGAGAATGAGGGAACTGACGCCGATAACGATGAGCCATTCTGTTAAGGTTAAGGGAACTGTGTTCAAGTATTTGTTAAAGAAAGCAGTGTGGACTGCGATGATTTGCAAGAAAAATCCGAATGCAACACTAGCAAGCAAATACTTATTCTTCCAGAAGCCGATTTTGAAAATCGATTTATCATCACTTCTGCAGTTCAGCACATTAAACATTTGAAATATTACTAAGGTTGAAAAGGACATTGTTAGGGCTTTCAGGTACATCCCGTTTGATTCCGTTGTTAAATGGGTTCCCCAGTGCCATCCGCCGAGTAGCAAATAGACAAGGAAAACAGCCAAGGTTCCCAGACCTATAACCACTCCCGCCAGAAGCCATTTAATAAATATTTTTTTTGTAATAATCCTCTCATTAATATCCCTCGGAGGTTTCTTCATCACATCAGTTTCCACAGGCTCAACTCCCAATGATAATGCTGGAAAAAGATCTGTTGCTAAATTCACCCACAAGATCTGAGTTGCAAGCACCGCTAGGGGAGCGTTAATAATTAATCCTACAAACACTGCAATAATCTCTCCCAAATTACTTGAAAATAAATATCGTAAAAACTTCTTAATGTTGGCGTATACATACCTGCCTTCCCTCACTGCAGCAACAATGGACGCAAAACTATCGTCCGTTAGAATCATATCGGAAGCTTCTTTGCTCACATCCGTACCTGTAACGCCCATCGCAACGCCAATGGATGCTTTTTTCAATGCAGGAGCATCATTCACCCCGTCCCCTGTCACCGCAACTATATGCCCCATTTTCTCAAGTATCGTGACAATACGCAGTTTATGTTCGGGGGTAACCCTCGCAAAAATCACATTTTCGTGCAGCAAACTTTCTAGTTCATGATCTTGCATTCTAATTAAGTGCGAACCTTCGATGATTCTTGTGTGTTCGTCAGCTAAGCCAATATGTTTTGCAATTGCCTTGGCTGTGGCGCCATGATCACCTGTAATAACAAAAATTTTCATGCCTGCTTGCTTACATTCTGCAATGGATGCAGGCACCTCTTCCCTTGGTGGGTCGATCATGCCCATCAGACCAACAAAAGTTAATCCACTTTCAATTTCTTCGCGCTTGTATTGTTTTGTGTCTTTGGGAATTTCCTTGTAAGCAAAACCTAACACCCTCAACGCCTCATTGGCCATCGTTTCATTTGCTTTAAGGACATGCTCTTTTCTTATAGGTGTTAAGGGAAGGATAGAAGTTCTCACCTGAATTTTATTGCAATGTTTCAAAATTTCATCGGGGGCGCCTTTCACATATACTAGCTGAGCATGGGGTTTTTTATGAATAGTACTCATCATTTTTCTTGTCGAATCAAAAGGAATTTCATGAATTCTTGTAGAATGCTCTTCAATATGGGTTAATTCAATGTCAGCCTTCTCTGCCACAACGACGAGGGCACCCTCAGTAGGGTCTCCTGTGATGGCGTGCCTTCCATTGATTGAAATAAGATGCGCGTTGTTGCACGCGGCTCCTATGGTTAAAAGTTGAATCAGATTTGGCTCCTCCCCTGGGCGGATGGGTTGCTTGTTGATGGAGAATTGTCCTTTCGGGGTATAACCAGAGCCAGAGACGTGCATAAAATTATCATTCACAAAAATTTCTTTGACGGTCATTTCATTTTTTGTGAGGGTACCTGTTTTATCAGAACAAATTACTGACGTGCAGCCTAAAGTTTCTACCGCATTTAATTTTTTGATAATCACATTCTTCTTTACAAGACGTTGTACACCTAACGCAAGGGTAATGGTAATGGTTGTAGGAAGTCCCTCAGGAACTGCAGCGACGGCAAGGGCAACTGCAAAGAGAAACGCATTAATAACCGCGTTCATTGCGATCGATCCACTTTGGATGAGCTCTGCAAAAAATACAATGGTACAAATGACAAATGTTCCTTTTCCTATAAATTTTCCAACTAAATCTAACTCCTTCTGCAGCGTAGTTTTTCCCTTTTCAATCGTTTGCGTTAAGCTTGCCACTTTACCAAATTCAGTGTTCATGCCCGTTCTGACAACAACAGCCTGGCCTCGCCCATCCGTAATATCGGTGCCGGCAAACAACATATTCTTTTGATCGTTAATAACAAGATTCATTCTGTCAATCGGATCGATAATCTTAGGACGTGGAATGGACTCCCCAGTTAACGCTGCTTCTTGTGTTCTCAGCTCTGCAGCGAAAATAACTCTTGCATCTGCAGAAATTCTATCCCCTGCTTCTAATGCGAGAATATCTCCCGGAACAACTTCTTTAGTTTCGATAGTCATCTCTTGGCCGTCCCTGACGATCTTCGCTTTGGGAGCCGCCATGGCCATGAGAGCCTCGAGCGCACGTTCCGCTTTGTATTCCTGTAAGAATCCAACGACTGCGTTAATTACCACAATCGCAAGTATCACAAGGGCATCATTGATTTCATCAAATGCGATGGAAATCAGGGCAGCGCCGATCAAAATTAGGATCATAAGATTTTTGAACTGCTCAAAAAATATCTCAATGGCTGAAGTTTTTTTCTCAGCCTTTATTTCGTTAAAGCCGTATTGTACAATCCTCTGCTTTGCTTCCTCATGGCTTAATCCTTTTTCAGAAGTTTTGAATTCGTGAAGAACCTGCTCTGCGGTCTTTTGATAATAGGCCATGGGCTTTTCTGATTTTTCAGGTTTTTATGTTTTTGGTTAATTTTTGGTTATACTTTTGATATGCTCCTGGTTATATTTTGGGCTACCTTTTGGTTTGTTTTAGGCTGTCCATTCCATAAGTAATATGAATAATAATATGGCTTATAATATTTTGAATACTATGCTTTATCCTATTCTATGCCTTCTTTTTTATTTTAGGAATTTGTCCTATTTTTATCAATATTAAAATTCATATGACAAATAATATTAAAGATAAATAAAACAAACCGAAAGATTTATAAATTAAAATTGTGAAAATTCATGATTTTAATCATATGAATACTATTATGAGGAAAAGTCTTTGGTAGAGGCCCTTGTCCGAAGGTTGCAACGGACTGGTAGAGATCAGTACATTCTAACTATTCCGAAGCATCTTGTACAGATTCTCCGTTGGCAGGAACACCAACTGCTCAGCTTTGGTTTTGAAAAAGGAAGATTATCCGTAGAAACAACGGAGCAAGAACAACAACTTGCACAACACCTTGCCAGAAAATTACAATGCACCCCTAAACAACAATTTACACTTACCATTCCGAAACATCTTGTGCAAATTCTCCACTGGCAGAACAAAGATGAGATTCAATTCGACTTTGAAAAAAATAAAATCACACTGACTCAACTCAACGGACTCAAGGGGGGTGGCACGCATGAATAAGCGCACACTAGCCTTCACTCTCGCAATGATCCTTGTTTTGATTATCATTTTAGGTTTTACTGTGAGCTGTAGAAAAGAGGCAGAAGCGCCTATCAATGTGGATGAACTTAGCGTGCAGGATAGTCAGCAAAATGTTGTTGATGCGGACATCAAATACGATGAAAATGAAAATCTTGTTGTAGCTCCGAAAGATGGACCTGTAAAAAATATTGTGTTCCGGAATATTAACAAAACAGCTAGCAAAACAGAAAGCATGGAGAATATAAAAAATGCTGAAAACCTAGAAAACGCAAACATATCAGGGATATCAGGGACATCAGGGAAAATAAAGCTAGTGCTGGGTGTTGAAGGTTTGGACGAAAAAGAATATCGCGAAAAAGAATTCGTCAAAGTCTTCGCAATCGACCCAACACAACTTGCCTTTGAAAGTGCAACAGTTACATTAACAGCAACGGGAACAGAACTTTACAAATGTAAAGAATGGAACTTTAGTGTACAACAATGCTACGGAACATGGGAACTTTTCAAAACAGGCCTCGTTCCAGGAAGAGAATACAACTTTACCTTAACCCCTGACGATCCAGGATTTGGAGAAATTATTGCTGTCGATGCAATCCACCTAGATGAAAATTATGATTTCATTTCCAATATTTACCCTCAAGTCAGTGCAACTGACAATGTCTGGAGCGAACAAATCTTTATGGGGGAAATTGTTCGAGTAAGCTTCGCGCAGAATCTTAGTAATGGAAACTTCATAGACGTCGTTCTCAGAAGCAATCACACAACAGCATACTTCGAAGTGTACGAGGCAGGCACCAACAACAAAGTAGGAAGATCAGGAACAATTGACAATCCGGAAATGCAATACATTGAAGTTAAAGGTTTGAGTGGACCAACTGACACCTTCGATTTCAAAGTTGTCAAAATGTACCCAGACCCAGCAGATGACAGCCCTGACATCGATCCGAATGTAAGATCATTCCTAGAGTTTGACTACATCCACGATGCAGCTGTCAACGCCACAGCTTCAGATGGTATAGTTGTCTATGGAGAGGCAAACATTGCAAGCCCACGTTACAGATACTGGAATTCATCATCAAACAACTTCACAGTTGAACAGTCAGCACTATCAGTAGGGGTAGATGGAACTTCTGACCTCACATGGGTTGTAACCAAAGCAAGCCCACGACAAGACCAAATCCTTTTGGGAACAATAGATAAAACCAATGACGTCAACATCCAAGTCTTCCATGGAACAAATAACAGCTGGGCAAATCTTCAAGAAGTAAGCACGGACGCTCCTAACTCTGCGTATCGTGCATTCCACATAGGGTATGAACAAGTTTCAGCACGAGCACTCATCGTGTACGAAAACTCTTCAGTTGCAGACAGCCAAATTGCATACAGAATCTGGAATGGAACAACATACAGCGCAGAAGTTGGTGTAACACTCAACATTACCAATGCGGTCAATTGGATAGTGCTCGTGCCACGCTCAACAACAAATGAAATCATGATGCTAGTGCATGACAGCGGGACGCGCTTGCTAGCAATACCATGGAATGGAACAACATTCGTCACTGAACAACAGCGTGTTTTGACTGACGTTTCTGCTTCCGCAACAACTTTCCACTTCATTTTTGCGTGGGAAGAACAATCCGGGGAAGGAAGAGCAGGATATGGTATCAGCACTGGAAACGATATCGCGCTCCGTAACTACACGCGTACAGCACCGTTCTGGAGTGCAGGCGAAGAAATAATTGCCATCTCCAACAGTCTCAAATCTTTGAGAATGTGCCCTGATAAAAATTCTGATTATATTGGGCTCATTTACCAGCACCAGAGCAACGGGGTTGGAGTTAGAATGTGGAATGGAACGACAAACCTTGCAAGTCCCCCCTCTGAAGAATTAACAGAGCCGGGAGGAGCGGATAACAATAACATAGACTGTGCATTCCACCAAGATGGTAATTTCGCACTCTTTGGATTTATCGATAACAACCAGCTCCTTGTGGATTATTTCAACTTTACAAAAAATAACACTTGGAGCGTTGCAGATTTAGCCCTTTCATCATCCACAGCAACCTTTGCAACTGATGACATTTCAGGACTTCGCTTCACTCGACACCCCACAACAGATGAAGTTATGATCATAGCAATGGATATCGCAGAAGATATCTCTACAATCAGATGGACAGGCGGAGGATTCGCAACCATTACAGCTTCACCAATAGAAACGACAACTGAAGTTTTGAACGCAGACCAGGAAGGAGTTCAATTTGAATGGTTTAGATTCGATCCTGCTCCGACAGTTCTCAACTTAACACCAATTGTTAATCAACAATTTAGTCCAAATACCGTCGTTAATATTTCTGCTAATGTCACCGACAACATCGGAGTGAGTGTTGTCTTTGCCAATGTTACCCTACCTAACGGCAGCACTGTACAACAAGTGATGCTCAATACAACAAGGGATACTTACAATGCAACCTTTAACATTACAAGTTTAACTGGAACGTACGTTATAATGGTTATTGCCAATGACACGAAAAACCAAGTTACAGATGCAACACGCTGGAATTTCTCTGTAGCTGCAGCGGACTCAGCACATCCTAGTGTGTTTGATGCGCGTCCTGTTGCTAATAGCACTTTTAATGTCAGTGTTGGTATTGAGATTTCCGCGAACGTGACCGATGACGTTGCCGTTGGTGTCGTGTTTGCGAATATTACTATGCCGAATGGTACTACTATTGTTTTGAATTTGGGTAACTTGAGCGGAAATAAGTATAACAGTTCATTTTTGATTCCTAATTTGACTGGTAGGTATAACATTACTTACGTTGCAAACGACACGAGTAATCGAATTAATGCAACTGTTACTTCATTCTTCAACGCTATTGACGAGGTAAGGCCACTTGTATTTGATGTGCGTCCTGTTGCGAATAGTACCTTTAACGTGAGTATTGGTATTGAGATCGCTGCGAATGTTACTGATAATATTGCTGTCGGTGTTGTGTTTGCGAATATTACGATGCCAAATGGCACGGTTGTTGTACTTAATTTGGGTAACTTGTCTGGTAATAAGTATAACAGTTCATTTTTGATTCCTAACCTTACTGGACAATACAATATTACTTATTTCGCGAATGATACGTCAAATAATCAAAATGCTACCACGACGAGTTTCTTCAATGTTGTTGATGAGGTGAGGCCACTTGTGTTTGATGTTAGGCCTGTTGCCAATAGCACTTTTAATGTTAGTGTCGGTATTGAGATTTCTGCTAATGTTACTGATAATGTTGCTGTTGGTGTCGTGTTTGCGAATATTACATTCCCTAATGGCACTGTTTATGTTTTGAATTTGGGCAATCTTAGTGGAAATAAATACAATAGTAGTTTCCTTATTCCTAATTTGACTGGGCAATATAATATTACTTTTGTTGCGAATGATTCCAGTAATAATGTTAATGCCACTACGACTACTTTCTTTGTTGGTGCTGATGCTGTTGTTCCTCAGGTGTTTGATGTTAGACCCGTTGCTGGTGCGACGTTTAATGTTAGTACGACGATTGAGATTGCCGCGAATGTTACTGACAATGTTGCAGTCGGTGTTGTGTTTGCGAATATTACATTCCCTAATGGAACTGTTTATGTTTTGAATTTGGGTAATCTGAGCGGAAACAAATACAACAGCAGTTTCCTGATTCCAAATCTTACAGGTCAATATAATGTTACTTTTGTTGCGAATGATTCTAGTAATAATGTGAATGCGACAACGACAACATTCTTTGTTTCTGTCGATCAAGTAAGACCTTTAGTATTCGATGTGAGACCTGTAGCGAATTCAACCTTTAACGTTACAACAGGCATTGAAATTGCTGCAAATGTTACTGATAATGTTGCCGTTGGTGTTGTGTTTGCGAATATTACATTCCCTAATGGCACTGTTTATGTTTTGAACTTAGGTAATTTGAGCGGAAACAAATACAATAGTAGTTTCACTATTCCGAATCTTGTGGGACAATATAACATCACTTTCGTTGCCAACGACACAAGTAACAATGTGAATGCAACGACTACAACATTCTTTGTTGCTGTTGCTATTCCTCAGCCCTCGCTTGCCGTAGACAAATCTGATAGCCCTGATCCTGTGCAAAATGGCAGTATTTTGAATTATACAATTTTGATTAATAACACTGGTAATGCTTCTGCTCTGAACATTACGCTTATCGATACTTATCCTGTTAATGTGACGTTTGTGAATGCAACCCCCAATCCTGATCAGAACAACAATACGTGGTTCCTGGGTAATCTGACAAATGTAAGTATTATAACGGTGAATATTACTGTTCGTGTCAATGGCAGTGCCGCGAATGGCAGCATTTTAGTTAATTTTGTTAATGTTACTTATAACAGTTCTAATGACTCTTTTACTACGTTAGAATTTGAAAATACGACGGTAATTGTTGCTGATACGACGGCGCCGAATGTCTTTGACGTACGTCCCGTTGCGAATAGTACCTTCAACGTAAGTATTGGTATTGAGATTTCTGCAAATGTTACTGATGACGTTGCTGTTGGTGTTGTGTTTGCTAATATTACGATGCCTAATGGTACGGTTGTTGTACTTAATTTGGGTAATTTGAGTGGTAATAAATATAATAGTAGTTTCTTGATTCCTAACCTTACTGGACAATACAATATTACTTTCTTTGCGAATGATTCGAGTAATAATGTTAATGCGACGACAACGACGTTCTTTGTTTCTGCCGATGTTGTTGTTCCTCTCGTATTCGATGTTAGGCCTGTTGCGAATAGTACGTTTAACGTGAGTGTCGGCATTGAGATTTCTGCAAATGTTACGGATAATGTTGGCGTGAGTGTCGTGAATGCTAATATCACTTTCCCCAATGGTACTGTTTATGTTTTGAATCTTGGTAATTTGAGCGGTAATAAATATAATAGCAGTTTCTTGATTCCAAATCTTACAGGGCAGTATAACGTGACTTTTGTTGCGAATGACTCTTCAAATAATGTGAACGCTACTACAACCACGTTCTTTGTTAGTGCCGATGTTGTTGTTCCTCTCGTATTCGATGTTAGGCCTGTTGCGAATAGTACCTTTAACGTAAGTATTGGCATTGAGGTCGCGGCGAATGTTACTGACAATGTTGCCGTCGGTGTTGTGTTTGCGAATATTACATTCCCTAATGGTACTGTTTATGTTTTGAATTTGGGTAATCTGAGCGGAAACAAATACAATAGTAGTTTCCTTATCCCTAATTTGACAGGTCGGTACAATATTACTTACTTCGCGAATGATTCTAGCGATAATGTGAATGCTACCACGACGAGTTTCTTCAATGTCGTTGACGGCTTTGCTCCTGCGGTGTTTGACGTGCGTCCTGTTGCAGGTTCAAGCTTTAACCTTCTTATCGGTATTGAGATTGCTGCTAATGTAACAGATCACACTGCGGTGGATGTTGTGCGCGCTAACGTTACATTCCCCAATGGCACCGTAGAGGTTGTCAACCTCAGCTTGGCTTCTGGTAGTAAGTACAATTCAACATTTACAATACCTAATCTTGACGGAAGATACAATGTTAGCTTCTTCGCGAATGACACTTCAGGAAATGTTAATACAAGTGTGACTACATTCTTTTTCACTAACGATACTGTAAGACCTCTTGTGTTTGATGTTCGTCCTGTTGCGAATAGTACGTTTAATGTGAGTGTTGGTATTGAAGTTGCTGCTAATGTTACCGATAATGTTAATGTAGAAACAGTGTTTGCAAATATTACATTCCCCAATGGTACAGTTTATGTTTTGAATTTGGGTAACTTGTCTGGTAGTAAGTATAACAGTACCTTTTTGATTCCTACTAATTTGACCGGTCAGTACAATATTACCTATTTTGCGAATGATAGTGCAAATAATCAGAATGCCACGACGACGAGTTTCTTTAATGTTGTTGATCAGGTTCCTCCTGTTGTTACTAATGTGACTACTGAGCCTAGTGGCCCCGTGATTAATAATAGTGGTGTCGCTCAGAATGTTAGTGTTAATTTCACGGTTAATGAGTTTCCTGTTAATGTGACTTTTAGGTTGTTCAATGCTTCTGGTCAGGTTGAGAATGTGACTGGCCCTGTTCAGGTTAATTCTTCTTCTGAGTTGCCTTTGTTGTATGTTGTTCCTGGTGGTTTGCCTGATGGGGTTTATGTTTTGAATATGACTGTAACTGATTCTTCTAATAATAGTGCTGAGGTGTTTGTTTCTAATGTGAGTGTTAGCGTGAATCCTTCAGTGTTTGACGTGCGTCCCGTTTCGAATAGTACTTTTAATGTTAGTACGACGATTGAGATTGCCGCGAATGTTACTGATAATGGGGTTGTTAGTACTGTGTTTGCTAATATTACTTTCCCCAATGGTACAGTTTATGTTTTGAATTTAGGTAATCTGAGTGGAAATAAATATAACAGCAGTTTCCTGATTCCTAATTTGACAGGACAGTATAACGTTACTTTTATTGCGAATGATAGTGTTAATAATGTTAATGCTACTACGACAACGTTCTTTGTCGGTGCTGATGCTGTCGTGCCTCTGGTGTTTGACGTACGTCCATTGGCTAATGCAACTGTCAATGCCACCTTTGGAATAGAAATCTCTGCGAATGTAACAGACAATGTCAATGTGAGTACAGTGGTTGCGAATATTACTTTCCCCAACGGAACAGTGCAACAAGTAACATTAAGTCTAGCATCAGGCAACAAGTACAATGCAACATTTGTCATCCCTAATCTCGGTGGACAATACAATGTTACATTTGTCGCAAATGATACAAGCAATAATGTTAATGCAACCATCACAACGTTCTTTAATGCTGAAACTCCTAACTTCCAACCAGAGTTAACCGTTTCGAAGAGTGATAGCCCCGATCCTGTTCTCAATGGAACGCTACTGAATTATTCTATCCTCATTAACAGTAGTGGAAATGATACAGCACTGAATGTTACTTTACGAGAAACGTATCCTACCAATGTAACATTTGTCAATGCAACTCCAGATCCTGATCAAAACAATGACACGTGGTTCTTAGGTAATCTCACAAACGGAAGTGCTACAACGGTGAACATTACAGTGCGTGTGAATGCGAGTGCATCCGACAATTCCACATTAACTAACGTTGCCAATGTAAGTTTCCAAAACACAACCAGCACAATTTTCGTTATCGATCAGGAAAATACTACCGTGTTAACTGTGGGGGATACTCTTGCCCCGAACGTTGTTAACCTTACCCCTACAGAGGGAAGCACGTTCCTTCTCAATGATACCGTGAGAATTTCCGCAAATGTTACTGATAATGTCGGCGTGGGAAGTGTTACCGCATTCGTTATTTTCCCCGATGGAAGTAATAGTTCCTTCACGATGAGCTCTGTTGGCGGCGGAATCTACGAATTCAACTTTACAAATTTAACCCTCAGAGGATTGTACAACATCACAATCATTGCAAATGACACCACTGGAAACAGTAATGGTACGGAGAGCACCTTCTTTAACAGAGTCACGTACAACAATAGAATCTTTGATTTGATTGACGAGTTTGGTAACCCCATACCATACGCTGAAATTGTTATCACAAACAGTTCAGGCATCTTGACAATTAACATTACTCTCACCAATATGAGTATTCAACTTATTACCCTTTTCGGTCACAATGAGTCAGATCCGCATAGCATCCTCATCTTTGCAAATGCATCCAATGAAACTGCACGCTTTAGCAATGCATTTGCGTTCGACCCCAGTGGCGTAAACTTTACCTCGATGAATGTGACAGGAACTGCGCAGGGCAACACTCTCTACAAGTGTATTAACTATTCCATTGCAAATCTCAGTTGTATCGATGGTTATGAGCATTTACAAAATTTAACTCCTGGACAGAACTACACGTTTTCCTTCAATGAAAGCGACCCTGGATTTGGGGAAAGTAG
>JAGWAF010000032.1 GCA_018302085.1 Candidatus Woesearchaeota archaeon | reverse complement strand
TAATTGCTTTGCTAAGGACGCGAGCAAAGGTTCCTGATGCCCTGCAAAATTTGCCACCATCTCCTGGTCTTTGCTCGATGTTGTAAATGAGGGTGCCCTCTGGAATTTGTGTAAGGGGTAATGTATTGCCGCGCTCGACCGCAGCGTTAGAGCCACTTGTGACAACATCTCCCACTCGTAATCCGTCAGCAGCTAGGAGTAGGCATGTTTTTCCGTCTTCATATTGTACTCGCGCAAGGGGTGCACTATGACCCTGACAAGTGATGAGATCAATAATTTTTCCGACTAGCGGTTGAGGATTTAAAGGATGATGAGCAGCTCTTCCTTGATATCGGAAACTAGGAGCCCTGTACGTTGGGCCTCCTGATCCTCGTGCTTGTTGAATAAGGCGTTTTCCCATGTTACATCAATCCTAAATTAGTTGCGATATCTATAGCGGGCGTTTCTGGTGAAAATTGAATGTATGCCCTTTTCTCACTGCCGCTGATAGTCATAGTGTTTACGCTGACCACTTTGCAATTGAAGAGTTTTTCAATTGCCTTTTTAATTTCGTTTTTTGATGCTTTGCGATCCACACTAAAGATGAGTTTGTTTTCTGATTCCATCATGCGGATTGATTTTTCTGTTGAAATAGGGTGTCTGACAACCGCTCGTGGATCTTTTTGTGTTTTCATCATTTTTTTCACATAAACAATTTTTCTTTTTGTAATTTTTCTATAGCGCCCTGGGTGAAAATTGTTAATCTTCCAGGATGGCATCCTGGGGCGAGTGCTTGTGCATTGAGAGATGCAACGGGCATGATGGTAATGCCTGGGACATTGCGTGCACTTTTCAAAAGGGTACATTTATTGGCAACAACGAGTAACGCACTTACTTTGGTCTTGTATTTTCTGTTGCGTCGCTTTGCTTTTCCTGCATTAATCGTGCGCTCCTTCGCGCGAGCTAAATCTAGGGTCAAGCCAAGGTTGTTCAAAGTTTTTTGTACTTCTTTTGTTTTTGCAAGGGATTCTATCCTTGATTCGACTATAAAAGGATAATCTGCAGGAACGTGATGACCGCGGGAAGCAACGAGTTCCTTATGAACGGTTGCCGCAAGTGCACTTCTTATGGCCTTCTTTTTTTCTTGCGTATTCATTTTATGTTTCCATTTTTTTTCTGCCTTAGGGGGATGAGCTTGTCTTCCTTTCACCGTTCCCGGGGCAACCGCGCCAAGCCAGTTAAAACGTGTTCCCCTACGCGACATCACTTTACGGGGAACTCTGCTAATACCATGCCCGTAGGAACCGCGGTAATTTCTTCTTCTCCTGGAAACTTCCGCGGAAGCTTTATGACCTGCACGAGGATCTGCTCCGTACGGTTGGCGCTCATTAGCTTGCATGGCCTGTACTGCTCTTACAATGAGGTCAGGTCTTACAGGTTCTGAAAATTGTTCTGGCAACTCAATCGTGCCTAACTGTGTATTTTGTAAAGTTTTAATGATCAGTTTCATTCTTCTCTCCTTGAAGTTCCTTGATGGGTTGCAAGGGCAAGATACTCAATACTTGGAGCGTTTGCTGGAATGTGTTTGTTAGGACGAATAGAAGTCATAAAGCATATTAAACGTTTAGAAGGACCGGGAATACTTCCCTTGACAATAATGTAGGAATTTTTAACGACGCCATAATGTTTAAAACCACCCTTTGGGTTAATGTCATCTGCTTTTTCTGAGATGCGTACCACCCATTTATTATAGTCAACTCGTTGATGGTATCCCATCTGACCAGCGTGAGCAACACGGTACATAACGTGTCCCTGGCCGCGCCAGCCACCGAGTGATCCTGGTGCTCGGAATCCTTTTTCAGATTTATGTTGTTTGAAACTGATGCCAAATCTTTTGACGGGGCCTTGAAAGCCTTTGCCTTTTGTGATCGCGTGAATGTCAATTGCATTTCCTGCCGCAATACTTTCTTGAACATTAATTTCTTTTCCCAATTTTTCTTTTGCGTAGGCAAGTTTTGCCGCGACTTCATTTCCTCCGAGGGGAAGTTCAAAGATTTCAGGTTTCTTTTTTCCTATTCCTGTTTTTGCAGGTTGTGTGTGAACAAGTAAGCGAATATCGTGATACTCAGAGGGGATTATTTGATCGAGATTTTTGTTGGTTTTTTTTGGCATGGAAATCGTGCGTGCAATGTGTTTGTCCGCTTTGATGTCGAGAATGGAAGAAGAAGCCTTTAATCCGTTAGGTGTTTGTTGATAACAAATGATGCCCAACACCTTAATCGGAGGACATTCGATGACGCTCATGGGCATGAAGATCTCTTGCCCCTTTGTTTGAGAATGAGGTCGATTGTCTGTGATCAATCCATGGGTCATGCCTGCTTTGTATCCTGCGAAGCCCAAAGGTTTTGTCTCCTTAATTTGAGGCCATTGTCTAATGCGAGCTCTTTGACTGCGAGCTCTTTTTCTGGGCCATACGCCCATGCTTCCGCTTCGTGGTCGATGTGGTGCCATCTGAGACTCTTATTTCCTCATCCGAATATTGTGCAAACCTCAAGAACGAGTTCTTGGTACTGAAAAGCTTTGCTTTCCAGGCGTTCTTGCCATCCTCTTGTATTGGATGAACTCTTACCTGTTAGAATTTTTGACTTGTTTATAAAGCTTTCTCTTTGTTTTCTCTTGTTGGTGGTATTTTTCGTTTCTCCTTCACTCTTTCTCATGGTTCCTATTTTACCTTTTTTCATTTTCGACTATTTTATTACTATTTTTCTTATTTCGTTATATTATTTAACATGCTCTGATGTACTTTTTCACACCTTCTGCAGATTTCTCGAGAATTAGTCTATTTAACAATAAAATAATAAAAAAGCTATTCTGTTAGTTTATTTAACTTATTTTTCTCAGTCTTACCAGTCTCAGGTGGGATGGTGTCAGTCTTTCTTGTCTGGATTGTCTGGGATTGAGATGGACTCTTTTTCCGACGAGAAGATTTCTCTTCTCTTTGCAGAAAATGAGCTTTGCGTTGCGCATAATTCACAGGATTTTTTATTTTTGCACACAAGCTGTCAGGATGGCACACACCAATTTCCACATAATATTGCTTACTCACGCAATTCGGAGGAAGAAGGTCTTTTTTTTGGATTTTGTGATACCTCAGTTGTCCGATCCAATGCACATCTTTGAGAGGTTCAGGATTTTTTTCGTTCCACTTTTTAAGCGTGCCTTCAATTTGCTCATAGCCCCAGCCAACACTTCTTAGAAAGTTTATGAGAATAAAAACTGCCCTTTTGCGACCGTCTTTGAGGCCTGCGAGAATAAGTTTTATACATGGTGGGAATAAACTTTCAGGCAGTGCCGAGGAAGGTTTGCTGAATTCTCTTTTGGTTTGTAGTTGTTGCGTTGCAGATTCCTGGATGAGCAGTTCTTGTTTTTTTCCTTCTACAAAACTCAGTGCACTTTCAATGAGGGAACGCCCCTCTTCAGGAGAAGCTTTGCTCGCATCTAGGAAGAGAGTTGCATTGGGAATGTAACGCCACGGATTTGCCTTCTGCTTGTCAAAAGAAAGGACTTCGCCGATATTAAACGGAATACTCACCAAACCGCTTTTTTCGTGCAAGGAGTAGGGCATTCTGTACAGGTGTCTTGAAGCCAAAAGAATGGTATCAACTTCGATGAGGGAATGAGGGTTGAAGATACGATAAGATAATAAGGAGCCGCATAGGCACGTTTGCCTTTTCCCAAATTTTTTTTCCATAATCGTTTTACACTTTTTGCACGTACGATATTCTTCCAAAGGATCGTTACCTTGCTCAACGACTCCACATTTACTGCAGAGAAACTCAATCGTCTGATTTTCTTGTTTTTCGCAAGAGCGATGACATGATGAGCACACTCTCTGCGTGATTTTTTCTAGAGGAAGTTGTGTAATCTGGAGCAGTTCTTTGACACTCCAGGAAACAGGATTTCTTTTTCCAAAAATGATTTTATCTTTTTCAACGTGAATAAGTTTTTTAGCAGTAAAATCTAGCAGATAAGAGGCGATGGCACGGGGGCCCTCAGGAAAAAGTTTTGTTATAGAATTGCCCCTCACTTCTGCAGGAAACGCTTCAAATGGAACTCCAATGTGAAAACCTTTGTTGCCTGAAAATTTTACGGAAACACTTTTGATGCCGTGCTCTTGCAATGCTTCGATAAATAAGGAAGTAATGATTTTTGAAAGCTCCCAGTATGGGCAGTCAATGTCCAATACAAGATCCCAACCTTTACGATTTTGATCCAAATCCTCTTTTTTTAATTGCGGACTTAAATCAAGGACGCGATGCCAGCGCTCCTCAGAAATGTGGAAGCTACTCGCTCCTTTTTTTATGAATTCAAGCACATCAGAGGGGTACTGTAATATCTCTGGACGTTTACCATATCCATTATCTCCAAAACGCACCGCAATTTCGCGATCTTGAACACGTGCAACTATCGCTTTCTGGATCTCTTCGCGTTTGTAGTACTTCAGCTGCGTGCTCAGATCAAGCATTGTTCCCCCTCACTACGAGGGTGTACGAAAGTATTTATACTTTGTTATTCTCTGTTTGCTGATGAATTCCGAAATTCTGGAAGAACTTCAACGCCTTCTCGATGATGTTTGTACGTCATCATTGCTGGTTGTTGTTGAGGGAAAAAAAGACAAAGCATGTTTAATAAAATTAGGAGTGCCAGGTAAAAACATTATTACGCTCACGAAGCCCTTGTTTGAGGTAGTGGAAGACATTGCCGCACGCATTGAGAAGGAAAACCTTCCTTCAAAAGTTGTTCTCCTAACCGATTTAGATACGGAGGGAAAAAAATTGTATGCCACTTTGGCGCGAGGGCTGGAGGATCGAGGCATGGACATCGACAATCAACTCCGATTTTTTTTAAGAAGGAAAACTCCTGTGAGACATATTGAGGGATTGTTTTCTTATTTTGAAAAGATAACAGTAAACTGAAAATAAATTCTAAAGACAAGATTAATAAAAGGAACAAGTCCTCCCATTTTCATGAGCCAAGATTACGCAAGGGTTCCAAACTATAGGCAGGGTGCGCTGGCTCGCAGGCCGGGATATACATCTGGGAGGGTGTCAGAAGATGGAACATCTGTTTTTTATGAGTCTATCATTCCACCTAATGCGCGAGGGGTGGTAATTATTTCCCCGGGTTTGAAGCCAGTTGCATCAAGTGCTATGCCAACACTTATGGAGCGTTTGGTTGATCGAGGCATTGGTTCGTTATGGCTGCTGTATGAGGCGGATACTCCTTTTTATGTCAGAGAAAGAAAGTGCAGGATTGCGGTGGAGCGAGCCGCGTTGCCATTGCATCTTCCGCTTGCAGGCTTCGGCGTTAGTTCCGGAGCATCAGTTTTATTACATTTGGCAGCCAGAACAGATTTTTTTCGGGGAGTCGGATTGAAGTCTATAGTAGGCAATTATCTTGCTTCCTATAGGACGGTACAAGGGCTTTCTGAGCGTGCGCGATCCGAGGTTTTTCCTTTTAGCATCAATGATTATGGGAGTTCACGGCCTGATTTTCAAATGATGTTTTGGATCTGTTATTGGGAACGGCAGCCCGTCGAGAAGAAAGCATCGAAGGGGGTGCAAGGGTGATCGATCATTATTTAGGGAATACAAGAATCCGAGTTGTCGAGGAAGCAAATCATGGTTTTGACAATCCAACTCATTTTGAGGTGATGACCTCCTCCTTTGTACAATTTTTTACTGATCTTTTCCGTAATCCCGATCAAGTACCTCACGAATCCGGGACGCTTTCTTCTCTCCAATCAGGTCGATAGCTTGTAATGCTTCCTGGGGGGCATTCACAAGTTTTGTTACGCTGCCAAAATGTTGAAGAAGAGGTTTTGCCAGTTTTGAGCCTATTCCTGGGAAAGAAGAAACAATATATTCCTGTAATTCTTGTATTGTGAATGGTTTCTTTTCTCCGTGCAGATTCAGATAATTTTGTTCATACTCCTGTTCACGTTTAGCGATGATGGCAAGGAGTGAAGCGGTCTCCATACTATTTTTTGTTTGAAGAAGAGGAATGCCGAAACTTATGGTGATAGCAGCGAGCATTCCACGGATAGCATTCGCATGTATATTTCTGATGTGATACACATCTGTGGGCTCTTCCACAATCAAGAGAGGTCTTTCAAAGTTTTCTCGCAGATGCTTCATTTGTGTAAGCAACCGCCCATCAATGATGCTATTAACAAAGTCTTCCCCC
This sequence comes from Candidatus Woesearchaeota archaeon, assembly GCA_018302085.1. Taxonomy (GTDB): domain Archaea; phylum Nanobdellota; class Nanobdellia; order Woesearchaeales; family JAGWAF01; genus JAGWAF01. Next base: position 6,630 of record JAGWAF010000032.1, on the reverse strand, counting down.
GTTTTGAATTCTACACCCACTCTTCCACTGAGAACAAAATCTGCACTTTGCAATTGTTCAAGTTTAATCGTATTCCCCATCTCTACCAAGTGCTTGATGACAGGATTTCCTTTTTCACGATGATCAACAATAATGGTATGGGTATATTTTTCTTGCGTAGGTTGCGGGAGGGTTGTTTGTTGGGGAATTTGTAACACTTTTTTTTGCTTTAACTCATTGAGGATACGCTGCATTTTTCTCTCTCTATGGAATGCACTCCAGCGGTAGCCTTCATCCCTCGTGTTTTTTGTGATGAGAACAATAACACTTCCACTTTCTTGCCTTCCCGTTCTTCCCCTGCGTTGAATATGCCTAATTGCGGAAGGAACGGGCTCGTAAAAAATAACTGCATCAACTGCAGGAATGTCAAGACCTTCCTCTGCAACACTTGTCGCAATCAGAATTTGAAACATACCATCTGTGAATTCTTGAATAATTTCGCGTTGCTCTTTTTGGCTTAATCCAGTGTTCCCTTTCTTTGCCTGCCCTACAAAAATTCTTGAGTAACACCCATGAATTGTGTCTAGGGTTTCTTTTATTTTTACTGCAGAATCACGATAATTTGCAAAAACAATAATTTTTTGTTTGTTATCCCTCTCTAATTTTTCCTTTATGATTCGTTGGAGCTCTCCTAATTTAGGATGTTCAATGTTCTCCTTGAATAACTGCTCTGATTTTGTGATTGCCGTTCTAAAGTTGGAATCAAGCATCAGATTTTTAGCGGCTTTTGTTTTTGCGTGCATACCCTCATTAGTTAATTTTTCAAAATATTTTTGTAAAGCAGCGATTCCCTGAGTTTCCAGAAGTTCAAGAGCGTGTTCCGCCTTAATCACTTCCGCAACGACGGAAAGGCCACGCAATATTTCAGGAGAGCGTTCTCCTTCAGCAAGTTGCGCGTGAATACTTTTTTGCAATCCTAGTAATTCTATCTTCGAAAGGTCGCTGCGTTGCGCTACCCCTATCCTTTTCAGAAATTCCATTTTCAATTGAATACAAAGCTGGAGATATTTTTTAACTTGAAGAAATGATTCTGGCAGAGTTACTTTCACCCAGTCAATGTCGACTTCTTGAATGTACGGTTTTACGTCGGGATCGTCCTCGGTACGAATTTCCACAGCTTCAATGAACAGATTTTGACACACTTCAGTTATTTTTTCCAAATCACTTCCCGGGGAAGCTGTTAAAGCAAGGATTCTTGCATTTTGTGCGTTTTTCGCATATTGTTTTGCTAGAAAAACGTAATCGTAGTCTCCCACGGCGCGATGCGCCTCATCAAAAATAATCAAGCTCACACCATTCAAATGAATTTTCTGAGAAATAACATCATTCTCAAGGCCCTGAGGCGTTGAAAAAATAATTTGAGCAGTTTCCCAGAGCTTTGCCCTTTTTTCAGGGGCAACAAAACCTGTAAAGAGGGCGAGTTTATTTTCCTCCATTGCAAAATTTTTCTTAAAACTTTGAAGATGTTGCTCCACTAAAGGTTTTGTCGGGGCAACAAAAAGAATTTTTGAGTTTGGATAATGTTTTAGGCGATGTGCAGCCATCATCATCGCAATGAGGGTTTTACCCATCCCTGTGGGAAGTACTACTAGCGTGTTCTTTTCTGTGCACGTCGCAAAAATAGCTTCCTGGTACAATCTTGGGGTTATGTCTCGGAGCATTTGTCTGAGAAAAGAAATTTACTATATAAACCTTACAGGGGAATGTCCAGTGACCAGTGCTATTCCAATGCCAGAGCGTTTACCATTCAACGCTACGAATGTATTTTTTATCGTGCAAATGGTAGCTGCCAATGATTCCTACAATAAACAAAATGATGAGAATTCTCTTGTCACCATAAAAGCTTCCCAGCAAAAATCCTATAAGGAAACCTGCACAAATAATGATAATCGGAAGGCGTACTTCTTTTGTTTTATAACGATACCACCACCTGCCAAACATAAATCCTGCGAAAAGAATGACAAAATAGGAAACCACTGCAGACCCGGAGAAAATGGCAAGGATAAAACCCATAACGAGGATAACTGCGGAAACAACCTCAACCCAGTTCTCCATCAGCTCAAAGCCTTTCTTGTTCATTAATGCCATCAATGACCTCCTTTGCCTATTTTGCTTTCAAATGTGACGTAGAAAATTAGCCAGATAAGGCCACCTGCAAGTAATGCAAGAATATAGCTGTAAATGTTAAGAAGGAAAACCATCAATGCATAGGAGATGATCGTTCCAGCAACAAAACTATATGTTACGCGAGATGTAAAGAATACTTTACTGCCGTCAAGAGGGGGAATTGGGAGAAGGTTCCATGCCGCATATACTACGTTAAAAACAAAAAAATTGGATATCAACTGACTTAAAAATTCGGGGAAACCAATCCAAAGATCAATGGTTTTAAAGAAACCTGCGAAAATAATACTTGCAATAGGCCCCGAGAGGGCAGTCATGGAAAATGACAATGTATTAGGTCCGTAACGGTAAAAGCCTAAACGATGATAAGCAAGGTGATGCACCCAAACACTAGTTGCCGCAAACATTACGAAACTGCCCTTTGTGATAATTGCGAGAATTAAACCAATCCAAAGGCCATGCCACCAAAGCCTCGTTTCCGCTCTAAAACCTACATAAAGAGCAACGATACGCTGTCCGGCATCGTGCACAAAAACACTCACTGCGCAAATCAGCAGAGCGATGAGGAAGTTTTGGATGCCCTCAACAAAATTAAAGGCTGTTTCACCCCACTGATCAAAACTCCATATAAAAGCAAACGCTAATGTCACGAGAAGATATACTTTCAACTCTTCCTTGTTGTAAAAAAAGTACCTTTGCAACTTATCCTTAAAGTTTACCCAGCTCTCCTGCATAAGGCATATTCTCAATTTTGGGTATTTATATCTTTCTCAAGGGGGGGCCTCTGCGGAAAGTTTTTTTTGAAGATCATAGAAGGTTATTCTTCATCATACTCAAACGTGTAAGAAAACAAAGGCGTTTTTCTTATCTGAATCAGATCGACTATTTCTTTTTCATGCCCTGCGCCAATGATTGCGAGGATTTTCTTTTCTGGATTTCTGGAAAGAAGCGTTGAAAGCTGCTCTGCCATGTAGGCATTGCGCTCGTCCACAAGGACACGATACACATTGGGGTAGTCCTGCTTCACCTTCCCGGTAAGTTCCTGAATAATTTTTTCATTCGGAACCTTTTTCAAATCAAAAGGAACTTTTCTGCGAAAAAAACTTGTGAGCAAATCCCAAACAAAACGTAATTTTTCCTTCCACGTAATCGCTGCTGAAAATCTTCTCAAAGTTATTTCAATATCTTGGTCAATCAATGCTATTTCGATGTTCTTTTGCTTGGCAAGTGTCGCGGCAGCGACCATTTCAGAGCCGGGCTTTACCCCAACTTGCTCTCCTAATTTACGTTCCGCCCATTCTCCCAGCATTGCAAAAAGGAAACCCTTGAAACCAATTCTCTTCATATCCTTCCAGGTGTATTTTCCTTTGCTCCCCGAAAGTAATGCGGCAAATCTTCTTTTGTCTAACTCTAAAGCTACGATGTCAGGTTTATCTTCCTCAATGGCTTTCTTCACTTGCTGAACGCTCTGTGCAGCAATATGGCTTGTTCCCAATAAGGTGAGGTTATCGATGTGCATAGGTTGCAAAGAAGTACAGGTTTTTAAAAAGGTTTGGTTGTCGTCGCTATTTTTTTTACCAAAAAGTTTAAATAGCTCGGAAGCTTTTTCTCGGCTATAGTGATGCTTATGGAGGAATGAACATGTTAAAGTTGAAGCGCATTTCAGAAACGTACGATATGAAGGTTTTTACCGATTCTGGCGAGTATTTTGGTGACGTTGAAGAAAGTATTATCACCCAAACGAAAGTGTTTGGCTGGCGAGTTCGTGCAACAAAGAACTCTTTCTTGAACAAAGTGCTAGGCTCTGCAAAAGGGGTTATTGTTCCACACCAACTTGTGAAGAGCATTGGAGACATTATCATCATCTCAAAATCGGCAGTGCCTTCCTATACTCCTGAAGGAGAAGAAGCACAACAGTAAGTTACAATGTCGCAATCTCTTTTTTTATTTCTTAACTGGGTGTAATACACAGAAATGCATTGCATTTCTGGTACAGAGAACTTTGCAAAATGTCAAAAAAGGGAGTGTTTTAGGCAAACTTCTCTACACAAAATTTCTGAAATTTTGTTGTACCCCGCAGCTTGCTGCGGTTGGGATTTTTATTTTGTTTCTCTTACCGTTTCGAACAGCGTTTTTAATCCCAATTTTAACGATTGCGGATCGCTAATTCTGTCATGCGTGTAAGGATAAATCAGCCATTTCTTCTCCAAATCAGAATCCGGATTAACAAAAACGATGCAAAGCTTGGGAAAGGTTTTTAATTCATTCCAATGGTCTACAAGTTCGTTAAAGCTTTGTTTGGAGTTGTTCACGATAACAAAAACAGGCTCAGTTCCCAGCTTTGGGAGGAGAATTTCTGTGTTCAGGTGTTCTTGCGCCAGGTACAACCTTCTCGTGCCATTTTTTAAGTTTGCAATGAGGTGCCATTCTTCATTTTGTGAGAGATTTTGAATTTCTTTCAAGAAGGCATCCTTGCTCTGGATGTACAGCTTTGTCCATTCAATCATCTGTTGCTGCTGCAGCATGTTAAGGAGAGAAACTGGTTTCTTCTCTTTTTATTAAGGTATCGTCAGCACCGTTGCTTACTCTCACAACAAGGGTTTTGATCACATTCACGTTTTCCAAAGAAAGGGATTTGAGTTCTGCAGTGTACATTTTCTTTTCCCCCTTTTTTAGAAGATCAAAGTAGACCGATTCCCCATACTGATTTTGATTGTCGCGGTGATCTGTATCGTAGAGGTAGAAAGTAAGAAATGGTACAAAGTCTTCATCGTTGTTATCTAAAGTGAGGGTAACGCTCTTCATACGAACAAAATCAGAGGCACTTAAGTTAGCGTTGACAAGATCGTAATCCATCTTATCGATGGTTAATTCAAATTCCCCGTTGGATAATCTGCTCGTTCTTTGAGTGTTGTTCGTTGTGTTCGTTTGCTGTGTTTGAGCTGGTGTCTGTACTTTTGGTGGTGTTTTTACCGTGTTGGGGACAACCTCCACGGGTCGTTCAGGAATCACAATTGGTTCCTCCTCACTTTCATCGAGAAGAATTGGTTTCTCCTGCTCTTCCGGGGCAGTGCTTTTCGCGGGAGACTGTTCTTTCTCGGCTTGTTTGCATTGCGCTTCCTCACAATCGCAAAACCAACCTGTATATTTGATAATAAAGATATTCAAAATGACAATGATGCCTATCACGAAGAGAAATGTGACCAAATGTTCAATGGTTTTTCCGCGGATGACAAAATCGTCCATTTTTTCTCGAGGATATTCTCTCGACGAACTTTTTAAACCTTTTGGTTATCGAGCAATTCTTGCTTATAAAGACGCGCGAAACTTGCATTTCTTTTCATGAGCTCTTCAAAACTTCCAGTGCCCGCCACCTTATGCTTGTCCAAAAAGATAACTCGGGGACATTGTCGAATCGTGGAAAGACGGTGGGCGATGATGATCGTAGTACGATTTTTGAAAAGCTCCTGTGTTGCGGCATGAATGTGCTTTTCTGATTCATTATCCAGGGAACTCGTCGCCTCATCAAAAATAATAATTTTTGGATTTTTAAGAAAAGCCCTCGCAATGGCAATTCTTTGTTTTTGGCCGCCGGAAAGTTTTATACCCCTTTCTCCTACTTTTGTATGGTATTGATTGGGCAAACTCAGAATAAAATCATGAAGATAAGCATTTTTTGCAGCATGAACAACTTGCTTATTTGATGCGTTATGATTAGCCATTTTAATATTTTCCTTAATGCTCGCATCAAATATGATAGGATCCTGGCTAATAAAGCCAATGTACTTTCTCAACGAATTCAGTTTAATGTTCTGAATATTGTGGTCATCTATGAAAATGCCGCCTTTCTGAGGATCGTACCAGCGAGCGATCAATTTTGCTATCGTGCTTTTTCCTGCTCCGCTGATGCCTACCAATGCGATCTTTTCTCCGGGAGCAATGGTGAAGGAAACGTTGCGCAAAATAGGAGTATGGTCGTACGTAAAGGAGAGATTGTTAAAGCTCACTGCACCCTTCATTTTTTTAAGCTCCTTTGCATGAGGGACGTCCATCATCGTGCTTTTTGCATCCAAATAAGAGAATACACGATCAACACCCACTAATGTTTGTTGAATGGCCGTGTTAATGCTCCCGATAGCCGATATTGGTCCAAAGAGCTTTCCCAAGTAAGTGTACAATGCGATCAAACTGCCCACGGTCATCATCCCTTCAATTACTGAAATTGAGCCATACCATAAAATGATCAAAAGAGCGGTAAAAGTAATGAGGCCAACAATCACGCCGCTCCAGTTCTGCAGTAAAGTTAATTTTAAATCTGCGTTGATTAAATCTTTTGCCTTTTTGGCGTATTTTTTTAGTTGAAATCTTTCAAGGAGAAATTCTTTAATAGCAGGAATGGAAAGATAATTTTCTTGTAGGAAACTCAGAAGTTTTACGTCCCTGCGTATAACCTTTTCAGTCTGCAGT
>JAGWAF010000031.1 GCA_018302085.1 Candidatus Woesearchaeota archaeon | reverse complement strand
CGTCACGCAATTCACTGCGGGTTTCGTCTGGTATGGATAAGAATTAACTAGCCAATCTCAACCACGCCGAGTGTTCTTGCGCTACCTCGCGCAATAAATGAAAGAAAAAAGATCCCATAATCAACGACTTGATATTTTTGGCTGCGGTTCTTTTGCCATCTCCTCAAGCACTGCGTTCATGTCTTCAAATTCTACGTCATTGGGCTGTACAAAGACAGACGCATTTAACGGCTCTGTTGAGCAGTGTAATTCTGTGGCTTGGTCTGCCATTTCTGCAGAGGGTTCTGTAGCATCTTCGGGAATATTTTCAAGCAATCCTGATTGTTCGAGTCTTTTAACATCCAATTTTCTTCCATAACCTTGCTCCGTCCAGCTGAAAAGTTTATCGTTGCTAAACAATGTGTAAAGCTCATTAGTTCCTTGTTTTGCAACTTGTTTAAACTCCTTGCCTTGCCGATCAAGTTGTATGCTAACTCCATCAATAACAAAGGTACAGGAAACAGAGCCATTATACGCGAGGGCTTCTTTCAGCGTCGCAAACGGTTCATTTACTTCTTCAACAGGTTTTACTTCAGGCCCTGTAATTTTGGGAACGACAACTTCAGGTTGTTTTTCTTCGGTGATATTTTCAGAAACGTTTTCTGCGGGAGAAATCCCAACTTTGGTTTCAGGTTTCTTACTACAAGAAAAAAATAGGACGAGAATTATGACACCTATAAAAAGCATCATCCACGTATTTTTACTCATCGGGGGCCTTGTTTCTTCTTCAGCCATAGCACATTTTAACAAGCATGTCTTTAAATAGGTTTCTAAATGGCACCCCAAGGCCACGACCCCTCTGCAACATTTTCTGCCAAACTTGATGATAGCAATATTTATATAATAACTGAAAAATAACGGAAGGGAGATGGTTATGAAATGGCTTGCAGTGTTGTTCTTCTTTGTCTTTAGCTTTTTGTTAGGATATTCCCTTTTGAGAATACTAAAAGTAAAGTATGAGACCAGTATTATTGAAAGAATTGTCATGCCTATAGGTTTTGGTCTTGCAACATTACCATTATTCAGCGTTGTTATGAATTATGTGTGGATCCCTTTGGATTATCGAATTTTTCTGGTACTCTCGTTAATCATTCCTGTATACGACGTTTTTTATTTTATGAAAAATAAACAAAAAATTAGCTTCTTTCAAAACATCTCAAAAAAGGAAATGATTTGTTTTGTTTTCGTGATTCTTTTCTTTGCGTGGCACCTCAACCTTTTTGTTAAGGGATCATTTACGTACGATTATCTTGAAGATGGAGACCCCTGGATTCACGCAAATATTGTGCAGTATATCAGTACTGAAAAAACATACGCTGTCGAAAAAGAGCATAACATGGGATTATTCAAGTACACAGAACCCTATCCCCCTTTTCTCGATGTCCTCTATAGCCAGCCCCACCAAATTTACCCTAATGCGAACTGGATTCTGAAAATTTTTAACAGTCTTCTTATTTCGTTAAGTATCTTTTTTATCTATTTCCTTGTAAAGCAATACACGAGAAAACCCGAGTTAGGTGTTGCAGCAGCTTTCCTCCTGACGGTAATTCCATCCTATCTCAGCCATTTCATTTTTTCTGCTGCATACGCAACCGTGATGTTTTTTCCTGCACTTTATGCAATGATCAAAACAGAAGAAAGCCCCGAATGGTGGAAGGTAGCGGCTGTGTGCTACTCAGCAGCGTTAATGATTCAGCCGATTACCGCGGCATTGTTCTTAATGCTCATTGGGATATACTGGGGCGTAACCTTCTTGTGGCAAAAGGATAAGCACAAAGTTTTATTCAAAGCAATGATCGTGGGCCTACTCCTCTCCCAATTATTTTGGATTCCTATGTTTATTAAATTTGATTATCAGCAAATTACTGCAAAAATGCCCTTCGGCATGTTCTCAAAAGAGGTAGATGATAGTTCCGGAGGCATCATTTACGGATTAAGAGATTACATGCTCGCTCACAGCGCTGACAAGATCGATCAAGCAACAGGTTTTGGAATAGCCATTTTTTTTATGCTCACCATTTCCCTTATTATTTTTTTAGTCAACTTTAAAAAATTGCCAAAAAACAGACTTTTGTTCACCGCGCTAATTTACGGTTTTTTTGTTTTCCTTGGAACGGAGTCCAACGCCCTCCCGTATTCGTTTGTGCCCCATCGGCTATGGACATATTTAGCAATAGCGGTTGTACTCATGTGTACATTTGGTTTACAAATAGTAACAAATTCCATTCGAGACAAAAGAATTCTTTATGTCACATTCCTCATCATTGGAATAGCCGTTTTTTACACAAGCGCCCCTGCAAAAGAAGCTGTGCAAACGGCAGTATGGCCCAGCGAAATGCTTTACGACAGTTCTCCAGATTATGCGTGGGTCGTAAAAAATCTTCCTGAAAACACTCCATTCTGGGCAATTTGCAGTTTCAAATATCCCAACGGATTGGGAATGTTTACCCCAATATGGGATGAAGAATTACAACAATACCCAGGAGCACTTCCCAACGCAACCGCATCACAAATTCTTGAAATTGCACAGAGAAAGGGCATAAAATATATTTCTTTGGATGGCGCATGCCTGAGAACAATAAATGAAACTCAACTGCAGCAAATGGGAACAGAGCTGCTGACGAAAACAAAATTGGTATACAGCACTAACAGTTTGTATATTATGGAATTACAGGCCTAAACTTTCCATTACAAGTTTTGGATCAAAAGCTTTCAAGTCTTTGTACCCCTGACCAGTGCCAATGAAGAAGATGGGCTTTTGTGTCACATAAGAAACTGAAAGTGCCGCGCCTCCTTTCTCATCAATATCTGCCTTGGAAAGAATAATGCCATCAATGCCTATGGCTTCATTAAATTGCATTGCCTGTTCTACACAATCATTTCCTGTGATACTTTCCCCGACAAAAATTTTTATGTCAGGTTTTGCAATCCTTATAATTTTTTTCATCTCATCAACTAAGTTCACATTACTATGCAATCTTCCTGCAGTATCGATAAGGACAACGTCAATATTTTTCGCTTGTGCATGTTTGATCGCGTCAAACGCAACTGCTGCAGCATCACTTCCATAATCATGTTTGATGAGTTTAACCCCTAATTTTTGTGCATGTTCTTCAAGTTGATCGATGGCCGCGGCTCTGAACGTATCTGCAGCAGCGAGCAGAACTGACTTTCCTTTACCTTGTAAGAGATGAGCAACTTTTGCAATCGTTGTTGTTTTTCCAGAACCATTAATTCCCACAAAACAAATGATAAAAGGCTTTTTCTTATTTAGATTAATTTGAGAAAGAAGATCTCCTGCACTCAAAATACCAGCTATAGATTCCTTGAGACTTGAAACGATAGTTTCTTCCAATGCGGAGCGCCTCACAGGCTGATCGACAAGTTTTTTCTTCAGATCATCTTTGATTTTTTCAATCACTGTAACAGCAACATTATTCTCGAGCAGCACGACCTCAAGATCCCAGAAGAGTTCGTCAAATTGTTCTTCAGAAATTTTTTTGGTAACAACCTTTTCGGTTAACTTTGCAAAAAATCCTTTTCGCTCAGGCTCTTCTTTTTTTTTAACTTCGGGTTCTCCGGCATGGACCAATTCTTGTTCTGTAACAGTAAAATCAGGAACTTCAAAACTCGGCTCAATTTTTTTTATTTTCTCTTCTTTCTTCTCTTCAAATGCTCTTTCTTCTTCCCCAAATTCCCCGAATACTCCCTTTTCTTTTTTTCCTTCTTCAAATATCTCTTCCTTTTCTTCTTCAAATTTTTTTTCTTCCCCCCATACTATTTTTTCCTCAGCGACCTCTTTTTTTCTCGTAAATTTATCTTTTAATTTTCCAAAAAAACCCTTTTTAGGTTCTTCGACTTCAATTTGTTCTATTTTTTTTGGAACGATCTGTTTATTCAGAGGCTCTTCAGGAACTTCCTCAACTTCGCTTACGAGATCAAGTTCTGGAACTTCAAACGCTTCCCGTTTTTCTTCTTCTGGTTCTTTTGTAAATATGTCTTGAGCTTCCTTAATTTCAACGTCAAAAGAAGGTTCTGTAGGGGTTGGCTCCGCAAACACTTCCTCCGCCTGAATTATGGGCTCTATCTCAGCAACTTCTTCTTGTTCAACAAAACCTTCTTCAGAAATAGGAAAATCAATCGTTGCGGCAATTTCTTCTGCTTGTTCCTCAACTTTTTCTTCCTCTGAAACTCCCTGCACCTTTGCAATGGCCTCCTGCACTTCTAGTTTTTTCTCTTGCTCACGTTGTGCTTTTGCTGCAGGAATGCCCGTTGCCTTTTCAAAAACTTCTTCGGGTTGTACTTCCCCTCGTGCTCGCTCAAGAACTTCTTCTGCCTGAGCAATTTCTTCCCGGGAAACTTCTTCCCCTGCTCCTTCCTCTCCTTCTTTTTGTTCTGTGACTTCCTGAACTTCTTCCGGAGCTTCTTCCGCTACTTTTTTGGTAAATTTGGAAAGGGCCCCTTTTAATTTTTCTTTGAGAAACTTAAACATGCTCCCTATTCTCCTGTGAGTTTGTTGAGTTCAGCTTCCTTTTTTTTCAAGGTTTCCATAAGATCCTGCATTTTGTGGGACATCTGTTCATGGATTTCTGCAATTTGCATGACCTGTTGCATCAACATTTCACGCACTTGTTCTGTGGGCTTCTCCAAGCAAGTATCAGAACCGACATTCACGAGAAGCTTTTGAGGTTCTTGAATTTTAGCTTTAACAAAAACGCCATTAGCAACAGGAACCCTTATTTCAGTATCACTGGCAACTTCTGCAAGCTCCTGCAGACTTTGTTGCGTGTATTCAATTTCTGCAATCTGCTCTTCTGCTTTTTGCAAATGTTGTTGTAATTGCTGCATTTCCTGGTGCGCCATTTTAAATTCTAAATACTTGTCATGCACTGCTCTTTGTTTTTTTTCATCCATGGTGTTCACATTATTTTCTTATTATTTTTTATTTGATCTTTTTCAACAATCCCTTCAAAAAATCATCATAGCGCTGTTCTGCTGCAGCAAAAGGAGCTGGCATTCCCTCCAAAACTGTTTCTCCTTCCTCTTCAAAACGTTTGATTTCTCTCTTCAAGAGAGCACGCAGATACTCTTTTTCCTGAGCATGAAGATCCATCTTCTCACCTTCGTCTTCAAAAAGGCCCTTAATTTATAAATGTTTAGGCAGGAAAGGCTTTGCAGAAAGTCTCTTTTTTGTGGGTCATGGCGGAGACTTGCTCCTCCGTTGATCGGAGATAATGCGTCGAACAGCCTGCAGTGAATCGGCTGTTCTCCTGATCTTGCTCCAAGGCCACGACCCTAATGATGACTTTTTCTACTGTGCTGACAAGAAAGAAAATCCTAGAGAGTCCTAGAGAGATGACGAGTGAGTTTTTTGCTTCTTTTCTTTTTTCACTTTCCCTTTTTTCATTTCCTGCTTCTCACCTTTGGGCAATGCTTCCTCAACAACCGCAATATCCCCCTTTTTACCGAGCAAATGAATATCAATATCACCTAAATACTGTTGTTGTTCAAGGTCTACTTTACGCTGATGATGCAAGTGCAGCAGAGGAACAAACGTATGAACTTTCACTTCCTTCCCTGCATCATCTTCAACTAATTGAGAAAATTTTACCATATTGGCCATAGTTTTCAGATGAAGATCAAGAATTCTTTCATAAACCTGTTTAATAGAGAGGGTAATGTCGCGAGATTTGGTAGGAGCCTCCACCTGGATGTCAGGCAAGGATTTGATCAGTCTCCTTTTTTTAACCTCCAACGCTTTTTCCAGTGCACCAACCAGATCATAGATAGAAACTTTGCGTTGCCGTGGCTGCGGAGTGCGCGGAATAAGGTCAATTCTTTCCTGCGCGCCGATATCAGAAGCTTTTCTCATCTCTCCTTCAAGATCATCATAAAATTGCTGCGTATGAGGATCTCCCTGCGCAAGCAAGCGATCAAACTCTTCTAATTCCTCACCCACAAGACGTGCAGATTTAATTTTCAACAAAATAGCAGCAGCAAGCACAACTTTTCCGGAAATTTTAAAATCCATTTGTTTTAATTGTCGAAGTGTTTCAACATACTGCCCAGTCAGAAGAGTAATGTCAATATCCCATGGATTCATCTGTTGTGTTTTAATCAAATCAAAAATAATCGTCTTCCACGTGATTTCATTCTCCTTCACAAGAAGATCGAAGAGGCGCTGTTGCATACAACCCCAGAATTATTGTGGTTTATAAAAATTGTGACCGCGACGGCTCTAGAAAGCTTTCTTTTTCATGGATCATGGCGATCATGGCGGAGATCTGCTACCCAGTTTATCGCAGGTACTATTTATCACAGGTATCATTTCAAAAGTTTCCATTGTTTATTTTCTCGTTTATTTCCCCATTTATTTTTTCATTTATTCTCTCTTTTCACCCGTCTCATTTTTAGTATACAAAAATCCGGATTTTAGTCGATATAGAAAGCGCAACATTTATAAATAAGCGGCTAATCCGTATTCCCACGCAACATGACCACCAAGTTCTCATGCGCAGGCAATGGGAAACCTTATTTTCACATTTGTGAGTACTCAAGTGTATTGAGTATGATCAGAGAAGGTAAAAGAACCCGAAATAACAAAATAAGAGAATGAATATTGTACAATCATTGTACACCTAACATGTTCGTTCTTGCGGTTTAAACCATAAAACTTCTAAAATAAAAAATACAAAAATACAGATACACGAAGCACAAATTCCCGTTGATCCTGCGGGAGGTCGCTGCTATCGGAATTCGACTAAGACATGCAAGTCAGGGGTCTTCGGACACCGGCAAAAGGCTGAGTAACACGTCGATAATCTGCCCTAAGATTGAGGATAACCTTGGTAACCTGAGTGTAATACTCGATAGGAAATTGCTACTGGAATGTGCTTTTTCTGAAACGTAAGGTCTTAGGATGAGTCGGCGGTGGATTAGGTAGTTGGCGAGGTAAAGGCTCACCAAGCCTGAGATCCATAGGGGCCATGAAAGTGGTAGCCCCCAGAAGGACACTGAGATACTGGTCCTAGCCCTACGGGGTGCAGCAGTCGCGAAAACTTTACAATGCACGAAAGTGTGATAAGGGAATTCCGAGTGCTCATGCAATGCATGGGCTTTTGCCAAGGGCAAATACCTTGGCGAATAAGTGGTGGGTAAGACTGGTGCCAGCAGCCGCGGTAACCCCAGCGCCACAAGTAGGGGCCGTGTATTTGGTCTAAAGCGTCCGTAGCCGGTTCTGTAAATTTTCTGTGAAATCATTTCGCCTAACGAAATGGCGTGCAGGGAACACTGCAGGACTTGGGACCGGGAGGAGCTCGAAGTATTCCGGGGGGAGCGGTAAAATGCATTAATCC
>JAGWAF010000045.1 GCA_018302085.1 Candidatus Woesearchaeota archaeon | reverse complement strand
TTATTTGTTGAAAAATATTTTTTAAAATCTGAAGGAGATAATACAGATGAATCCATTTAGAATTCCCTCATTCTATTTTGTACCGCAGACCAGATCTGTCCAATAACCTCTTTGTAAACTTGAACGCCAAGGCAATATGGATCTTGAATATCTGCTCGTTCATCTAATAGCATAATGGGGGGAGCGCCTTGCCCATAAAGTTCTTGCACGGCTCTCACATGCTTGTTGGTCATACACCATATAGCTGCAACATTTTCTTGAAGTTGTGTTTGATCACTCTGTGGCTTTAACCCTCCGGGATGAAACCCTAATTCTTGCATAGCTATCGCTTTTTGATATCTTGCTAAACTTAATAGTTTATCATTTGCAATGAGATATGCTCTTTTTACTAAGTCTGACTCACTTGCCTCGTCAAGAGCTTCAACATCTTTTCTTTCCTTAGCTGAAAGTAAACCTAGGTCTGATGCTAGACGCATATAGAAAATAGCACTTTTTATGGGCACATTTCCAGTTCTAAAATCATGTAAAAAAGTTCCGCTAGATAATACTCTGTAACCTTGTATACCTCTCAATTCAATGTGTTGTTTAACAAATAACTCCCCTACCGGAGATCTGTCATGGTTTGCGGAACAAATTATCTCTATTGTTTTCACGTTTCTTACCCCCATTCTTGTATGATATGTTATATCTAACGGAAATATTTAAATATAAGCCTACCATAACTGGTAGGTATGCAATCAGAACTTCAATCGGCAGGGCTTACAGAAGGAGAAGCAAAAGTATACCTTGCACTTTTATCCATAGGTTCCTCTACAACAGGGCCTATCATAGAGGAATCTGGCATTGCACGATCTTTTGTGTATAATATTCTTGAAAAATTAATTGAGAAAGGATTAGTATCTTATATTGTAAAAGACAATCTTAAGTATTATCAAGCAGCAAATCCTGAAAGGATTCTTGATTATTTAGAAAAGAAGAAACAAGCGATCGAGGAGAATAGCAAGAACTTGCGGAAAATGTTACCCAAGCTTTTAGCGTTAGGAGAAGAACACCCTCCTCTTCAAATTCAAGTGTACGAAGGATTTAAAGGACTACAAACTGTTTTTGAACATTATCATAAAAAATTAAAAAAAGGTGAAGAGACACTTACTTTGGGTATACACCCTTTTCAAGAGGAAAAATATCACAGATACTGGCATGAAGATCATGAAAGACGAGAAAAAGAAGGAACAAAGAACAGAATGTTATTCAATAAAGGAACAGATCATTCTATCTTGAAAAATAGAAATTCCTATAAAGGATGTGAAGCAAGGTATATGGAAACAGGTATTGAAACACCTGCATGGATTTTTATATACAAAGATGTTACACAAGTATATCTTCAAGACAAAAAGAAACCTTTTGTTGTTGAAATCATTAATAAACAAATTGCAGAAACCTTTAAAGCATATTTCGAAGATTACTGGAGAAAGACAAAGAAGTTTGAATGATCTACCAAACCTTCCTAACAAACGTTAAAAATCCTGAGTGGCCAATGCCCTCTGTTTTAGGACGGACTCTTCTTTCGTCAATTTCCCAGTAACGCTCTATCAGTTCAATGGTTTTTACGATGAAAAGTTCTTCACGCTTATGCACTGCTGCGCAGAAATCCATCACCTGGGGAATAGTGGGAGAATACGAAACAAGCCAGGCTCCCTTTTTTAAGGCTTTGATGGCGTGAGGAATAACGAGCCATGGCTCTGGCATGTCAAGGTTAACAAGATCCACATTTTTTTCAGGAATCGATTTTGTGATGTCATGTTTCTTTACAATACAATTTTTTATTTCTAATTTTTTTACATTTTCTTGAGCTATTGCAAGATGCGTGTCGTTAATATCATATGTATGAACTTCCTTTGCAATGTTTGCAAGAGCAATTGCCAGAGCACCGCTTCCTGCACCCGCGTCAACTACTTTACTTTCTTGATTTAAGCCCGTCGTTGCAATAATTAAACCAATATCTTTTAATGGAATAGTTTGAGGACCACGAGCAATTCTCCTATACCGATCTGCAAATGTTGCATCAAAAATATAAAATTCAAAACCCTTGTTCGTCTTTACTTTGCTTTTCTTCAAATCACTTTTCTTGAGAAGGCCTTCACTACAATGAAAATCTTTTGTGGGGTCGGCGACATAATATTGACGAGCCTTGCTAATGACTCTAATCTTTCCGTCAACAAGTTCTGTATGTTTTTTATGAATGAGGACTTTAGCCATGGTGCAACCTTGTTACTAATCTTTGATAATCTTCAGGAGTATTCACCCCATAACAGACTTCACGAGGGATCTTTATAAAACCTAGTCTTTGTTCTTGGAGCAGCTCTGAAAATAAACGCTTCTCAAAATCAGGAACTCCCTGATAGGATTGAAAACGAGAAAGAAATGGTGCTCTGCCGAGGGTAATACCAAAATGGAAAAAGGCAGTTTCTCCATCCATCAACTGAGTCATTGTGGGAGTTAAAGCTCCGCCATTTTGATATCCTACAACACAAACTTCCTTGCTTAACTGCACATAATTTGCTAAAACAATAAGAGGAAAATTTTGCATACTCAGAATTAAATCGTCAGGGTTATGAATAATCACAACATCATCATGCTTGATTTTACCATTAGTAAATGCGTTGTATAATGCTGCAGTTTTTCCAGAAAGATCAGTTTCATGAGGAAAAGGGTCTTCACAATCGTCGATAAAAACACCTTTTTCTTTTCTCAGTTCTTCAAGAAGACCATCGATACTTTCACGATGATGACCAACTAAAACAAGAAAACGCTTGAAACCCGCGGACACGTACATTTCAATAATATATTGAATAAGTGCCTTGCCATTTGCAGGATGAGCAGACTTATGATGTTGATCATGCGTTAATTCTATCAGCCTTGTACCTTTGCCCCCTGCTGGAAGAACAACGAGCGCTTTTGCTTTTAATTCGTCAAAATCCATAGTAAAAAGCGGAGACCGGGATTTGCACCCAGGATGCGAGGGTTGCAGCCTCGTGCCTTACTGCTTGGCGATCTCCGCATGACGCTACGTATGTTTTGCGATGTTTATAAAGATTGCGCGGCGTAAAGATTTATAAATAAGCGGAAGTTCAGAGATTTTATAGTCTTTACGGTCTCGTAGCCTAGCCTGGATAGGGCGACAGGACAAACTTGTCCCGCTAGAGCCTTCTAAGCTGTAGGTCGTGGGTTCAAATCCCACCGGGACCGCTTATTTATACCACGAATTTTTCATCTGCTGCACGTTCTACACGGTTGCGTTATTCTTTTTGAAAGCAGAAAAATTGAGAAAAATACCAAAACAAAACTTATAGTAATGATAAGCCATCGATATTCAATAAGGAAGAAAATACCCGCTGGAGGAAGGAGGAAGGAAAATAAAGCGCTGACACATGTTGCACACGTTGCCGTTGAGAATAATCCAGGGATAAGACCGGACATTCCCGCGATCGTTCCCGTGCCCACCTCCCTCATTTTTAACGAATGTTGGGTTTTCCAAACAAAGATTTGCATTGCAAGAAGAAGACCCATCAGAAGGGATAATAAAAAAATCAGAAATAAAGTCCACAAAGGAGTTATAGAAATAAAAAAAAGTAAGGTGTTACTCGGTGTCAGCCAAATTGGAGTGTAGATGTAAATAAATGCAAAAAAGACAGTGCCAAAAAGCAAGTAAAGCCATGAGATCTTTTCTCCAAATACTTTCTTTAACGCCTGCAAAAGTGATTTCAAATAGTTCATACATTTCAGTGTACGTGGGAGATATAAAAAGGTTGTGAATGAAGAAAAAGTCGGATGTTATTTATTGAATAGTTATTCATTTTTATTAAAAATTATTATTTAAAATTAAAGAACAAAAAAATGGGCAAAAAGCTTTCTATTGCACTAGAAAGCTTTTATTTAATTGGAAAACTCATTATTATTCTAACTCCTTAACTAATTCCCATACGTATTTGCCAGTTTTTTCTCCTGTTAAGCCCACTATTATTTTTTTACACGACGGATAGGCTTCAGCAAATGCTTCTAAATGTTTATGAGTTTTAACAAATTGATACTTGGCTTCAATTGCATAAAGTTCTTTATTCGCAATAACAAAATCAACTTCTTGTTTGGTTGTAGTTCTCCAAAAACTAATCTTTTTCCCGGTTTTCATCAGTTCAAGAAACACGAATGTTTCAAATGCATTGCCCAAAATTGTTTTGGGAAATTCTTTGAGCCACAATAAGTGTATCATTCCAGTATCGAGAAAGAAAATTTTGGGCTTCTTTGATAGTTCACTTCTGAGATTTTTATGAAACGGAGTAATTCTCTTTATAATAAATGTGTTTTCTAACAAGTCTAAATACTCTGAAACAGTCTCTCTTTTCATGTCTAATGTGTTAGCCAACTCAGAGATATTAAGGAGTTGTCCGGACTGCGATGCCAGTATTTCAACTAATTTATTAAATCCAGTAATGTTCCTTATATTTCCAATTTCCCTGATCTCTTTTTTTATGTATGTATTGATTATCTGAAAAAGAAATGCTTTTTTCTTTTCTTCTGAATCCTCCAGAACTATTTTAGGATGACCTCCAAATCTGATATATTCCTCAGCCAATGGAACTAATTCTTTGTTTATTATATCTGCATTATTTTTCTGAAGCTTGTAATCTTTTCCTTTAAATATCAAAAACTCTTCAAAACTTAACGGATACAGCTCGAAATTCACAGTTCTTCCAACAAGACTTTCTTTAAACTTCTTTTTTATTTCAAATGTAGAAGATCCTGAAACTAATAATTTCATATTAGGGTAGTGATCGTGGATTATTTTAATGAAATTCATAGGATTATCCATGTATTGAATTTCATCAATTACAAGATAAATTTTCTTTTTCTTATCTGCTCCTTTTTGTACGAGATACTGATATACAGATTCGGCGCCCTTATTGCATAGTTCAAGAAGATCCTGAAATTCTAAATCAAAATAGAAAGTGTTTTCCTTCAGATAATGACGAATTATGTATTTTAACAAGCTGGTTTTTCCCACCTGCCTGGCGCCGTAAACTACTATGGTCTCTTCTGAGTCGAGGTATTTCACGACGTCTTCTACGAGCATTCGCCTAAATAATTTGTCTGTCATAGGGGTCAAAATATTAAGTTTTTTGCCTGTTAAATGGGTCAGATTATTTAAATCTTTCGGTTTTTCGCTCATAAAAATGGCATATCCCGAGGAGTAAAGAGGATCTGGACAGCAAGAGTTTAGGGAATAAGTTTTGCTGAGATAACCTTAAAAAGATTAGAAAAAAAATTAAGGACTCTACGGCAGCCACGTTTTAGGATTCTCAAGCTTTGCAGGCAAGTAATCAGAAATGACGAAGTTCAAACCATGGGTTGCAAGAGCTTGCTGCTCTGCACGTTTTTTTAATGCCACCAAATCTGTTAACGCTTTCTGCCATTGCTTGAAGTGCATGACAAAAGGATCATTTTTCATACCATCTTTGACTCTTTTGATGTCAACATCCTTTAATGGATGGGTTGGCAATTTATAATCAAGAATATCCTGAGTTGTAATACCAAAAAACTTTGCCTGAGGAACACAAAAATATTTGTTGATATGCGCTGCATTTCCTGAACCAACTTTTAAGGTTCTGTAGATGTTCAACCATCCGTAAGGATCCCCATCCGTAAACACATAACAGGGAATCTTCATCTCATCACAGAGGCGACGAATAAACCTTCTGCATGATCGTGTTGGAACCCCCCCAAGGGAAACAAGAATACAATTTGCCTTCTTCCAGTAGCCATGGCTTGTTAAACGCTGGAACATACCTGCAGTTTCAATGGCTAAAATAAATTCGGCCTTTGTTTCAAATCGCAAATCCTCAACACTTGAAGGAACGGAATATGCGCCCGAACCAAATTTGGTACAATCAATCTTAATTTCTTCACCCGTATCTGGGTCTTTATCGTACACTATCAGTTTTCCTGCAACATCTCCACCTTTCTCTTCAGGATAAAAGCCGAGTTGCTCACGGTTCACTTCAAGCATGGCTTCAATGTCATCCATAACTGTATCAGATTCAGGTTGTTCATCAAATTTTGCTTCTCCCCAATTCTTAGAGACGTAATACACTTCCCTCTTTGTGGCCATGTCCCCGGTTTTCACAACTTCATTTGCGAATGCTAACATGCGCAGAGTTTGTGCAAAGGTTTTGATTGTTGATGCAGTTAAAGTACGACCTTTTTCCTTACCTAACAATTCAAAATAGCCCACTTTTTCATCGTACGTAACGTTCGTCAATGCACGCAAGGGCATTGAAATATGGGGAAGTTTATTCTTGATAATATCTTTATAGACATCACTACCTGTAGTGTGAATACTGTCAAGCACTTTCTGTTGATACGATGCGGTTTTTTTTGGCATTTATTATTCCTCTTGAATTTGTTATTTTATTGATTATTTTTATTTGTTGATTTTACTTTTTGTGCCATTGCGGAGACCTACTGCTCCGTTGATCGCAGATAATGCGTCGAACGAGCTGCAATAATCGCTCGTTCTCCTAATCTTGCTCCAAGGCACAACGAAATCAAGGATTTCGTGTGCAAGAAAAGCAAGGCTTTTCTATGCAATGACACAGTCTGTTGTTACTCTTCCTCTTCTTGCTCTCCTTCAGATTCTTCGTCACTTTCCTTTTTTCTTCCTAGTTTTGCGAAAGCTTCGTCGTACTCTACATTTTTGGAAGCGTCAAACTCCATTTCTTCCAACGTGCCTCGATGTTTCTCTAAGAGTTCACGCAAATTTTCTTTGATTTTTTCCTGATCTGCTTCTTTACCCAAAAGTACTTTCAATGCATCTGCGACATGGGGAATGAAGATTTCGATATAATCACGTTTCTTTCCCTCAGCCTGCATACGTCTTTTTTTATTCACGTACATCGCAAGCTTTCTTCCTGCATCCTGCAATGCCAATTTCATTTCTTTAATAATTTCAGGATAATGAGCAATGGCTTCCTTACTTTCAGAAGTGTACGGAACCCACACTGAAGCAATATGCAGCACAATCGTTGCAGGTCCAACAGGAAGTGCTTCCTGGGATTGTGAAAAACCGTATGCCCTCCAAGACGTTGAAATTGCTGCTTTGGTTGATGCACACGCACCTTGCTGGAATAACAGAGGGACACGATTTGCAAATCTCAATACGTGTATAGGTTGGTCTGCGGGTTGATCGCCACCGTACGCAATACCTACTTCGATAACAAACGGATTTCCCCGATACACTGCAGGGGTCCTCGTCGTTGCCACGTAAAATTCTGCATTCACTTCTTTCTTCAAACCTTTTTCAAGAAGTTCTTCTCCGATTGGGGAGACGTTTGCTGAATACCCTGCATTAATTGTTCAGCCTGTTCCCTACTCATCTCTTTTGGATCCTGATTTGAAAGAAGTCTGGCATTTTCACAAATTTGCTTTGCAGTGTTTGAACTCACTCTTGAAAATTCATTTACCAAAAATGCTTGCAGGGTACGATGCTCGCTGTCATGCAGCATATTTAGGAGAATACCTAGCTCAACCCCTTCAGGGTGCGGCTTTATTTCTTTCGCAATTTTAGGAGGTTGATCCGTTGCCCTAGAAAAAATAATTTGTTCGGCTTTTGGGTTGGTATAAATGATTGTTGCATGAGGATTCGTAATTGCGGTTTGTTTCAAATACTCGTCGATAGACTGGGAGCCGCCGATGTAAGAAGCTTCCAAATCCAGTTCGACCCTTGTGCCATGATCTTTTTTCCACTCTTTTGTGCCTTCTGTAATAATCTTAGGCTGGTTTCTTTGCGTATCTAACATGAGTTCACAACAATAGGGCTCATCTTTAGGAGAAATTCTCGAAATAATCTTTGCAGGTTTTCCAGTTGTGAGTTGGGCGTAAAGAACAGCGGCGCTAATTCCAATACCTTGCTGACCGCGCGACTGCCGCATACTATGGAATTTACTACCATAAAGTAGTTTCGCGAATATTTTCGGAACTTGTTTTTTCACAATGCCCGGGCCATTGTCCTCAACGACAACACGAAAGCGATCATTGCCCATGTCAATGACTTCCACAATAATTTCCGGGAGAATTCCTGATTCTTCGCACGCGTCCAAACTGTTGTCTACCGCTTCTTTAATCGTTGTCATTAATGCTTTTCTTTTGTTATCAAAACCTAACAAGTGTCTGTTTTTTGCAAAGAATTCTGCAACACCAATTTCACGCTGCTTAGTAGCAAGCTTATGCGCAATTGGCGTTTCACCTTGGGGCTGTGGATCGTCAAGCTTCGCCTGTTTATCACTCATGAAGCTGGTACACACTGACCCCTTTTTATAATTTTTGCTTCGGGAACGAAGAAAGAAACATGCTTTTGTGTCACCACCGTCTTCTCGCGAGTTTATTATTTTATGTTACGTATCGCTTATCCCCGAGTGGGGCGTCCCCCTGCGCTCCCCCAATGTGATTTGCCCATTCGCTCGACCTGAGGACGGTGGTGCTCATTCACCATTGCACTGCCTTCATTTGTTTGATTTTCGAACGCTGCTTTTCAAGCCATTGATAGACTGTGGCGTGGGGGCTTCCAGATAGGAGCATTTCTATAGCACGGCGTGCCAAAGGAAGTTGTTCAACGATTCCTATGATAGAAATAGTTTTTCCGTACACACAAATATAGCATTCGGTCAATTCTTCAATTACCCTTCGAGATTTGCCCTCCTCGCCAATAATCCTTCCCTTGAGACGCAGCTCGTCATTCTTTGTTTTCGCATAATCCTTAATGTTCATACTTTCAAAAAGATAATCTTGGTTTAAGAGCAGGGTTGCCAATTCCGGATTGAAACCACGACCAATGGCCTGGATCACTTCTCTGGCTGTGAATAAATTTACTGCGTCATTGCCCACAATCATGACGTCTCCCTCTTCAGAATCCACGGTAATTTTTGTTTTGGTTTGGAATTCCAACTGACGTTTCATCCCTCCTTTCTTTCCAATAAGAACTGCAACTCGGTCATGAGGAATTTTAAGATCGTAGGAAAAGGTTTCGGAGGCCATACACTGCATAAAGAAGAGGAGATTTATAAAAGTTTACCTTGTTTAAATACTAAGCAAATATCATCTCCTCTTCTCTTTACACTATTTAATTTCATAGAAAAAGAGATATTTTCATCGAATAAGGAAAGAGTGTTGCGAGAACCAAAAATAAACGGCGAGATATCCAACTGAAATTCATCACTCAAACCTGATTTTAAAAAACTCGTATGGACTTTACTGCCTCCTTCAACAAGAATACTCCTTATTCTTTTTTCACAAAAAAATGGCATTAACTTTTTCAAATCGATTTCTTTTCCTATGTTGAAAATGTCAATTCCTTGCTTTTGTAAAATAATTTTTTTCTTGATATTAGCTTGATTCGTTGTTATTATTAATACGTTATTATCTTTCAATACTTTTGCAGAAAGAGGAATTTTTAAAGATGAATCAAGAATAATTCTTAGAGGATCTTTTCCATCTTTTAATCGACAAGTAAGTCTAGGATCATCCTTTAATACCGTGTTAATGCCTACAAGAATTGCATCAACTTCATTTCTTAAAACATGCACATAGTGAAAAGATTTTTCTCCACTTATTCTTGTTTGCTTCTTCGACCAGATTTTTCCATCGAGCGTCATAGCAGCTTTCTGAATAATATATGGCTTATTGTGTTCTTTTGCATAAAAATAATATTTATTGAGATCTTGAGCTTGCTTTTTTAAAACATCCTGGATCACTTCCACACCTGCTTTTTTTAGTTTTTTAATTCCCATTCCTCTTTCTGGAAGATGTGGATCTTGAGATGCTATAATCACTTTTTTAATTCCTTGTTTAAGAATAGCATCGGTACATGGAGGAGTTCTTTTAGAGTTATTATGGGGTTCTAAGGTAACATATAAAGTACTTTCCTTGAGAATTTCTTTATTTTTTATTTTATTAAGAGCGTCTATTTCTGCATGCACAGCATCACTTTTGGTATGACCTTTTGCAATAATCCTGTTATTGTTAACAATGATTGCACCGACTCGTGGAGCGGGCACGCATACGGCTTTTTTAGCTTCTTCCAATGCTTTTTGCATGAAAAATTTGTGATTCATTTTAAGTGAGTAATCAAGTTTATACATGCCTCAGTCACTTCTTTTGCTCTTGAGATACGTGCTATAGCTTGCTGCTCGTTCATATCAGGACCATTAATGCCTGAAGTGACAGGTTTGTTGTATTTAAGAGAGAGTTCTATCAAAGATTTTGCAACTGTGTAAACAATAACACTGTCATGTGATGTTTCCCCTTTTATGACTACACCTAAAGTTATTACCCCTGCGATTTCTTTTTTCTTCAAAAGAAGTTGCACTGCTAAGGGAATATCAAAGGAACCAGGGACATGGATCGTCATTGTTTGGTAACCTTGTTTTTTTGCTGTATCTTCTGCAAGAAGAAGCATCTTTGAAGTGATATGTTTTCTGGTATCACTTACAACAATACCTAACAAATTATTACTTTTTACTTTTTTATTCATGCTTAAGTTCTCCTGCATCATGCCTTCCTTGTCTCATTCCCTTTCCTGCAAATGGAGTTAAAGTAGTTTTTCCAGCCAGCAATGCTAGGGCATTAAGGGCGTGCTTTTGTACGCGATCTTTGGTTAAGGCCAACAACTCTTTTTCATTCTTTGCCTCATTTGTGTACACCATCACATTGATGATATGTTTGTTGGTAAGAAGTTGCGCGATTGTTAAGCCAAGTGAAGCTTCGAACGCGCACTGCTCGTCAATCTTTGCAGAGCCAGCCATACTTAATGCGATCACAATATCGCACTGATATTCTTCGATAAGCTTTTTGCATGCAACGGGAAGATCTTTAAAGCCTGGAACTGTGTAGCGTTCAATTTTTGCCTGAGGGGCATCTTTTCTAACCTGATCAATGGCGTACTTTGCCATGTTGATGCGTGCAAATGTTGTGTCCGCTATTCCTATTTTCATAGTGAAAAAGTCAGTGTTTCGTTTTCTTTTTTGTGCAATACTTTTTTTATTTCTTGATCTGCAATAATTTCAACTATATTTTTTGAATGTGTTGTTTTTTCTGGAATGATTATAGCTGCATTTTTTATGTGCTTAATAGTGACGGGAACAAGTGTTATTTTTCCAAAATGCTGGAATGGGGGGACTGTCTGTTTATCTTTTTTATCTTTTTTTTGAATCTGTTCCTGATATTTTTCAAGATTTCTCTGGTCGAGGGCAAGGTTTAAGGTTCCTTGAAATGGTTTAAAGTGGAGGACTTTTTCAATCTTTGTTTCATACAAGGGAATAAACAGTGAGCCTTTTCCTAATCCGTTGATGATTGTTCCTGTGATTTCGCATACTCTTTTCATAGATACGCTCTTCCTGATTTTTTTCCTGTGATTTCCTTCCAAAGTTTTTCTTCGTTAAGGAAGAGATCACACTTTTTAAAAAACGCAACGACATTTTGAATATCACGTTTTAAGTAATCTTTCGCATTTGTATTTTCCAAAGTTGTAGTCTGGGAAAAATCGATAAGCACTGGCTCCTCGTTAAAGTTGAGAATATTAAAACTTGAAAGATCCCCATGGATAAGACCCGCTTTGTAGAGTTTTTTTACTTCATAAATAAGTTTTTTTGCAAACGCCTCTGGATTTTTTGGATACAAATCCTTCAATTGTCGCGCAGGAAGCTCGTCACCAATAAACTCCATCACAAGAATATTATTGAGATATACATAAGGAGTGGGAACTCGTACACCCGCATCCCTTGCCAAATGAAGATTGCGAAATTCTTTTTGCACCCAGGTAAGGATTACATGGCGTCGATTTCGTTTAAGGTTGTAGTAACGAGGATCAAAACGAATATAATCATACATTCTGTTAAAATCGCACGTTTCTAGACGATAAATTTTCAGAATGACTTTGTCGTCTCCTTTTTTTGCGAGGAAGACGTTGCTCTCCTTTCCAATTTTTACAGGAGAAATGGAATCTGGATCGTTAAAATGTCCGTCCGAAGAGAGTTTGAAAAGATTCCTTGCGGTAAAGAAATCAAAGACATCGCTCCGTGTTTTCATCCATTCCTTACCCTTTGTTGCCATAGCATTTCTTACACGAGAAGGGGTTTTTATAGTTGCTTCTGAAATGGTGATTTTAAGTTGTTTTTCTATTTTATTGCTATATTGTAATTATATAAAAGAGGAAAATTAAAAGTCAAAATTATTATTTATCCATATAGATAATTATTAATGGTTACAGACGAGCGATGGAAAGATTTAAAAATAAAGGAAGCATAGCAGAAATACAGTCAGTATGCAATATTGGTCCTCGGATGAGCTGAAGTTGTACTTTGGCCTTGATTCTGAGACACGATTGCGTACTACAGCCCGCGCCCGAGAGTACTCAAAGGAGCGCACGATGACCATCAAGCAATGAGGTTGGGAGTTAGAGGGCGGGCAACACTTTTCATCACGATTAATCAACTGCAGAAGAACAGTTTTGCATTGTCACTATCGCACATCACATTCACGATTCACAAGACAAGGCTGATTCTTATTGCACCACGTAAACAGAGTAAGAGGGGGACGTTACTATTCATACTATCACTCCAATATTTCAGAGAGAACATAGTAAATAAATAGTAAATAATTCGTACCGCTCTTTCTCTACATTGAGGGAAAACTATGGGAAAAATAAGTCAAGTTTCGTCAAAATATATTGTTAACGCAAGTATAGAAATTGAAGGTATCGTTGATAGGCCGGATGTCATTGGAGCAATCTTTGGGCAAACAGAAGGACTCCTGGGATCTGAGTTGGAATTGCGTGAACTACAACGCAATGGAAGGATAGGAAGAATCGAAGTGAATGTAGAAGTAAGAAATGGAAAAAGCCAGGGAAGTATTATCATTCCTTCTTCGTTAGATAAAGCGGAAACGGCAGTCATCGCGGCTGCTTTAGAAATTATCCAACGCATAGGGCCCTGTAATGCAAAAATCCAAGTCAAAAACATCGAGGACGTAAGAATTTCTAAGAGACAATTTGTTGTTGAAAGAGCTAAGCAGCTCCTCAAAAAAATGATGGAGGAGGTTCTTCCAGACTCTCAAGAGTTAGCGGACGAAGTAGCATATTCTGTACGTGTTATGGAAGTCCAAGAGTATGGAAAAGACCGCTTACCAGCTGGACCTGCAATCGACGAAAGTCCTGAAATAATCCTCGTAGAAGGAAGAGCGGATGTCCTGAACCTGCTCAAACACGGTTTTAAAAACGTCATTGCAATGAATGGGACAAGTGTTCCTCAAACTGTTATTGATTTGAGCAAAGAAAAAGAAGTTCTCGCCTTCGTCGACGGGGATCGTGGTGGAAATCTAATTTTGAAAGAACTCTTTGCAGTTGCTGAAATTGATTTTGTTACGAAAGCACCTTCAGGAAAAGAAGTGGAAGAGTTAACACAAAAAGAAATCCACAAAGCTTTGAGGAGTAAAATTGCAGCAGAACAAGCACAGCTCGAATTGTCACAAGTTGACACGAGTCATGCAATCAGGAGACCAATGATCGCCCCCATGGCGCCACCAAGGCCTGTGATGCAGCAAAGACCAGCAACTCCTCTCAGTGCACCTGCTCTTCAAGCAGGACCCCCCAGTGCACCACAACTTGCAAGACCTACGCGCACGATAACACCGATGCCACAACCCAGAGCACCCGGAGTCAAGGGAATCCTAGACACTGAAGAAAAGAAAAAAATCAAATCGCTTCTGGAGGATCTTGTGGGTACGCGCGGAGCAGTTCTACTCGACCAAAAGCTCAATGTGCTTGGCAAAGTTCCAATCAGTGAACTTGAAGCAACGCTCAAAAGCTTAACAGGTGGAGTATACGCTGTTGTGTTTGACGGCATCATCGACAAACCCCTTGTGGAAATTGCAGAAAGAAGTAATCTAAGATACCTCGTTGCAATGGACAGCAAAGTCAATCCCCGTGAAACCCGTGTGGGAATCTTGAATGATGCTGCATTAAGTCAAGCATAGAATTTTATTTTTTCTATTTTTTTATACTTCTGTTCATGTCACTCGGGTGTGGGACAGAATTAATTTTGGCTAGTTCTTGAGGATAACGATGTATACTCTTTTTCCTATGTGTTTTTTTTGGGCGTCGATTTTTGCGCCGTTGC
>JAGWAF010000044.1 GCA_018302085.1 Candidatus Woesearchaeota archaeon | reverse complement strand
AGAGAAAATTAGTATTAAGAGAAACATTTATATTCAAATACTCGATATATAAATAAGATGGAAAATAAAGAGGAATATTCTTGGTCTAAGTATATTAAGGATTATTGGTATTTATTATCTGGTAAAAGAACTAAATTCGTATTTTTTACGATACTTAGATCTTTGTCTAACTTAATTACTTTTGCCATTGCTTTTTGTTTAGCAAAAATTATTGATTTCTTTACAAATTATCAGGCAAGCATGCCTCTCGATACATTTTATTGGTTTGTTGGGGCTATTGCTATTCTTGGAGCATTTCAGGTTTGGCTTAGATTTTTCTCAAAAATTAAAATGCAAACAATAGCTGCAGATATGCGTAAAGAAACCAGACTACTTGCAATTAATAAAATCATGAGTCTGAATTTAAAATGGCATGAAAAAGAAGAAACTGGAGCAAAGATTCAGAAAATAAACCAGGGAGGAGAAAGCGTTTATAAAGGATTAAAAGATTTCTCTAACGAAGGCATTTCAGTTTTAGTGGATATATTTGGTGCTTTGTTCCTATTTTTATTTCTAGATATTAGATATGTTGCTTTCGCGCTTATCTATGTTTGCATATATTTTATTGGAGAACATTACTATAATAAAAAATTGAATTATTGGGAAAATGAGCTAAATAAAATCAAAGAAAAAGTTAGCGGAAAGATTCACGAATCAATATCAAATATATTGGCGGTTAAATCACTGGGTCTTGGAGAGACAATAGGGAAAAACGCTGAATCTTATGAAGATGAATATTTTAAGATTTTGTTTGCTAGTTATTTTGGAAAATTAAAAGGTGGTTTGGATGAGTTCACAAATACAATTGGCAATTTTATCTCTGTTAAATCTGGTGTAGGAAGATTTATGACTATTTTAGATATTGATACTATAGAGGACGAATCAAGATTAAAAGAGTTTCCAGAAAATTGGAGAAAAATTGAATTTAAAGAAGTATACTTCAAATATAAAGAACAGTATGTTTTGAAAGATTTTAATTTAACAATAAACAGATTTGATAAAATAGGTGTTGTTGGTGAATCTGGCTCTGGTAAATCAACGATATCGAAGTTAATGCTTAAATTATATAAGCCCGAAAAAGGGAAAATCTTGGTTGATGGCATTGATTTAAACGAATTCAATCAAATGTCAATAACTAAAAATATGGGTGTTGTTCTGCAAGAGCCAGAAATGTTCAATTTATCAGCAATAGACAATATAACTATATCTGCGACAAAAGCTGATAAAAAAGTATTAGACACAGCAATATCTTTGTCTCAATTAAAACCAGTAATAGAAAAACTCCCTGAAAAATTAAATACTTTAATTGGAGAAAAAGGTTATCAGTTAAGCGGTGGAGAAAGACAAAGAATTGGTTTAGCAAGAGCAATATATAAAGATAGCCAAATTTACATATTAGACGAAGCAACATCTGCTTTGGATAGCAAAACAGAATCATTAATTCAAGAAGAAATTTCTACTAAATTGAAGAATAAAACTCTTATTATAATTGCTCACAGGTTATCGACATTGAAAGAGGTAAAAAGAATATTGGTTCTAGAAAAAGGGCAAATAGTTGAATCGGGAAGTTTTTCAGATTTGTTAAAGAAAAAACAGAAGTTCTATCAAATGTATAAACTTCAAAATAGGAATTGATTAGTTTTCGTCACGGAATTCCCCCCTCGTCGTTTCGTTTTTAGTTTAGTTTATAGAAAATTGCCCCCTTCGTTAGCCCCTGAAATTATTGAATAGAACTTATAGGATTAAAAGAAGTTTTTCTCCTCGAAATTTTTTCCTCGTGAGGATTTTTGAGGCAACCCACAAAAATCCGATAGAGCTGAAAAAATTTTAGAGTTGAGAAAAATTTGGGAAAATTCTGGAAAACGCTTGGCGTTTTAGCGTAAGCGACAGAATTTTCCTTTTAATCCTTGTTAAGTTCGTTTCCAGTTACGGAGTTCTGGAAACCTGCGACCGCAGAGTAATTTTTAGTGGCTCGTGTTCAATCCAAAGAGTGAAGCGACATATCAAGAACATACATCAAGGGGGACATTTCGTCGTTTCGTTAGTTAGTCGTTAGGGGGTGGGGCGTTTTCGTAACATTTATATACATTTGAGCTCATTTGTATAAGATTGAGGTGTTGTGGATGGCAAATCAGAAGAATATCACTTTGTCTGTTGACGAAACGCTATATGATAACTATAGAGACTTCTGCAAGAAAAAAGGTTGGTTAGTTTCAAGACAATTTGAAATTATGATGGAAACTGTTCTAATTCAAAATAACGAAAAAGGGGATAGAAAAAATGAAAAATGATCCTCCGTTAATGATTGATTTATTTGCTGGTGCAGGAGGTCTTTCATTAGGTTTTAAGAATGCAGGATTTAAGGTAATTTGTGCAATTGAGATTGATGATTGGGCTTGTGACACTTATGAAAAAAATCATGTAGGTGTAAAGGTAATAAGAAAAGACATCTCACAAATTCCTGATGGATTTTTCTTGAAATTCAAAAATATCAGTGTAATTGCGGGAGGCCCGCCTTGTCAAGGATTTTCAATTGCAGCAAGTAATAGAAGAAAAAAGAATGATAAAAGGAATTCATTATATAAGGAGTTTTTAAGGGTCGTGAAATTGGTTCAACCTAAAGTTGTTCTTATCGAGAATGTTAAGGAACTTGAAAAGTTTAAAAATGAACACGGGAAGAAGATTTTAGATGATATATATGAAACGCTTTCTGTACAAGGTTATTCAGTAAAACATTACTTGCTAAATGCAAAAGATTTTGGTGTACCTCAAAATAGAACTAGATTTTTCTTAATTGCAGCAAAACATGCTTTACCAGAACTTACATCAAAAAAAAAGAATTTTAAACATCTTACTTTGTGGCAAGCCATATCAGACCTTCCTGAAGTAAAACCCTGGGAACATAATGAAAATGATGTTTTTAATTATAATTGTGAACCAAATAATCTTTATCAGAAAATGATGCGTACAGGAACAAAAAAAGTGTATAACCATATTTCCATGAGACATACAGAACGACTGATAAAACGTTTCGAACATATAAGACTAATTCAAAATAATAACTGCGTGGGAGGAGATTTTGCACCTAGGAAGAGAGGAAATCCAGATGCAGTTAGCAATAAGCATTATTCTCAGAATCATAGAAGATTAATTCCAGATGAGCCTTCACCAACAATAACAGCTAGTTTTTATTCAAGTTTCATACATCCGTACCAGAATAGAAACTTGACTGTAAGAGAGGCTAGTAGACTACAAAGTTTTCCAGATACTTATGTTTTTTGTGGAAAAAGAACAACTCTCAGTAAAAAGCTATTGGCAAAAAAAGGAATACATGAAGACATTCATCTTGACCAATTTAATCAAGTAGGTAATGCGGTTCCGCCTTTGCTTGCAGAATATCTTGCCAAAAAAATAATGCACTCTTTTGGGGTTCAATAAATGGTTAAGGTTTTAGATTTATTTTCTGGGTCTGGAGGACTTTCACTCGGATTAACTTGGGCAGGATTAGATGTGGTTGGTGCTGTTGAATTAGATAGATTTGCAGCAGAAACGTATGAACATAACTTTCCAGAACATAACTTGTTGCAAAAAGACATTCGAAAATTAAGTGAAGAAGAATTATTGAAGCATTTTAAGGGTGTTGATGTTATTGTAGGGGGGGCCCCTTGTCAAGGCTTTTCGGTAGCTGGACCATCTCAATATGGTATTATCGATTCTCGTAATAATCTCATTATGGAGATGTTTCGTTGTATTAAAACTTTAAATCCGAAAATTGCAGTGCTTGAAAATGTTAAAGGCATATTAAATGGTAAATTAACTCCCGAAAAGAAAGCGATTGAACATTATATAAACGCTTTAAACACCATCGGTTACAAAACAGATATTCAAGTTCTACAAACAGCCGATTTTGGAGTTCCTCAATATAGAGAACGAGTATTTATTTTCGCTGCAAAAAACAGCAAACATCTTCCCAACAAAATAAAGGGAGGGTATGGTACGAACTCTCTTCCGTGGGTAAGTGTTGCTCAAGCAATCATGGATTTACCACAAATTGATTCTGGAGAAGGAGTAGATGAACTAATAACTTATAAAAATAAACCACAACATCCTTATCAAAAATTAATGCGTAAAGGTTCAAAAGGGATTACAAATCATCAAGCCATGAAACATACATCTAGACTTATTAATCGTTTTAAACATATTAAAGCAGGACAATCACTAAAGGATGTTCCTGACGAACATGGTCAAAGAGTTAGAAATGGTAATAAATTAGATGTTAGAATGCGATTTAAAATGAATAATCAACGACTACATTTAGATAAAATAAGTAGTTCTGTAACTGCTTCTTTTCAATCAAACTTTATTCATCCTAAATTACACAGAAATTTAACGGCGAGAGAAGGCGCAAGATTAATGTCATATCCTGATACTTTTGTTTTTAAAGGACCTAGAACACTAATGAGTAAAAAATTATTACATAGAGAAGGTCGCCACGATGAAATAGGATTATCGCAATATAATCAAATTGGCAATTCAGTACCTCCTTTATTAGCAAAGGCTATAGGTATGGAGATTTTAAAGAGGTTAAAAAATGGGCAGTAAAGATCATCAGAAGATAGTTGAAGATATTCTTCACATAGATGAAGGTCTACCCCACGCAAGCAATTTACTTCGAAAAATAATCTTAGCTAATACAAATCAAGGATTTAAAAAAGCACTAGACAAAATAGTACCTGCCTATTATGATATGAACAAGAAGATTACAGCAACCGATGATTTAGAAAAAATGGTCGCGGCGTTAAATAAATATCTCGAGATAATAAGGTCTGAAGAGTGTAAAATTTTTAGTCATCAATCTGATTTTCTTTCAAGTGTGGTTCCTGAATTTCTCTATTTAATATTTTTGCAAATTATCAAGAAGAATAAATTGGCGTATCAAGTAAAATCGCAAGAAGATGTCATCATAGATTGCAATTTTGACCCTCAAATAGAAAATAGCATTTCATTTGAAAAAAAGAGAGTAGATGTGCTGCTAATTAAAACAGCCAAATTTGTTTTTAATGATGTTGAGTACTCTGATTTTTTTATTCCCGTAATAGCAATTGAAGTAAAAACTAATATGGACAAAAATATGATTTCCGGAATTGAAAATTCAGTCGAATCTTTAAAAAGAACATTTCCGAGAAGTTTATACTTTGCTGTTTGTGAATGGGCAGATTTTGCTTTTGAAAAACAAAATTATGCTAATACATATATTGATGAAATATTTGTATTAAGAAAACAGAGAAGAAGCGATTTTAGAGTATCTGGCATAGTCAATAAAATCGATACACAGGTAGTAAAACATTTCATTGACCGTGTGGAAGAGCATTTGACTTCTTTACAGAATCAAACACAATCCATAAAAGATAGAATGAGAAAAGGTATGTTGATTAAGAGGTAAACAAAATGACCGAAGATAATCAAAATTTAGACGGATTTAGACATGGTTTCACGTTAAATAATAAACTTCAGTCAACAGGAGATTCTGATTTGAAGGCTGTATGGTCGCACTATGTTGGATACAGAAAAAAGAAATCCCAGATTAAAATACTTGAAGACGAAGCAGTAAGATTGTTTGTTAAAGCAACAAATGAGTATCGAAAATCATCAATAAAAATACTTGAATCAAGAAAAAACTCTGGACAAGAAAATCTGAGGTCAACTATTTTGGAAGAGTTTTTCCAACATCTATTTTCAGATTTGATTAAACAAAAATTACCAACACTCCCTAACTCTTTGTACTCGGGTTGCGCCACAAACAGTTATGTAAGTTTAACATTCACACCAAAGTCGTTTACAGACATATTTGCTGAACCAAATCCCTATATACATACAAAAGACCAAGATTTTGTTCTTGGGTGTATTATAGAGATAACTGTAAATGCCAAAGGTAGTGAATCGCACAATCGTAACGAAGTTGTAATTCCAATAATTGCTATCGAATGTAAAACATACTTAGAACGAAACATGCTTGATTCTTGTGCAGCAACAGCCAGACGCTTAAAAGGCGCAATGCCCTATTGTTTATACATTGTTGCTTCCGAATATTTGAAAATGGAGGTAGCACAACCCGAGTTAACAAGTATAGATGAAGTATTTATTTTATGTAAAGCTTCAAACGGAGAGCGTTTGAAAAGAGTTACAGATAATGAACCACCTCACGAGATAGATCCCGAATTAGTTGTGAAGCTATTTAATATGATAAAAAGACATCTTAATTCAGTCTGGTGGTCTCCAGAAGATGCATTAAAATCAGGTGTAGTTATTAATAGGCCTTGATTACCTTCGCATTCTTTTGCTATTTTTTCTATTTACACTTACGTTCGCCCCACCCCATCGTTCGTCTCGTTCGTAGAAATGTCCCCCTATCAGTCGTCCGTAGCCACTAAAAATTATTGAACTTAACAACTATTTGACGAAGTTTACTTTGTTAAATTAGTTGTTATGCTGTGTTTAGTGATGTTTTCGGAAGATTTTCGGAAAATGCTTGCAAATGCATATAAAGCGGATAATCAGATGGGGCCGTATGGAAAGAACTGTTGAGGAGATGAGGCTCAGGGGTTTTAGCCCTAGGACAATCAAGACTTACCTCTGTCATGTCAATGATTTTTTGAGGTATTGCGGGCAATATGATGCCGCAAAGAAAAGAGGGTACTTATTGTCTTTGATTGTCAGGGGACTAAATGAAAACTCTGTGAGACTGGCTTCAGCCGCAATTGACTTTTACATTCAAACTGTCAGAAAGGAGCAAGCCCCATTTGTACCATTGCCAAGACGAAGGACACGACTTCCAAACGTTTTATCAAAAGAGCGAATCATGACAATGATTAACGCGTTGGAAAACCCAAAACATAAACTGATTATCGAACTTCTCTATTCATGCGGATTTCGATTATCGGAATTACTCAACTTAAAAAAGGATGATATAGATTTTGAAAATAATGTTGTGCGCATACACCAGGGAAAGGGGGCAAAGGACAGGATCACAGTTATCAGCAAAAAACTGGCAGAAAAGATCGACCATCTTGTTGAAAAAGGGCTCATTCTCACGGGAAGAAATGGAAAATATTCTCAAAAAAGCGTAGAACTTGTTATCATAAAAGCAGCGAAAAAAGCAGGTATCGGGCAAAATGTAACGCCCCACATGCTCAGACATAGCTTCGCAACCCATCTCCTTGAACAGGGCACGGATATACGGTTTATTCAGGAATTACTCGGGCACGCACGACTACAAACAACTCAGGTTTACACCCATGTTGCATCTCATAAGCTCAAAAACATAAAAAATCCACTGGATGGGTAAGCCCTACCTCGCTTGAAACGTCTGCCCTTTCTCTCTTCGTTTGCCATACAAGTACAGTATGAAACCCACAAGCAGATAAGCAACTATCATAAAACTTAATGAAGGCACTGTTCTTTTCAAATAAAGATCAATCAGAAATGCAATTTCTTCCGCGTTCTTCAAAGGGGGGATAATGCTATCAATAATTGCTACCACCGTTTCTTTAGAAAAAAAGAAAAAAATAACTGCAACAAATCCAGGAATTAAGGTCGCCCTTCCCAATGCCTTGCATGACCTTGCCCAGGTTTGGCATGCCTTATGAATCATAAAAATTCCTATCGCGATACAACATGCCGAAATAATCAGAATCAATAAACTATGCCAGCTGAAACTCCCCAACTCAGAAGGTATCGCTGCCAAAAAAAGAAAAGGAATTGTTCCTGCAACACCTGTCAAGTATAAAAATTCTCCAATCCACGCACAGAACAAAAATTTAGTAGTATTCTTCAATTTTTCTTTCACGGCCATATGCTCATTTGAAAATCGGTTTTATTTAAATGTTGTTTTATTGATCAGCGAAGAACAGAAAAATTTAAAATAATAACCGCATTTTGGCTTGACTAACATGGAAACTTGGTATGATAAACATGCAGATGTCTTGAACATCGAAATAGAAGAAGGCGAATACTGGAAAAGTGTAGAACTCGCCAATGGGATTATTTTAGATATTTCTAAGGATGGAAAAGTTACGGGTATAGAAATATTGAAGGCCAGTAAACGATTTGCAGGCGATGTCAAGAAAGTGATTGAAAACGCTAAAGTGCTGGCTTCGTAGACTCTATTTTTTCTAAAATCTAAAAACAAAAATGTCTTAAGGGAAGTTTGAAATTAGAAAACGACACAAATAATAGGACTAAATGGTCGTTTTCTACTTAGAAACGGACAGTAATGCCATAAAAGTTATGTCCGTTTCT
>JAGWAF010000041.1 GCA_018302085.1 Candidatus Woesearchaeota archaeon | reverse complement strand
GTGTCTCTAAAAGCTTGTTTCTCGTGAGTTTCATATCTTGATGTAACTCACCGTAGGGAAATAGTTTCCGGATAACACATATTTTATGGGTCTGTTATAGAATGAACTACATCTCTTCCAAAGGTTCAATGACGAGAAGTTGTAATGCGCTTGCCAAAACTTCTTTTACGCAGAAAATGAGCAGAAGTCTGGCTTTCATCAATTCTTTATCTTCAGAAACAACTTTACAATAATGATAGAACTCATTCAATGCTTGGGCCAATTCGAGGGCGTATCTTGCCAAAAGGCTCGGCTTGTAATGCTTTATTGTTTCAGTGAGCGTATTTTCATAAGTTGCCAGCAACTTCAGTATTTTACTTTCCTGATCCTCTTTTAAGAGTGAAAAATCTACTTTTGAAACTGTCTTCATATTCGCCTTTTTCAAAATTGAACAACAACGCGCATGAGCATATTGAACGTAAGGCCCAGTTTCACCTTCCAAGTTTAATGCTTGATCCCTGTCAAAAACGACAACGTTCGTGTTTTCATATTTTACCATTTCAAATTTCATCGCAGCCAAAGTAATTGCTTTTACAGTCGCATCGAGCTTTTCTTCTTCCCATTCCTGATGGCGTTTTCTAGTCTCTTCCATGACTTTAACAAGTATTTCATCTCTTAAACTGGTGAAAAGAACAACGTTTCCTTTCCTTGACGCCATGGCTCCCTCTGGAAGTGTAACAAACTCATAGGCGAGATGGAACATATCCTTTTTGAAACCCATAAGTTCTAAAGTTTTGAAGAGTTGTTGAAAATAAAGTTTTTGCCGCGCATCAACAACGTAAATACTCTTGTCAACATTGAACTCATCGAATTTTCTCATCGCAAGGGCGAGATCCTTTGTTGAATACAAAGAGGTACCGTCTTTTTTCAGGATTAAGAACTTTCCTAACTTATATTCATCCAAATCAACAAGGATTGCACCTTGGTCTTTGATTGCGATGCCCTTTTCCAATAAAAGGTTTGAGATTTTCTTACCTTCTTCTTCAACTTCGCTTTCATAAAAACAAATGTCAAAAGGCGCGTTGAGGTACTTGTAAATCTCATTAAAGTCTGCAAGACTCCACTCCCTCGTTTCTTTCCAGAGATCGTACCATTCTTTCTCCTTATCCTCTAATTTTTTGTGAATTTGATCAACTTCTTCTTTAAGCTCGGGGTCGTCTTCGATGCGTTTATTTGCCTCCGCATAAATCTTTCCAAGATATTCTCCTTTTCTTGTTGTTATCTTTTCTTTTGCGTGGTACTTCTTCAAACACCACAATGATTTTGCAACGTGATTTCCAATATCACCTATATAATTTGCAGCGATGACTTGGTAACCAAGATAGCGTAGGACATTAATTAGGGTCGAGCCAAGACAAACGTTTCTTAAATGTCCAATATGAAACTCTTTGTGCGTGTTTGGCTGAGAATACTCAACAATAATCTTCTGCTTGTTTTTTTGGCTTCCGTATTTTTCTTTTTCTTTGAAAATAGTTGAGAGAACTTCTTTTGCCTTAAAACTTTTATCGATAAAAAAATTTAAGTATGACCCATTTGCCACAATTTTTTCAATTGTTTTATTTGGCTTGATTTGTTTTACAAGATCCTGAGCAATCATTACAGGGGATTTTTTTAATTCTTTGGCCAAATGAAAGCAGGGATATGCGAAATCTCCCAATGAACGGTCTGGCGGGACTTCTAACAAGCTTAAGTCCTTCACGTGCTTTTTTAAGAGTTTTTCAACTTCATCACGAAAGATTTGCATGATACTTCAGAGAGTGCACTGCTTTTTAAGGTTTTTGATTCTGGATTTTACAAATATCTCTTTTTGTGAACAGATAAGTATCGTCGTATAAAGTATTGAACAAAACCATCTTCTGTTCTTCTGAGTGCCTTATAATACGACTGCCTTTTTTTGTATTCAATGATCAGCATTGGATATCCATTGCGCCACAGAAGATGGTTCATGAGAAATCTGCCAACCCTCCCATTTCCATCCCCAAACGGGTGTATTTTTTCAAATTTGTAGTGCGTCCTTGCAGCAAGTTCAACAGGGTTTAGCTTTGATTGCCGAAAGAACTCAAGAAACTCTTTCATGAGCTTCTCCACATCTTGCCAATCCGGTGCAATATAACCTCCAATCCTTACATGAAAATCACGATACCTTCCTGCAATATCTGGTTTTGTTTCTCCAAAAAGAT
This sequence comes from Candidatus Woesearchaeota archaeon, assembly GCA_018302085.1. GTDB lineage: Archaea > Nanobdellota > Nanobdellia > Woesearchaeales > JAGWAF01 > JAGWAF01. Next base: position 8,997 of record JAGWAF010000041.1, on the reverse strand, counting down.
CTTTATGCCACTGGAGCAGTATTGTCTTGGAGATACTTTCTTTTTTGCTCAACATATTTAAAAAAACTTTGAAATGCACCTCAGTTTCTTTAATGTCTCTCAAGGATTTGTTTGGTGCTATTTTATCGACGACGATTTCACGGGTTTCTTCAAGAGTTATTGTTGACCCTTCGATGGCCTCGGTGTTGTATGTAAACGCTATTGCAATCTCTTCTTTTTCTCTTTGTTTGGCGCTTTCTGGAGATTTTTTCCATTCTTTCTGAAAATTTGTTCGTATTTTTTCAAATTTTTGATACATCTGTTTTTGTCTTTCTCTCATTATTTTTTGTTTTATTTCTTCAATGTTGCCAGGGACTTCTTTTCCAAGGTACACATCCTTTGTTGTTACTTTTCCTTCATTTCTAAAAGAATATCTTAAATAATAGTATTCTCTTTTTTTGATAATGTTCATAGAAGATTATACCCTTACATATATTTAAATTTTGCGTTTTCTATCAACTTTGTAAGGGTATACGTTTAAATTCACAAGCCTTATAAACCATCGAATGAATAAAAGCACTCCCATGGAACTCGATGAAGAATCCTTACGATTATCCAAAGCCAAACGGTGCTTGGAAATTCTAGAAGAGATGCAGTACGTTCAAGAAACTAAAAAAGTGAACTACTGACTTTAAAGAATGTTAAATTTATTCTGGCGGTCGTATGCTAACAGTGTTCAAAACGTAATGCGCGTCCTTTCTAACGGCAACTATGCTACATGTTCCTGGCCATGGTTTTTCCGTATGACTCCAAAATGTAGTGTATCCACTGTCTCTTGCCACATTTAGTAACACAGTTGTGGCAGTGCCTGACTGAGAACCTGGTTCTACAAGGATGCGATCAACGCCCCCTAAATCACTTGCTGTAGTATAATGAACAACTTTTTCTCCGGGATTAACATCCCATAAGGAACCATCCCGGGCAACTTGTAACTCTAGGCCAATTGGACCAATGCTAACCCTGTCATCATACGGTATAAATACCATCATTGCTGGACTTTTTGAGTTGAGCCGTCCGATACCAACTTCGGCATGGCTTCCCCGATCTATAAAAGAGAGGTATTCCATTCCTTGGGGTAGATGATATCTTTTCTCACCCGTTCTTTTGCTTTCAGATTTTGGAACGAAGGGAACCTGGAATTCATTCGCTGGCACAATAGCAAGGACCTCGGTGCCGTTGGTGTAATATCCATCCCTAAATTCAAGCGGTCTTAATGGAACTAACTCGTAAATTGGTAAACCATCATGAGTCGTGCCAACTAATTTAAATGAATCACGGCTTTGTGTGTTTGTCCCAACTGTTGCATGTTTCCCTTCTGGAATTTTCGGTGTAAGAACATAAAACGTTGCTCCTAAAGCGAGTAATAGAGTAGCGGCTCCCGCGGCGTAGCCTAACCTGCTTCTTGATGGCCTGATTATCCTTCCTTCTTGAAGAGGTTGTTGATGTTCCCGTTTTTCTTCTTTTGTAATAAGCCATTCGATGGTTTGTTCTCTGGGTGTAACACCTGGGGCTTTTTCAAAAAGGGCACTCACCTGTTCGTGATACGTCATCACAACTTTTTTATCCACATCACCGGAGACGGATGCATGCGCTATGTTTGCAATCTCGGTAAGACTCTCTCTCGTTGCGACGTTGTGCACTGCTTGGTAGAATGAGTTTAAGACAACTTTTTTTATATCGATTTCTTCTTCAATTTTTTTCACACTTTCTCTTGCGGTTTCAATTTCCCCTTCTTTTCGTTCTCTAAAACTTTGATAATTTCTCAATTTTTCATTGTACCTTGTTGTTTCAGCGACATTTGACCCTTTTTTCTCGACTGGTTCTTCTCTCGCAGTTAATTCTTCTTCCAGTTCGGCGATTGCCCCTCTTTGTTTATCCAACATTTGTTGTAATTCTTGCCCGTTGTTAAGAGGAGCACTACGCACATTCGCAATCGCACTTAAAAATCTGTAATTTCGCATACTCTCTTCATCTGGTGTATGGGCTGCTGTTGCAGTTCCTAGCTGTTCAGCTTCGTTATCCGGATTGTACGTTCCATCAACTTTTATATCCAAGCAAGTAAGACCAGTCATAACTCTTTGTAGGTATTGTTGTAGTTCAGAATTATGTATTTGTGGCAGTGCCAATTCTCGCTGAATCTGATCTCTCATTTCTCGAAACGCCGATTCAATTTGTGTGTCCAGGCTTTGCTGGCCTTTCAAAGATGATCTTGCTATGGTAATCATTAGCGAGGGGAAATTGTGGATCTTTTATAAAGCTATCCGTCTTATTTTTAAAAAGTGATAAAGCGCAGCTTTGTATATACACAAGCTTCTGCTTTTCATAGGTGATCTTATGAACAGAAATTTTCTTTTTATGATTCGTTTATTCTTGAATTGTTTAAAATAAAATTGGGCGCTTATTTTAAGAAAAAAATATTTTAAAAAAATAATCTAAAATTCTTTTTTCGATTCCGTTTCGACCTCGTTTAAAAATCTATTCCTTCTCCTTCTCGGTAGGTTCGCTTTTGGCTTCTCCTGATTCGGAGTCTTCATCGTAGCCTTTAAGGAATGCTTCTTCCTCCGCGGTGATTTCTTCGTCTTCGAGGAGGTCTTCAGGGTCGTCTTTTTCTTCGACGTCTCCCTCTTCTTCTACATAATCCTCGTCATCCATGGCGGCGCCCCCATCTTCACTCAATCCTGCTCCAAAGTGGTTATATATAAAGCTTTTGTGCGAGGCGGAATGGCATGCATATCCTTGTGCCTAACTTCTGTATTATAACCGTCTATTTTTTATTTTCTCTTTTGTTTTTGTCAATACCCACTTGTTTGGCATCGGCCGTTGTACTCCCTAAATTCATTCAATATCCCATTTCTTTATCGTCATAAAAATAAATATTTATATCAACATTGTACTCCCTAAATTTGACATCGCTCAATTGGTTAATTTGTGTGAAGCGACCCTAAAAAATATCTGTAAAAAATAGAATAAAAAATCCTTGTGCCTAACTTTACCCCCAAAAAGGTTTGCTTGTGGTGACAATTTCTGTCCATTTCCCTGGCTCTGAATTGTCAACAAACCGCCATGAGACAACACCCTTTCCATCGATACCTAAGCATTTTGCAAGGTCTGGGGAAAGATCGATACCCACATCATATTTTGGCTGCGCAGTTCCAAAGACATAATCGGTATCATCATATTCCGAGGGGCCGGCATCTTCCCACTGTCCATAGCAGGTTTTATCTTTTTCTTTGTTTTTTATCTCGGCCCAGCGATTTTTTATAATAGAAAAAGAAGTGTCGGTAAGTCGATCTTGATATTGTTCATACCAATATACCTTTTTGATGTTTTGTTTTCTTCCGTTTTCATCAAAATCAGTGTAGGGTAATGCAAAATAATACGGGTTTTCTTTCGGAATAAAATTTCTCCCTTCAGGATTGTCGACCCCTCCGAAATGTTCCATCCATTGTTCGTCCCATGTACTATCATCGTTTGCAATCCAAGCGTTTTCTTCAGAAGCTTCTTCTCCCGCCCAAAAGATGGTTGCAATTATATTTTCATGCCAAGGATATTTTTCTGTTTGCTTATTTTGTTCCGCACCTGTTGTTTCTCCCTTGTCTATCTCAGGTATTATCTTTTGTGCTACTTCGGATTCTTTGTCTATTGTATTTGTACAACTTGCTAAAAAAAGGATCAAAATTAAAGTAGGGAGAATAATCAAAAATAAAATTAAAGATGGCCCCACTTTTCTTCTCATGAATATTCCTCCAGATTTTTTCCGTCCGTCGTGTAGGTTGTTTTCATAAAGAAATCACCAAAACTCTCGCCGTAGTCATAAGCACCTTTTTTACAAAGTTCCAAATATTGGGGGATGGGCAAATAATGATCTTCAACGACCCTCTCACCATGTTCAAGTTTCTTCCCTATAAACAGGATTGCAGTTCCATTCTGCTCATTTGTTTTGAAATTGTACACTTCTACTTCTTTAGTATAATAATTTTTGTTCCTTATCTTCAATTTTTCAAATTCGTCTTCATTCACCTCAAAAAGAATCGCATTCAGAAAAGCTTCTGCATCGGGGATAACATTAAGCACGGCAACTTTCAGAGGATCTTGTACCTTGTACTGACGAAGATGTGAAGCTTTAAGATTAAAAATCCTACGATAGCCCTTCACCAGAATAAGCTCTACGGGACGCGGTACAATCGTCTTTGCCAAAGATTCTTTATTTAGAAAACTTCCATATCCGATGACCCTCATCGGCGTTCACTTTCTTCCCGATTTCTTTCGTTTAGCAAGTTTTGACCTTACACTCTTCACTTTTTTTACTTTTTTACTTGGGGACATACTTTTTACGGGAGCTTGTGCCTTCTTTGCAACATTAGTGTAATCTTTTTTAATCGATTGCATCTCGTCAATAAACTTGTCCAACTCATTCTTATTCTGTTGGCGTTGTATGTCCACTTTGCCCACATCAGATTTAAGCGATTCGAGCTCCCTGCGAATTTTCTTCAATGCTTTCCTTTCGTGGCGAGGTTCAGCTGGCACGATGTACACTTCAGGTTTGCGAGGTGTAACTCTTGTTGGCATTTCCTCTTCTCCAGGCTCTAACCGTTCCGGTGCAATGTACGCTCTTGGCCTTGTTTCATAAGTCTTTTCTTCAATGGGAGGAATAACCTCTTCTACAATTTCCCTCATTACTGGAGCTTTCTCTTCCCCAAAAGGGGTTTCTACCATGGGCATCGGCATCTCTTCAAGGGGTGGAAAAACTTCTTTGGGTTTGAAATGATTTGCGTAAAGAGTAATAAAGAGTGCAAAAAAGGTAAGCACTGCGAGCACAATCCAGGCAATCACATTTGTTTCCGCGCAAACAAGAAGTTGGGTAATCATCACAGCCAAGGTAACCACGACAAAGCCCCAATCGGCAATATCCAATCCTCGCGAAACAATTTCCTTCTTTCTCATTCGAGTAATGAGAGTTGCGCATTCCATTACAAATGTCAATACTAAAAGTACCAGGATAGCTGTTGGTAAGAATGTTGTACACACCCAAGGTTGTTCCGTTACGGACACAATTGTAGGGGGAACTACAGGAGGAGGCGGGATGACTTTCTCAATGGTTGGAGGCACAACAGGAGGAACCACAGGTTTTATTGGTTCCACTGGCTCGACAGCGCAGCTCTTTGATGTTTCAGGTTTAATCGCAGTCGTACCACACTTGTGCAAGTCTTCACAAGTTCTTGCTTGCACATCATTCTCGATAAGGCCATCATTATCGTTATCAATACCGTCCCTACATTGTCGAGGTCCACCGCCCCCACCACCGCCACCTCCTCCGCCACCGCCTCCACCACCAGTTGTACCTGTGGTACAAATCTGTGTTGCAGGGCACTGCACCATAGTGATGCCATCACGCGCAGTGAAGATTACATTCTGGCAGCCAACAAAATTATTCGCAGGAGTAATTTGAACAATGTTTCCCGCAAGGAATGTGATTGCAAAGTTCGGAACTGGCGAAGGACTTGTTCCGAAGGTTAAAGGATCATTATCAGGATCAGAGAAATAACTGTCAAGATCGATCGTTGTGTCAACGGTATTTTTCGGGAAGCTTCTTCCTGGAATAGGGCAGTTTGCAACAGGTGGCTGATTACCTGTAAACGTATTTGACAAGATAGGGCCGCTGTCAGAAACTCCAGCGCTTACCCTTCCGCCAGGAGCAGGATTTGTACTACTGTAAGGAACATTTGTATCACCAAAACCATCACCAGCAGGATTTGTGTCTGTAATACCTAGATCAATCGCGGAATCTCCGTCGCCAGCACTGCCCCATCTGTTTCCCTGAGCAACAGTATTTCCAAAAATGTTCAGTGCTTGGACGGAGTAAACATTTATGTCTGTCGCAACAACTTGAGCAACGTGATTGACGGAGTTTCCTGCAAAACGATTGTAAACAATTTGATTATTCATAGAACCTGATCCTAAAGAAAGACCATTGCCCTGATTATTTTCAAAATTATTTCCAATGATAAAAGAGTTACTTCCCGTGAAAGAAAGCACATTGGGTCCTCTGCTGTTGCGGAAGGTGTTTGCTGCAATTCTGCTCGATGACGAGGTACTAAAAATAATGTTGGTGTCAACATTGAATACTTCATTTCCGGTGACTGTATGACCACCAGTTTGCACACCTGGCTCAGAAAGAGTAATGCCACTGGTACAATCCTCAATAGTGTTATCTTGCAACGTTGTTTGTGAGGAGTCTCTTCCTTCAATTCCCGTCTCAAAATTGATAATGTGACAGTTGATAACACTCACACCATTTTGAGCCGCCCAATAAATTGCCCTGCCAAACCCATTGCCTGTGATAATGTGACCGTTACAGTCAAATCTCACGTTCGGAGCGTTGATGCGTATACAATCTCCCGTTGCTGCGATGTCCGCGTTTAATGTTGTGTCTGTTGTAATTGTTTGACAACCACTTGGGGGTGCGCCTGCCTCTGTACCAAAAGGACTACCCTGGCATTGGGGATCTTGAAGATAATCAATAAAACCATCGTTATCGTTATCTATACCATCTGCACATTCTGGAACTGGCGTGCTGCCTGTTATGCTCGCTACAACAGGGCCGTAATCCTGAACTCCAACCCCTACACCTGTTCCAATAAAAGGGGTCATTGAATTTAGAGGGAGGGAATTTCCTGTTACAAGAGTTCCTGGCACGTCAGCAAAACCATCTCCATTCGCGTCGTCCTGGCCTGTGAAGGGATTTCCACTCCAGAAATTTCCACGATTTTCAAACGGAGAGCCTATATTCGGATCGTTGGGACTAAAATCGATAGAGGGAGATCCGGAGGTTAAAGCGTATCCCGCATGAAGGGTGATACTCGCTAAGAAATTATTTAAGGTTGCGAACGAATTTGTAACTGGAGTAAAAGCATTGCGCAAACCCACATCAAAATTACTGATTGCATTGAATACAAACGCGTAATTGTCTCCACCATAGACCTGGATTCCAGTCGCCGTCGCCACATTAGTTCCAGATAGTTGGTTGCCCTGAACTAAGGTATCTTCAGCTTCTAATTGTATCGCAGTAGTTGACGGATTGTTGATTTCATTGTTAACAATTCTCGTCCCTGTAATTAGTGGGGGGGTATTTATACCATCACTGACGAGTATTGCGATATTCCCTCCCTCGATGATATTGTTTTGCACGAGAAGATTTTGTGAGGGTAAATCCACACTTGCAATAGCTATTCCAAAACTGTTGAGTTGACAATTTCTTATAGTAATATCATTCCTTCCATTGATATCAAAGAGAGTAAACGAAGGGGATGTTGTGTCTGCGTTCATTGCGCGATTTTCACAATCAAAATCAAGATTATCTGCCGTGAAGAGGATGCCCTCAGTACACGTCACAGGAGTTGGCAAGTTTACTTTGTAACTAATACGATGCCCACAGGGATTGATGTCAGGGCGGTTATCTTTGAATGTGATACCTTCAGCTCTGGCGCCATTGGCTTGGGTGTAAGGATAATTTACCCCGGCATCTCCTTCATCAAATGGAGCGCTGAGATCTTGCACATCGAGATTGTTGCTGAAAATGTCGCTGTAATAATTGAGGTAGTAACTGTTGCCACTGCCTGATAAACCCCTCTCTCTGATTTGAAGAGTGTTCTCAATGAATTCGTTGTAATTGATTATGTTTCCAATCGAGGGGGGTGAGCCGCCCGGTGCTCCCGTATCATCAAAGGTAAGACCCACAGCATTTCTTTCAAATATATTTCCCTTAACTGTAAACGTTTGTGTGCTTTCTGCAAAGAATCCGTAGCCATTTAGGAGGTAGTTGTTGTACTCTACAAATGAATTTTGTGAAGGATCAAAGAAAGTTCCATTACCATTATTATCAAAAGAGTTGTTGCTTACGTTCATATTATTTGCATTTGTTAAGTACAGTCCATACAAAATGTTTTGACTGAAATTATTCATAAAAATGAGTCCATTAACGGAGCTTACAGACCCTCTTATCCCTATGTCATTCCTGAAGAAAAAAGAATTCTCAACATCAAGGCCACCTATGTTTTGCTGGTAAGCGATTCCAATTCTATTATTCTGGAATGTGTTGTTTATTAGTCCTGAGCCTCCAAAGATTGCTGCGTTAATGCCTACATCTAAGTCTTTGATAACGCAGTTTTGGATTGTTGCGGTAACGGGAGTTCCTGCAGGAACATTGAAGTTAATTCCAATACCGTTTCTTGGAGGATTTCCATCGCCTGAAATTGTAGTACCTCCGCATTCAATAAACACGTTTGCAACTTGCACATCCAAACAATTCGGAGGGTTAGCAGGGTCGAGAATAGTAAGTCCGGGGACATTGATTACCAGGCAGGCTCCACGCACTGCCGCACCTGTGATTGCAGTTACGGCTCCTGTCATGGCGTTAAACGCGCGTGGCTCAGTTGTACCTTTGTTGTCCTCAGTGTTTACTTTGACATGAATCCTTGCAACGTTTTCACCATCACTTGCGAAAAGGGTAAGAAGTGCATTACCTGAAAAACCTTTTTGAGGAATCAGAGTAAGAAGATTGTGGTTAGTACGTGCCACGATTCCATCTGTTGCCGTTGCAGTATAACTTAATTCTCTTGACGAGTAAAAAAGAGTGTCTAAATCATAAACCCATTCTTCATTTGCAGGAATGGTAAAGTGCCTTGAATCATGAATCCAACGAGGAGCGCTTTCGTCTGATACGCTCTTCACAGTATAGCCTGTAAGTTCTGGTTCAACTAAAATCATTGCAACCGCAGCTATAATCAGAAGAAATGCAACGGGAATTAACAAAGAAGAAATCGACTCTTGAGGGTGATATTTTTTAGACTGCTGCTGCGCTCTCTTTTGCTTTTCTCGAGCGTAGCCCTCCGCATTAGACAACGCATTTGCAAGTCTCTTTTGATCCACCGATAACCACCACTTCCCTTGGCGCAAAAC
>JAGWAF010000040.1 GCA_018302085.1 Candidatus Woesearchaeota archaeon | reverse complement strand
GAAACGGACAGTAATGCCATAAAAGTTATGTCCGTTTCTAAATAATAAGAAATACTCAAACTTCTCTAGAGGACTTTGCCTGAAACATTCTCTTTTTTGCGTTTTGCAAAGTTCTCTTCAGGTGAATAGCGAGGACGCAAAACCATAAGCTTTTTAAATAGGCCCTGATTTCAGAAGAAGCGCGGGGCTGTAGGGTAGCCTGGTTCATCCTTTCTGGTTTGGGACCAGAAGACCCCAGTTCAAATTGGCGCGCCAAGATCATAGCGTGCTATGGAATTAGCGCGCTGTGAAAGTCTGGGCAGCCCCATTTTTACTATGGCAAAAGAAAAAACAAGCAAGGCAGTGAGGCGCTTAGGCGTACGCTACGGGCGAACTGTTCGCGAAAAAATTGCAGCTGTGGAAACTCTCCAAAAACAGAAACATCGTTGTCCCTATTGCACATATCAACAAATTGAAAGGGTTGCCGCAGGAATCTGGCACTGTAGAAAATGCAATTCAAGATTTAGCAGTGGCGCGTACTACCTTACGAAGCCCGCTACACGCATTGAAGAATTGGAAATTGCTCCTGAAGAAGCGGAAGAAAAAACTGAGAAAACAGAAAAAGGAGTTAGGTACAGAGAAGGTGGACAGGTTATTGAAGAACCTGAAGAGGAACAATAATGGTCAAATATACTTGTTTTGCCTGCAATAAAAAAATCGGCAAGGAAACGATGGGAAAAAGGATCCGATGCCCCTACTGCGGAAGCAAAATGCTGTACAAATCACGATCAGTAGTTACCCACGTTAAGGCGCGATGAACAAAGAAGTTATTATTCCCTTCGATGAACATTTGACTGGGCTCCTCCAGACGAAAAAGGCTTTTTCTGGGGCAAAAATGAATATAAAAGTTATAAACGCCAAACAAAAAAAAATAAGTATAAGCATTGAGGCACCGACAGAGAAAATCTTCAAATCCCATTTTATGGGTATTCAACAGACACTAACGATTTTTGAAAAAATCAGAAAAATTCAACATGGAAGCCCAGGAACAAATTAATAAATTGCAACTGATGGAGCAAAATGCTCAACAACTCCTTCTTCAAAGACAACAGTTCACCAGTCAATTAAATGAGCTTGAATCTGCGTTAGGGGAACTCCAGAAAAATCCCTCGAGCTACAAAATTATTGGGAATATCATGGTCAAAGTAGATCCTGAAGCGCTCAAAAAAGATTTGACCGGCAAAAAGGAAATGATCGAACTTCGTATTAAAACCCTGGAAAAACAAGAGCAACAACTCAGGGAAAAAGCGGAGCATATACGCAAAGAAGTTGTTTCTCAATTGGAGAAGTGAGGAAGATGAGCAAGTCAATTCAGGAGGCAATTGCTGCGCTGGAAGAACTCAACGGAGATGCGAGCTTACCCAAGAATGTAAAACAAAAACTCATAAAAATCCTGACAGGTCTCAAAGGAAAAACAATTTCTAATCTCGAAGTGAGCAAGGCATTACACGAAATTGAAGAAATTACGGAAGATACCAATTTACAATCCTATACAAGAATGCAGTTGTTTAATGTCGTCAGCTTACTTGAGGCTGCTTAGGCATTCTTACGATTTCCTTAACGACTGTAGCATTGGGGATAACAATAATATCTTGATGTTTTGTAATCAGACGCGTTTCTAACAACGTAAGCTTAATGACCTTGCCTTTAATCTTTCCAATCTCCACCACATCCCCTTCCCGGAATAAGCCCTGCTTTGAAAGTTTCAACCCTGCAAAGGCGTTGGGAATAAAATCCTTAATGCCCAGAAGAAAGGAAACGACAAGCACCAAAAGAATTGCCCCTAAAAGAAGGTAGAGCACGGTTGCCGTAATCCCTAGTTGATTCAGAGCAAGAAGAAAGGTAATGGCATAAATGAGGTATGCTGCAGACCGCGACAGGAATTCTTCAGAACGCGCATTCACTTGAGCAAGCCTTCGCAAAAGCTTGTTTAATTCCAGCTCGTGCAAAACCTTAAAAACCATCTTCCGGCACATCCTCGCAAGAATAAAACCAATGAGAAGGATAACAACAGAAACTACAAGTTTCAAGAGCCAATCAGAGACTTTCTCCTGGAAATGACTCCACAATTCAATAATACTGACCATACATAGCTTGGAAAAATGAGGTTATATAAAGATTATTAATCGTGCAGTGGAAAAAGTCATTATAAGGGTCGTGGCCTTGGAGCAAAACCAGGAGAACGAGCGATTATTGCAGCTCGTTCGACGCACCGCCTACGACAAACTGAGTAGCAGGTCTCCGCTACGACCCACAGAGAAGTTTGAAATAAGTAAGAAATACTCAAACTTCTCTAGAGAACTTTGCCTAAAACACTCCATTTTTTGACATTTTGCAAAGTTCTCCACAAAAAAGAAAGAGTCAATCACAAGGCTTGGATGAAAATTTGACCTGCAGCAGTAAGGACGTCAAAAAACATCTGTGTACATGTGAAATCGCATAAAGCTTTTTAAACGACGAGTATTCTAGGAAACATTATGCAGAAAGAACCTGTTGTGAAGAAAGAAGAAGTCAAGAAGAAACCAACACAAGAGAAGATCAAAGAATTAGAGGCAGAGCTGTCGAAAACAAAATACAACAAAAGAACTCAATTCCACATTGGACTTGTCAAGGCAAAGATTTCCAAATTAAAGGAAAAGGAAGCTTCACGAGGGAAAGGTTCAGGAGTTGGGGAAGGATTTGCTGTACGCAAAACAGGGGATGCAACTGCCGTTTTACTAGGCTTAACCTGCATCCCGGGATTGCTGGAATACAAACACGCAAAAATTCAAGTGCTTGACGTTCCAGGAATCGTGCACGGAGCTGCATCCGGAAGAGGGAGAGGCAAAGAAGTTTTGCAAGTGATAAGAAATGCAGACATGATCCTTATTGTATTGGATGTTTTGCACCCCGAACATTATGAAGCGATTTTGAGAGAAGTGTACGAAACAGGAGTTAGAATTAATCAAAGAAAGCCCGATGTCAAAATAACGAAAACAGCAAGAGGGGGAGTAAGAGTAGGATCCACCATTCCCCTTACAAAAATTGACGTTCCCACAATCCAAGGAATGGCAAGAGAGTTGGGAATCAACAACGGAGAAATTCTCGTGAGAGCAGATATCACACCAGAACAATTTATCGATATTGTTGAAGGAAACAAAGTGTACATCCCCGCAATTACCTTGCTGAACAAAATGGACTTGGTAGATGAACAAACCCTATTTAACATTGCAGAAAGTATTCATCCTGATCTCATGATTTCTGCAGAGCAAAAGAAACACCTGGAGGAATTGAAAGATTTAATTTATGAAAGACTTCAACTTATTCGAATTTTTCTGAAAGAAGTCAATAAAAAACCTGACATGGACGAACCGCTTATTATGAGAAAAGGAAGTACCATTACTGATGTGTGTAATAAACTGCACCGCGATTTTGTCACCAAATTCAAATATGCGCGCATATGGGGCAAATCTGCAAAATTTGAAGGGCAGCAATTTAGAAGGTTGGATCACGTATTACAGGAGGAGGACATTGTGGAGATTCATCTACGATGAAATTTACCTGTTCCGGGCATCCGAACATTCTTGGAAAGCATCGTAACACAATTGAATTTACAAAGGATCCAAAGGTTAGTTTACAAGGGGATTGCATTGTGGGAGTTGGTTGTGATTTTGAATTCCGGAACATGAAGGAAATGATTGAAAAAAACGACGAAATTATCGTTGATGTGATTGTGGGCAATCAAAAATTTTCATTTTCCTCAAAAATAAATAAAACATTTACTGACGACCATGAGATGGTTTTTCGAAGAGGAGAATTTGCTTCTTCGAGAACACTTGGGGTTAGAACGGATAAAGCTGCGATGGATATCCCTAGAAGTATGATGGAGAAAATGAAAGATCCGAAGCAGAAAATGACGGTTGAGATCATTGGGAGAAAAAAGTAGAAAGATTTATATACTAAAGGTAAGTGATTGCTTACTAAAGGTAAATAAACATGATTTTGACTGCCAATGAAAAATGTGTGCTGCGTTTTCTAGCGGTAAGCATCACAAAAGAGATGTCCATGAATGATGTTGGGAGAGCCTGTGGTGTGAGTTCTGGAGGCGCCTTCAAGATTCTTACCAAATTGGAAAAGGAAGGTGTGTTAAAGGCAAAATCTATCTCGAATATCAAAATATATTCGCTTGATTTTCAGAATGAAAAGACTGCACGAGTATTAGAACTTGCACTTATCCCGGACAGTTTTGAAGAAAGAGTTAAGTTACGCATGGAAGATCTCAAACTGCTTAAAACTTTGACAGAGGCATGCATTCTATTCGGCTCTTATGTAACGACAAAGAAAAAACCAGGAGATCTTGATGTGTTATTCGTTCTCGATCGAAAAAATTTCGGAGCTTACAAGCAGACTCTTGTTAAAGTGCAAGATATCACACCTGTAAAAATCCATGATGTTGTTCAAACCACTCTCGATCTGGAGCAAAATCTCAAAAAAAATGATATGATCATAATCCCGGCGCTAAAAAACGGCATTGTACTCTGGGGTTTTGATATACTCGTACAGGTGATCAAGAATGCCTGTCGATGAAAAACTCAAGAAGTGCCTTGCAGAAGAAGAATTTCAAAACATGAAACAAAGAACTAAAATATTACTTGGTAAAATACGACTAGAACTTGAGGAGGGATCATGACAAGAAAACAGCTCAATAAGGATGATATCAAAAATTATAATGAAAGAATTCAACAACAATTTGGCATTCAGGAGTTCTTTTCAAAAAAAGACAATGTTGAAATGATTGATGAAATGTTTATTTCTAAAGAAGGGGAGAAACTCTTTTTTATCAAAGAAACCCAGCTCATCCCAACGCTTAAATTCTTAATTAAAAAAAATATTTTGAAAACAGTCATTGTTGACATGGGTGCTGTAAAATTTGTTATCAATGGAGCGGATATTATGAGGCCGGGAATTGTTGCATTTGAAGATGGAATTCTCAAGGATGAGTTTGTTGCAGTTGTTGATGAGAAAAACAAAAAACCTTTATGTGTGGGGAAAATGTTATTTACAGGAGAAGAAGCCAAAGCAATGAGTTCTGGGAAAGTTATTAAGAATGCGCACTATGTAGGAGATGAAGTGTGGGGATAGAATTTAATGGGCGAGTAGACGATCGTTTAGTTTTGGAACCAAAGTTAAGAACAAAAGAACTATTCTAACATTCCTTCGATACCTTTTCTTGTATCTTTAGCTATTGGATGTCTACCACACGTAATGCCCCACATTCTTTTTGCCTTATCAACAGCAGAACCTAAGCCTGAGCCAGGATGAGTGCCACGGTAATTGTTTACCTGTCTCATTGTTTTATAAAATTTTTCAGCAACTTCTTGAGAAAACATACTTGCTTGCATACAGGCAATACTATACTCGATATTACTCACCCATTCTGCTTGTTGTGTCAATTCGTCTAGTTCAGAAGTTCTCACACCTTTTTGTTGAAGAGTTGCTGCAAGCGCTTCTGCTCTTTGTGTATTTCCACTCTGTGCATATTGTTTCAACAATTTTAACCCCGCCTGAACTTGAGCCTCTGAAGAAAGGGCCAACAATCCATGAGGATGAGTAATTTCTTGGTAGAGCTTCTCAGCTTCATTGGGATCAAGAATAACGCCTTCTTCGAGCTGATGACTTGTATAAAGATTCTCCTCAATTCTACTAGGCCTGGCTATATATGCGATAACAGGGGTTAGTATAGCTGGAACTGCTAAAGCTGCAAGCAATGCGTAAGAACGAACTTTTTTTGAGAGCATACCTCCTTTAAGCCTCGGAAGTATAAAAAGCTTTCTATTTTAACCACTAATCAGTGGTTCTTTTAGTGTATAGAAAAGAATAAAAAGGTTAAATGTAAAAAAGTGATATGTCGTACACGATAAAACGTCACATTCTCTTTCCTTTGATTCTCCTTTGCTTTTTTCCTTTTGCTCTCGCACAAGAAAATCCAGTAGGCCCACTTTTGAGTGGTTTTCAAACTCTGGAAGGAGTTCCTGTTCCTCCTGGAACCTTTAGTCTCAACCAAGCTGCTGGTAATTCTTGCCAAAATAGTTGTATGGATGTAAGCACCCCTGTTGTCCGTATGGCAGGAAATAGAGTGTGTAATACAGGGCGTACATCAGTCCTGGATGCATATATTATGAAAATAGCTATTGATGACCCGAATGGCAATTGCTTAAACTGCGGCCAAGGTGCGCAGATTTATCGAGTAGCAGAAACTTGCAAAGTGTGCCCCGCGAATCCGAGCTGTAATTGGGTATGTAATGAAGGGGCGTGTACTCCGCCTAAAGGTGGGGATTGTTGTGACCCAGATGGTGACGGAGTGGAGTATAGACAAAAAAAAGCAGACAATTGCCCAAGTATATCAAATCCTGATCAATCGGATATAGATCATGATGGTTTGGGGGATGTTTGTGACAACTGCCCGAGTAAATCAAATCCCGATCAAGGAGACAGAGATAAAGATGATGTAGGGGATGTGTGCGACAACTGCAAAGATAAGGACAACAAAAATCAAAAAAATGCTGATGGCGACCCTTTTGGAGATGCGTGCGATAATTGTAAAGATGAAAGAAATGATGATCAAGGTGATGACGATTCAGATGGAATAGGAAATACGTGCGATAATTGTCGTCAAACAGATAACCCTGATCAGGCAGAAACAGATGGAGATGATGTTGGAGATGCGTGCGATCTATGCCAAGGAAAAAGAATATATTATAACCATCCCCCTACTTTTTATCGTAATGTAAACGCTGTTAGTGACAGTGATGGTGACACTGTTGCTAATGCATGTGACAACTGCATGTATAAAAGTAATCCCGACCAGAAAGATGATAATGGACGAGATGATGATGATTGTATAGATCCAGAAAAGATTATAAACACGATTAGTGGACTTCCAATGGGCTACCAAATAGATCCCCAGTGCGGTGATGCATGTGAGTATACTGTTGGTGGGGCAATGGCACGTGGAACGGTACCCGGAATGTCTGTGGCGAGACGTCCTTACGATCCTGAGGATCCCTTTTTACCCGGCGAAGATATCACTGATAGTGATAGCTCTACCTCCGACGATTCCTCCATTCTCCCACCCAGTATAGGCACGACCAGTGGTGCAAACAGTCCTGGAGCTAGGATAAGTACTGGCAGGGCATATGCAGGTACTGCATTTTCAACGTTAAACTTTGTTGGAATTTTGGCGGTGCTCACTGTTTTGGCACTCGCAATATTCGATATGCGCAAGGAATAGTTTATCCAAAAAAAATTACGCCACGCTCTCTGGCAATCTTCTCTGCTTGGGAAAGAAGTTTAGTAATTTGCCTTCTTTTTTTCTTGTGGAGCCAATGATGTCGCTACCGCATTTAAGGATGATAAAACCCTGCAGCTCAGTCTGTTTCTCAATGTCCTTACCCTGCAAGTACTGCAGTGCTTCTTCTCTGCTTACTTCCAGAATGTTTTTTGTTGCGGTCTTTGCAATCAATTGCGCGCCTTCAACACTCGGCCTGAACTCATTGTTGTAAAGCTCACCAAGATACAATCCAATACTGTTCACATTAAAATCATTGAAATTAATTAGCCCGATGTCCTGATTTGAAATGAAAATTTTATTTTCTTTAGTGTTCAGAAAAAAAACAAGATTCCCTTCTACAACTGCACCGAATTGTTTTTCTATCAACTGCTTTATCTCTTTCACTTCTTTTGATTTCAACACTTTAAGATTACGGAGGCCTGACATGAAAAACCTAAAGCTAGTCTGGTTAATAAACATTTGCAAACCAGAAAAGATTTTCGGAATTATCGAATATTTTTCGAAACGTTTTAAAATAATAGAAAATATTTCCGCTTTCTTTGAAAAATTTTCGCTTTTTAGGCCAGAGGGCATATTAGGCCCAAAGAAAAAAGTACTCTATGAAAAGAGTCATTTTTGATACTAATATTTACGGGCATTTACTTCAAGAAAAAGACATTGAAAAATTACAAAAGGCAATTAGAGAGAACAAGGAACTGACCGTTTACGGCTATACCCCCATAAGAAAGGAAATCCGCGCAATCCCGAAAATTACCCAGCTGAGCAGAAAAACACGAAATGCCCTGCTTGCCCTTTACGATCAAATTACCAGCGATCACTTTTTGCAAGATTCTGAACAGATCTCCAACCTAGCGGAATGTTATAGCAAGCGATATAAAGAGCTGGGCGGAACTTACAGCTTTGAGACTAATATTAAAATTGACTTTATGGTTGTTGCATGTGCCAGTATTTATGGACTTGATATTGTCTACTCAAATGATTCTAGAACTTTAGTTAGTAAAATTGCTGTTATGGCATACGGTGGTGTTAATACCACAGTGAAACTGAGAACCCCTTGTTTCTATGATTATAAAAAATTAATCAATCAATTGAGAATGGTCTGATGTGTAAATTCTTGTGGAGGCCCTAATGAATGCCTGCACCTCTTGGACAAAGTGTGGATTTTTCTTAGCTGCCTTTAATGCTTCACTAAAATTTACTTTTTTCGTTCTCATGGGACTGTAAGTACGTATTGTGTATATAAATATGCGTTTTCGGGATCTATAAGTATAAGTCAAATTCCCCATACTGGATTTGTTTCACGCATGATGGTAACGATTTCTTTGAGAGCCATTTTCTCGTCTTCGCTGAGGAATTCTTTGAATTCTTTGAGGATTCTGAATTCCTTTTCTGTGATGACTGTGTAAAGAATATCATCTGGCTGCAGTTGTCTTCCGATCGTTACATTTGTTAAAGATGCAGCAGCTTGTTTTCCCTTTTCTAATTGAAGAATGGCTTTTTTCTCATGCTGTAATCCTTTGAGTGTTGTAACAGGTTCTCCTTTTTTGTTCATGAGCTGGGTATTATTCTTAACGATTCCTGCGAGTACCTCAATCCCGACGATAGCCGGATTGCTCTGCCTAAAAATGTAATCTTTCAACATTTGAATTTTTGCAGGTTTTGTCACGGCTTCAAGTTCTTTCGCTTCTTGTTTTCTCTTTTGCTCCGCTTGCCAGGCTTCAAAATCATCTAGGATGGTGTAAATAATGTTGCTTGTGATGACTTTAACCCTCTCTGTTTGCAATTCTTCAGGATTTTCAACATTAAAACCGAGAATAACTGAAGTTAAAGGATCCTGCTCATAATTTGTTTCCGCATCAATGATATCTTTTCGGGTGATATTTCCAATGCCAGCTTGTCTGATAGGAATATTTTTTTCCGTGAGTAAGCGTTCGACGGCTTCAAGGCTTCCAAGGGAGTCTGCTTTCACAATGATTCCTTTTTCCTTTTTCGTGAAGAGAACATCACTGACTTGTTCCTGCACTATTTTTTTTGCTCTTTCAATGTCTTCTGATTTATTAGAAGGAACTGAAATGATGGACATTCCGACGAGGGCCGTTTCAATGTTTTTTGCTGAAATCTTAACTCCTGCTGCCGCGTGCACCACCCTTACCGAATGATATTTTGTTTTGTGTTCACGCATATCAGCATGGGGATAAGGTTCAAGAAGCGTTTTGACTTTGGTTACAATCGGGCCATTGAGACCTGCGAGGATGATCGTATCATTGACGTGGAGCGAACCATCGTACATAATAACATCAACAGTTTGGCCCAACCCCTTGTCTTCTTTGTATTCAAGAATCGTACCTTTTGCAGGACCCCTCACTTCCACTTTCAGATTTTTTTCAAGATATTTTTGTGCAAGACCGATAAGAACCATGAGAAGTTCTGGAATTCCTTCACCTGTTTTTGCAGAAAGAGGAACGATGGCAACCTGATTGGTGTAATCTTGCACGCGATCAAAACGATCCGCATTCATGCCAGCAACTTCTGCAAGCTTCCCGACAAGTTGATACAGTTTATTTTCAAAATCATGAATGGTTTCAGGTTTTTGCTGACTAATATTTTGGAGGAGCATATCACTTTTTTTCTGCCAACCTTTGAGAAGATCAATTTTGTTGGCTGCAATGATAAACGGGGTTTTCACGGATTTGAGGATTTCAATGGCTTCTATCGTCTGAGGTTTAAACCCCTCGTTCATGTCTACAACGAGAATAGCGATATCTGCAAGGGCCCCACCCCTCTTTCTGAGGCTGATGAAAGCCGCGTGCCCGGGGGTGTCGATTGCGAGCATACCAGGAATTTTGATGTCCTGCCCTTTTAAGAGATGGCCACAAACCCTCTTGAGAGTTTCCTGAGGAATGATTGATGCTCCAATGGATTGCGTAATATGCCCAGCTTCTCCCTCCGCCACAGTTGTTTGGCGTATTCTATCGAGCAAAGAAGTCTTCCCATGGTCGA
The DNA here is from genome assembly GCA_018302085.1 of Candidatus Woesearchaeota archaeon. Taxonomy (GTDB): domain Archaea; phylum Nanobdellota; class Nanobdellia; order Woesearchaeales; family JAGWAF01; genus JAGWAF01. The sequence goes on along the minus strand of JAGWAF010000040.1, from coordinate 138 downwards.
CGTGGCCAAGGACGCTAATGAGCACTTTTCTGAGCATGATTTTCCCCTTTACGAGGCTATGCACCTGCTTTATAAACATTCTGCTTTTCACCGAGAGGGGAAATGGTTGCTACTCCTAAGTAGGGAAGGTACCATAAT
>JAGWAF010000069.1:4870-12755 GCA_018302085.1 Candidatus Woesearchaeota archaeon | reverse complement strand
ATTTTTAGCCAAAAATCAGTCGAAGAAGAGAAGTTTGGGTTCAACTGTCAAACTCTATTTTTCATTCAAAATAACAAGGAAGCGTCAAACTTGGGTTATAGGGGTAACTTGTTAAGAAATGATGGAAGCTCCTATACTCTCACTCCAGGAGGGATTGCTGCCCCTGCATCTGTTGGCGCGGGAATGAGTGCCAATGCTCTGGTATATCAAACACCACGGCAGAACGGGGAAACTAAAAAATAAAAAATTTATTCTAGAATGACACTCATGGTTTTGCTTGCTGACGAGCCGTCGACCTTATCAAATATGGTAACGGTCATCATGTATTCTCCTTTATCTAAGACTTCGCTCGTCGCAAAGCTTCCGTAAGGAGACTCTGCAATATCATTAGGCAAAACATCGCGACCGGCATCACCGAGCAAACCTCTCTTGGAAAGTACAATTTCTCCTTGCGGCCCTTTGACTTCCACATCGATGTCTACCCAGTTTTTTCCATCACTACCCTTTTTGAAAGGCCCCACATTCAGAAGGACCATGTTAATTTTTTGTCCTCGCTTGAAAACATTGCTCTCTGCTGGATAAAGCGTTCCGTCAGGACCTTCTAAGGCCAGGATTGCGTTCTCCACCTCCAATCCGTACGAAGTTCCAGTTTCAACTTGACAGCCGCCCATGGAAAGGACTGCCGCGAGAGCGATTGCAAAAAGTATAGCTATTTTTCTCATAAAAATCATCCTCCTGTATAACAGGCCAAAACGAAGTATATTAAGTTATCGGTCAGGTTCTCTCTTGAAATGTTGCAAAAAAAGATTGGAATATCAAAAAAATATTAAAAAAAGAATTGAAAAAAGTTTATTTCTTCTCTTCTTTTTTCTTTTTCTTCTTGAACAATGAACCCCAGCTGCTCACTTCCCCTTTGGAAGAAGAGTCCAGATCTTCTGAAGACGATGTAAATTTCCATCCCATGTTTTCACCTCGATGCTTGTCTTTTGGAAATGACTAACTCGAATGCCCAGCCGTGATCATTGGCAATTTGTCTTATGACATCTTTGATATCAGATGGGTTAAATTTATAGTTATAGACTTCCCCAATGCTAAAATCTTCTTTAATTCCATAGCGATATCCTCGTTCTTTTCTCCAAAGTTCGATTCCTCTAAAACTGCTCACTTCTCCTGAAACTCCTGCCGCTCCTGCAGTAAAACCAGCTTCTTTAATTCTTTCATTATAACGCACAGTTTTATCTTTTTCATCTAACAAGACCCATGCACTGTACGTTTTCTTTGCCCATGCTTTTCCAAGCATTTCAATCCATTTTGCATTGAGAATTTTCCATTCGATAAAAAGATCTGTGTCTTCAGAACTTTTCACGCTAAAAGGATTTTTTTTATTGTTAAGTTTTAGCAACATTTTTTTCAGTTCGGTTTTTGATAGAAATTTTGCGCCTGGTTTTGGTTCTGAACGTTGAAATCCTTTCTTGATAATGCCTGTCGCATAGAGAACAATAACGATTGCGAAAATCACGGCAATAATTCCTACAATTAAACCGATAAAAGCAGAGTTCATGATGCAATCACCTACTGAAAAGTTTTTATTTATTTTTTAACAAAAGCGTGAATAATATCGACAATGCAGTATACCCATAGTGCAAAGAGCAGAAGAGTAAACAGTGTGACGCTTACTAACCAGTAACTGATAGCTGTAAGGATGGTGAAAATAATCGCTTTTGTTTTTGCATTTGTGCCTAGGAGGAAATGTCCTACCCCTGGAAAAATAAGATTGATTAGTAATGCTCCTACTTTAAACCCAGTTGAGACATCAGTTTCTGTCAACGCTAAGAAATTTCTTTTTCCTCCTTCTTTTAATTCTCTTTTTGCTTTTCCAACAATTTTTCTTTCAGCTTTTTTAATTTCTCTTTTCTCTTCACCAGCACCTTTCTTTTTAGAAACAAGAACAACGACAACAATAATAACAACGATCAATGGAATAATGATCAACCATTCCCAGGGAGTTCCGCCTTCTTCACTTTCAATACCTCCCCTGTATGGTGCAATAGCTTCCTGTTTATCAGGAACAAAGTTTCCGTCTTCATCCACATCATCCACTTTACCATCATAATTTGTGTCCCACGCATCAGCCATTCCATCTCTGTTAAGATCAAATGCATCTAACTCTTCATCCATGTTTGTATCCCACGCGTCAGGATATTCATCTCCATCAATGTCAACACCTAAAACATCTGGTGTACCATCGTTGTTGTAGTCAAAGAACATCAAATCTGCGGTACCATCTTGGTTTGCGTCAACAAAATACGCATCGATAAGCCCGTCGTCATCAAAATCCATCGCGATGGTGTCCGTAACTCCATCATCATTTGCGTCAAGCATTGCGGTGTCTAATTTATCAGAATTAAGAAGGTCCACGCTTCCGGGATAATTTGAAACTCGAGGATCTGCTTTATTCATATCCTGCGCATAAACACAAGAAATGGTAAATAAAAATGTAATGACAAGAAGTACCAAAATGAGGGAAGATTTTCCTTTATTCATGGTTCCTTCCCAGTGGTTGTCTTGTATCGATCGTATTTTTCCTGAGTCATTGATTTTACAAATTCCCAACGATTCGTATTTTCATCTAATAACATTAAGGCATCGCGATTAAAAAGAATTCCTGGCTTTTTTCCGATTTTGTAAATCAAATGTGTTTTTGGGCTTCTGAGAACTGTTTCTCCGTCTGAAAGGGTTACTTTGTCGAATTCTCCCCAGGCGGCAGTTTCTTTCATCCCCATTCCTGTATTGGGTTCCTTGATTAGTTGTCGATCAGTAACCGCAGCAATCACACTCCAATCAGCTTGGCTTGGCTGATTTTTTTTGGAGTCTGGAGTTTTATCAATTTCATTCTCCATCTGTTCTCCAGCATCAACGTAGAAATGTCCCTTGTTTAATGCAAGCCAGTTATCCGGCCAGGGAAGTTTCTTTTCTTCTTTTGGTGGAGCGATGTAGGGAAACAAAAATTGTGGTCTCGGCATCATGGCTCCGGCCCTTTCAAGAAGCATCTCCCGCTCTGCGAGTCTTCGTAACGTTCCCATATTGGGTTCTTTTCCATAATGGGTTCTTCTGTATTCATCTGCCATGATTGCGATCCTTCCTTCCAGGCCGATTGTTCCGGGATTTGCGTTGTTGTATGCACTGGCAAACGTTGCAGTTTTTTTCACGGCTGCTTTTTGTTGAGGGGGAATCTGTGGATCATTATCAATTGAGTCAAAAAGTGATTTCAAGCGGGAGAATGTTAACGACAAAGGATTACCGATAAATTCTTTGATATTTTTTATGAGATCTCCTTTGGTTTGCCCAGCATTATTTTTTATTGCATCTAGGATACTTTTGATTCCTTTCGCATCAAATGTTATGGGAGTTATCCCCTTGGATTGGAGAAATTTCTTGAACGCTGCGGGATCGAAATTGACATCCTTGTTAATTTTTTTCGGTTCTTCTTCTCCTGCATATACACAGGCTTTTTTATTTGGTGCTGCTTGATATCCTTTTTCACAACAAACACCTTCACTATTATGCATTCCTTCTGGGCAGCACATGCCGTCACTCATGGCAAAGCCTGTTTCGCATTTTGTTGTTTTGATGCACGTGTCAATGCATTCATTGATTGCAGATCTGCACTCGCTTCTTGTGTATCCTCCTGCCAGGCATGCGCTCATTTGAGCTTCGCAGCCTTCTTTGCAGCTGGTTTTCACATCTTTGGGTGTTTCAGGTTCTGGAGTGGGCTGTTGAGGTTGTGATTCAGATATAAGCTCGCATCGGCTTCCTGTTGGATTGTTGTAACCCGCGTTACATGAGCATCCCATTGTTCCGTCGCTATTGCGAGTCGCAAAGGCGTTGCCATACAACTGAGTACATTGATAATTCGCATTTTCTAAATTAATGCATTGGCTGTTGTACCAATAATGTCCTGCAGCATTACAACCTTCTATTGTATTGACGTTGGGCTCTGTGGAGGGTTGTGCAACGAGTTCGCATCGGCTTCCTGTTGGATTGTTGTAACCCGCGTTACATGAGCATCCCATTGTTCCGTCATTATAGCGAGTCGCAAATGCAGACCCATAGGTTGTTTGACAATAGGAATTTGCATTATCAGAACTGATGCATTGGCTGTTGTACCAGTAATGTCCTGCCGTGTTGCATCCTTCTATCGTATTAACATTGGGTTGAGAGGATTGCTGAGGAGTTGGATTTAAGAATTCTGGAGGACAAATAAAAGAAAGTGCAGGCGCGTTTGTTCCGCATGCGGTGTAGTAAGCCCCTCCAGCGCATTCACAGATTGGATTCCCGCTAATATCCATTCCGCCTGTCGCGCTCATTTCACAACAATTAATGTAAACGGCAGATGCATCCAGTGAGAAAGCAAAGAAAATTGTGCAGAGTAACAAAAAGAGAGTGAGGTGTTTTATTCTAAACGTTTTCATTCCAGTACACTTTTTATTTATGTACATTTCTTATTTAGTTTCTTATTTATATAGTTGTCGAAAAAATAACAAGATAATAAAATAGTTTCACGATGATAAACCAGTTTCTGAAGTTTCCACGTTTTTCTTAATGCCATTAACAAGCTGTTCATTTTGTGTGGCAAGATCATGAACTATTCTTCCTTTAAGACTTTTAGATGCGCGCAATTGTTCGAAGAGTGTTTTGTTCAAATCAATGCAGCGTGTAATAACCTGAATTGTAGAACCCATTTTCCAGGAAAATTGTTTTTCATTCATAAGCAAAACGAGCTCGTGAAGTTTTTCAAAAGAGTGAATGACACTGTTAAAGATTAATTCGGTGTTAAGTGGGTCAACAACTTTAGTGAAACGAGAATTTTGATATTTGCCCGGCTTTTCAAGAAGGGTTATAATTTCATGTAGAATATCCTCCAATGGGGAAAGATAGACGTAAAGTTCGCTAATTTCCCGTTTATTTATAGCTCCATCTTCAATTTTGTTAATGATTTTGTTCAAATTTTGTTTGAAAACAAATAGAGAGGATCGTAACCGGCGGATTTGCTCGTTAAAAGAGATATCATAAATTTCAGTGAGGATAATATTTTGTTTGATACTTACAAGTTTGGAAGTAACGATGGCTAGCAATAAGAGGCCGAAGATGACTTCAATGATTGAAATGGCCTTGAAATAACCAAATGGGATAAGATCGCCAAAGCCAGTGGTTGTTGCCGTGACAAAGCTGAAGTAGATGTTATTCCAAATATCTGTAACAATTTCCCCTTCGGGGTTGGAGTACAAAAAAGAATGTGCCCCTGTAAAAAAATAATACGCTAATCCGAATACAACAATGATTGATGTCCATAATAAAAAAATGTTTGGGAAGGTTAAACTGTCAAACCATGGGTTAAATGTACCTGTAGTAAATCTGTCAAAAATTTTTATAGGCTTTAATTTCCACATTACATTTCCGGATAAGAACTCTGCTTAAAAATGTTATGAAAAAACTGGCACGGAAAGAAAAAACCGGTCATCCGTTCAATCGCTGTAACTCCTCTTCAGGATTTGGATTTATAGTAACAAGCTGGGCAGTGAATTCTTTACGCTGAAACATCTCATTCATTTTTACCCTGCCAATAAGTTTTACCATTTGGCCAAGAAGATCATTCTTTACAACAGAAAATGATTCAGGATTTGCTCTGTAGGACTGCATTTCTTGCTCTGATTTTCCTGCCAAACGCTCTGCCTGATTTTTGAAGAACACGCATCTCAATGTGTCTGTACCATCATCTAGGACTGCATTAAAAACATATGAATAAGAAGGACGCACAGCACCATGTTCTTGACAAATGAAATTGCTTTCTTGAGGTCGTGCTCTTTTATTACAGATACTACACACTTCAAAAAATTTGGGATCAAACACTTGTACTATGGTACCTAGAACCTCGACGTTTTCTTCAGCATCTGAGAGTTCCTTGATAGACTTCCTTTGCGCAGGTGATGCTAGAGCAACGTTTTCTAGGACAATTCCTGGGGGATTGCGAATGAGTTTTGAGTGATCATTCAGATGGATTTCAACATAACCCCTATTTTCTTTGGAGTATGCGGATGTTATTCTTATCGTGTCTCCAGGAACAAGTTTTGTGATCTCATCGGCAGCAGAACCCCAGCACGTAATTCGCATTTGCTTGGTTTCATCTGCCATTCTGAAAGAGCCAACCTTTCCTTTACGCTCTCCGCTTTGAAATTCTCTAATCTCATACACCTGAGTTACTTTTCCTATAATTTCCAAATCCCTCATTCCAGGTTGGACTTCTTTCAGTTTAACTTTTCCAGAAATTTTATCGAAGAGTTTAACGCCCAATTCATTGGCAACTATATGCGCTGCGCCTTCTTTACTGATGAGTCCTGAGAGTTGTTCTAACTTTGCTTTGATTTTAACTTGGATCTCTGCATCGCTCAACTGGGAGACTTCTCCGATCTTTGTAATGATCTGCTCGTAAGGAATTTGAATCATATTACCCCCTGAAAAGAAGATCTTGCACTGCTATAAAAACGTTGTGGTTGGAATCCTATGAAGTGGTCTGCCCGATATACAACGCAAACGCGTACTCTGGCTGTTCGTTAAAATAAGGATTGAGAACTGCTTCAGTAACTTTAAACAAAAACACTCTGTTGCGGGGATCATCGATGAAAGGTTGTGCGGCCCATTTTTGTTGTTGTCTATTGAAAGAATCTGTTTTTTGTTGCACACAAGCTTTTCGTTCCTCGTCATTTTTTTCTTTGCAAGCACTTATAATTTGTTTGGCGTGCTCTATAACGTCCATAAATTGGTCAAAATCGTAGTCAAGAGTTGCATGAAAATCCAATTTTAAAGCGTAAGAAGCTGCGTACCCTGCACTTTCAGATGGTTCTGGTCCGAAGACTGCTTCCAGGATGGAATACTCAACAAGTTGTGCAGCTGTCGCAATTGCCCCCCATGGTGTAAATGAGAAAGCTATAATTCTTGGAAGTTTTGTAGGAACAAAAGTTTCATTGGGTGGTGGAAATTGGAAAAAAGTTGGCTCCAATGCAACACCAACAACTTCTGTGAGCCCCTCTTTTTCTTCAATCACAGAAAATTCGTATGCGCTGGGAGCTTGAGCGCCGTATCTTCGTACCAAATAAGAGTTTATGCTGTTTTGCAAATGGGTGTAATAAGCGTTAACGAGAGCTTGTTTTGTGGGATAACATTCCTTTTCTGGACTGTTCCAGTATGCAACAAGTCTCCCACCAACATTTCCGCATGGCGCAATACCTTGTTCAACCGCTTGATAAGAGAATCCTCCTTCATTTGCAAGGTCGAAGAGTGCTTTCCAGCTAGCGTATTTTCCAATTTGTTCTCCCGCGAGAATTTCCTTTTGTGCAACAGTTCCATGCATAACAACTTCTGCCGCTCTTTTCCCTGGAAACATCTGAGGTGTTTTAACTTGTTCAGACGGTCCTACTATAAAAAAAACAACGACTGCGAAGATGAGTCCAACTAAAATCGGATACACTAAAAGTTGTGCTTTTTTCATTCTTTTTCACTCACAATTTGGTATTCAAACTTCCAGTCTTCTTTTTGATAATCAGAAGAAGGAATGCTCACACCCAAAAAATACGCCTTTTCTTTAGGAATGAAAACATCACTTCCTGAAAAAAATGATGCTACTTTTCCAACTGCCTCGCCTGTTTCAAGCAAAACTCGCTGGAGGACTGGAACAACAGGTTTTTTATTTACGACGCATTCTTGAAAACCTGCAACATAATGAGTAACAAGAGGGTCTTCAAGATGGAAGAGCTGAGGGGCGGTGACTTGTTGTTCCCCAAGCTTTTCTTTGAGTTGTAAACAAAAAACCTGTTGTTCCAGTCCTCCA
>JAGWAF010000069.1:0-4864 GCA_018302085.1 Candidatus Woesearchaeota archaeon | reverse complement strand
GAGTTGTTGCTCACTCACCACACTTTGGGTGAACCAAGAGCAATCCCTGTTGACGGGTGCTTCAAGCATTGCAACCATTTTCGTGTTTACACCAATAAGATCGTAATAATACTGTTCATTAGTCTGGGCTTTTTCATTGTCATTGAGAGTAATAAATTGTGCAAATAAAAACATGATAAATAGGAAAACTGCAGCTACGAAGAATGGGAGAAAATCTTCTATGGCTGCCTTGCGATTCATCCCTGCACCTCGAAAGTAATTTCTGATTTTATACTGTTCTGATTTTGAAAAAGGAAGAACTCCGTATCAGGATACATTTGGACAACCTCTGCAAATTTTTTTGTTGAAAAACTTGAAGGAAAAATTTCTTGCTTTGCCCCGTCACGCATAAAACCTACACGAACCGTTTTTCCATACGATGCCGTCTGAAAACAAGAAGTAAAATGTTTGGAATCAAGTTTACCCGCATCAAAGCTCAGCCAGTGGATGTTGCCTGTATACTGATCTTGATATGTGAAGCATGATGGCGATTTTGTAACATATTCCAAAACCAAAAAATCTTCTAAGCCTTCAGGAACAGTGTAAGTTGACGAGGTCATACTGTTATAGATAAGGAGAAGAAAAATGATTGAAACTGCGGAGAATATTCCGAAGAGAATGTACGCGAGAATTTTTGAAGGTGGGAAGATTTCTTCTGCTCGCTTATTCATTTGACACCTTGAGATGGGAGAACAGTTGCGATTACTTTCCCGGTATTTTTGGCATCCTTAATAAAAGGATTATTTTCATACTCAACATTTCCTAATTCAAGAACGATGCCAGCTTTTTCATTATCCAAAATATTGAAATGCGCATCCAGATATTGAGGATCAAGAGGGATAATTGCCGTGCCAGTGATTTGGCGAGGATACGCTTCAATAAGAGCGTTTAAGATTTTACAGCCTAATGCGCGAGAAATTTTTGATTGCGTGTTTTTTGCATTATAATAAACTTTGATATAATTTTCTTTACCATCATATTTTCCAACGTGAAGACTAAGAAATCCATTGTTGGGAATAATGCTTGTTTGTCTAGAATCTAAATCCTTGCTTTGATCGGCCTCAAGGTCCCTCGTATATCCGAAGTCACGATGATGACTTGAAACAACAAGAGCAATCGCACGTACGATGTCTGATTCTTTAAGGATATTTTTACCGTCAACGACACCGGAATCGTCACTTCCGCCATGCCCCGGATCTAGAATAAATGGAATGATATTTGTAAAATCTGCATTTTCGCAGTATTCCTTGTTCCAATTGAGGGTAATGCCAGTAACATCTTTAACAGAAAGAGTTCCACCTTGTTGAGAAATCACAATAGCCTTCGGACTTTTGAACTGAACATCAAATTGTGAGTCTGCATTTGTAACAAATGCATGTTTAATCTCCCGCTCTCCTTTGGCGCCTAAAACCTGGACTTCAGAGTTTTGAAAACGAAGATCGTAAGGAAAATCAAAAAGAGGGTAATAATAATCAATATTAGTTGGGAAACTTCCCAGAGAAGTAGTAGTAAGTGCAACATCATTTGCGAGGTATACTCTGTGATGAAATGTTCCCGTTGCATATCCATAGCTTGCCCGCATCATGATAAAGACAACTAAAAAAGAAACGATGAGCTCTGCAATTGCATACAGTGCAGGTATTTGACCTTTTTTGTGAAAGCGTTTCATGGAGTAAGAGCTACGGGAGCAGGAACAAAGCTAATGCAACGATCATCCAGATGAACATAAAAAGTCGTGGTGCCCTCATTATAAAACAAATCTGATTCTGGAGATGCGTCATCACAACGTGGGACGACATAGTTTCCAGCATCAAAAATTGTTGCCCACTCTCGCGGAGCGTTCGGAGTTTGAGAAGTATAATATTGAAGGACAACATTTTCACTGACACTTCCAGCAATGAGAGAAGCACCCTGCCAAGGAAAATTGGCAATTCTAAAAGCATCTTGTTTCTGACCCAAAATTTCGCCAGTGTCAGACTCCAATTCTAACACTACGTCTCCAGAATCTACAAGGTTAACGGGAAAACTGTACTCGGCTTGCTCTAGGTAAGGCATTTGCCATGAAAAAATGTCAAGATCGTTTTTCCGAAAATAGAGACTTAATTTTGAAGGGGGGCTCGAACCTCTGCCAACCTTAATATTATAGTTACTGGGGTAGCTTAACGCTAGAGGAGACAACTCACCACGCTCATTTGGCTTAAAGATAATCCAGCCAACAGACTGAACAAAGGGGGGGATGATTTCAGACGATCGAGATTGGACGAAAATGGACTTTTCATCATAGAGGGTTGCACCGATATAGTAGAGAAGTCGCAGAGTATAGTTACCCGGTTTAGTTGTTCTAAAGCTTAAAAAATATTTGTACTTATCTCCTCTTGAATTTGGCAGTCGAGCCACTCTATTCTGAGTACCGTCTGAGGGGGTGTTTATAGGGTACCATTGTGCGATAACAAAACCGTGGGGTCTGTTTGTTTCTACATTGATAGTAAATATTCTGTTAGTACCAACGACGTAAGTTGGTTTCTGGGGGTCATCGATAATCTCAGGTGTATAGGTTTCACCCTGGTTATCCTTGAAAGACGTAAGCATAACACGAGCTGATTCAATCCTTCCGGCATGAAGCACACGAAAATTTGCCGGCATGGTGAGTGAGATTTGAGTACAAGACAAATCATGTACACATCGATCAAAATCTTCTCTGAAGTCCTGAAATTGTGCAATCGCTTCAGTTTTATCTTGTTTAATAATTTCTAAATCAATTTTTTTTATGTCATCATCGCCAAAACAAAAGTTACTCGTGCAAAGTGCCACCGTGTTTCTATAACACTCTATAGTTAAAACGTTTCTACGAATATTTTCAAAATGACTAATTCTCATAAATAAATAACCATCATGCCAAGCAGTTATATCCTTGTCCATTCTAACAGGAAGGTCTGTAAATCGGATCACTTTTGTTTCGGCAGGAAATTGAATATTTCCAAGAGACTTGCAATACAACTTATCACAAGCCCATATGTATTCTTTCTGTGCAACTTCAGGGGGCAAATCAAAATAAGTATCAGGTTTATCAGCGTTTATATCAGAATGAGGATTTTTTTGACAAAGACATGCGCAACCTTGATCTAGACATTGCTCAGGCCTCTTAAAAATATGGTCCACACGATTAGAAGCATACAATGCTCCCGGCGATTCAGTGAGCGTTGCCTGCTGTTTCCCTGCACTAATAAACATCCAAGTTACACCATCATCAAAAACCATCTCTTTTTTGGAAGGTTGACCTTCCTTACACGATTGGATTGCATCCGCGATGCTTTCAAAAGACGTGATACCCTCACTACTCGCGCCTGCAAAAAAGATTTTGTAAACAAAACCAACAAATGCAACGAAGAGTGTAACAGCTATGATAAGTTTAAGGATAAACCATAAGACTTCAACTTGCCCCCTCTTCTGAAATTTTTTTGGAATCATAGTTATGCTTTACAAGCGTCAATCGCACTACAAGCTTTTTTTTCAGTTTCTTTCCCTGTACATCCTTGGAAATCAACCTCTCCCCCGGTAGTGTCACAACATCTGTCTAAAATGTCTGAAATGCCGTCTTTGTCGCAGTCGCGAAACACTCCTTCCTGTGTTTTCCCTACTTCAGTTCCTGACTTGGAAATCCATTGTTGGTAAATCCAAAGAATCAAAATCATGGTGACGATAAGAATTGCTGCTGTGATGAGCCATCCCATGGGTTCCATTGCTTTTTTGTTCATTATGACACCTCTTAACAATAAACTGTGTTATATCCCGGAAAGTTTTTCGGCCAAGTTAACACCGCGTATTCCATACACTCACTTGGAAAACTGTAATCTACCATTTTGCACTCATAATCGAAAGTTATAACATGATACCATGGTCGTGTTCCTGTTCCGATAAAACAAAGATGTTCGTTATCAACTTTATAGAGTAAGCCATGATCGGCCATCCAAAGATCTTGGGTAGTTCCATCAAAAGAGAGTATAGGATATCCACTTGCCCCTTCTGATTCTGCAATGTCAAGTCGATCTACTTCAATGTATGCATTTCCTTCGGTTGATCCTGTTCCTCGTAAAAATTTGTTGAGGAATACTTGTGCTGCGTCAATGCCTGCCTGATGACTTCTGTCCCCTCCGACAACACACAATTTTTTGTTTTCAAAAAAGTATCTTCGTTCTGGAATGGGTTCGTTTCCTTTCATTAGTTGCATGTACGTCCCTTTTCCTGGTGTTGAGAAAAATCGTATTTTCCATTCATTAGCGTCATAGAGCAAGGTGCTTTCCTGATCTTTTTGCCAGTCGAAGTATTTGATTAGACAATTTTCTTGAATGGTTGGATTTTCAAATGCTTGAATGACACTTCGGTAGAATGTTTCTACGTTGGGAGGAATTGCATCAAGCTGTTCCGCGAATTCTTTCTCTTCTTCAGGTGTTTGCATGTATTTGTTCAAAAGTGATGTTGTTTCTCCGAATAGTGCAGGAAGTAATCCTGTGAGCCATAAGATAATAAAGAGCGTGGAAGTAAGAATAATGATTAATCCTACAATTGTTCCGAGTCCTAAGTCTGCTTTTTTCATGTGAAGGTAAATAAACTGTCAATCCATCTCCATGTTTGATCTACTAATCCTGACATCCATGCGATTACCAAGAATACAACGATAAAAACAATAATGATTGTTACGATGGTTTCATTTGCTATTGCTTTTTTGTTCATGAGTTCACCTACGTTTCTGCAAATCCAAGCTGAACAGTGCATATACTATTAATGTTTTGTAATTCGGTTAACAATAGGTATGGATATTGTGGTG
>JAGWAF010000019.1 GCA_018302085.1 Candidatus Woesearchaeota archaeon | reverse complement strand
AGGATGTTATTTATGATTATTTTCCCAAAAAAGAAGTCAAAACGCTTTATGGCGTTATCTATCTAGATCCAGATAGAAAGCTTGAAGAAGGAATTTTTACATTGCGCTATGTTAACTCTCAAGGGCAAGTCAGAGACTTAGTTTTTGCAGAGTCAGGCAAAGAAGAAGGGATTGAGAAGCATATAAACAAGGAATATTCTGAACTGCTCAGCCTAGATGCAACACCTCATGTTCTAGGAAAATTTGGAAATTATACCGTTCTAGATACAAGATTATCATTTGTCACGCATGATGTAACCGTTCAAGACGGGCCATACGCTTTACGATACATTGAAAGGGACCCTTTTCTATTATTACCCCCATCACATTGCAAGGATTTTTATGAAAAAACTAAAGTTCTCGAACCTGTCGAAGTACACTTAGCCGGGAAAACATTTCTTTTCTACACCGATAACAAACTCGAAAGAGAACACGCCCTTGACATTGTCGATCGTATTGGCTCAATGAAAGGTACGGGGTCAATTACTTTTGCAGACTGCTTGGAGTCAATGCCATCAGATGATAAGATCGCCCGTATTTATATACCGGGAAAAGGTTATGCAACACCTCTTGCCCAACTCTCTAAAATGGAAACACATGACTGTGACAGCGCAGCAAAAGTTCAATTTGCACAATTAAACTCCGCAGGATTTCCAGTACAAGTTCACCGCGTAGGTTTTGTAAACCGGTCAAAAAATATCCTTTATATATGGGTCTTGCCTTAACATCATCACGCCTCAACGATCTTTACAATTCTCTAACTACCACTTTTTAGTTTCTGGAGCGTCAATTCCTGCACAAAAGGGAATTGTCTCCACATTTATGCCGCCAGAACTTTATGATATCGGCAAATAACTGCAAAGTTTTGTCGTGGTGATTTATGCACATCAAAATTTTTTTTAGAAAAATAATAAAAAAAATAAAAATTATTCTTTTCTCCAAGACATTATTAACAACGCCAAGATTCCAACAACCGCAACAATTGCGATAATGTTCAAAGCACCAAATCCGGCATAGGCACTGCCTGTTCCTATTGATGCACCTCTAGTGCTTACTGTTGGGGATGACGATGTTGTAACAGCTGGTCCTGATTCAGTTGTTGTTCCATCACCTTCTGAAGGACGCTCATCTTCTTCTTGTGGTTGCGTTCTTCTGTTCCACACTGGTTCTGTTAATCCAGGGCATGCGTATTCTTTGACTTTGCAGGGTTGATACTTTTTGGCTCGTTCTGGCGTGTCGCGATGAGATGTCCAAAAGGTTGCGGGTTTGCACTTATCATAACAAATATCGTTATTCTCTCCGCGATTTTCCTCCCTTTCACATATATGCTGAGACTTAATCTCATTTTCGTTTGTTCCACAACCGCACTTTTTTGTCATGACCTTAGAAACTCCTTTCCAGTCTCGATATCCGTTAAAGTCCCCGTATTCCTCTTTCCAAAGCGTTCCTGCATTTCCGTCTTCGACGCATGTCCATACCCACCTTGTGTTTCCTACACTTTCTCGATACCCCTCACGACCAAATGGGCCATCTGAAGTCGTGGGCTCACCAGTATTAACCTTGCCTGCTTCCGCAGTTCCACTTGGAGCACTTCTAGGTGGGCAAGGTCCCCAACGCCAAGAATACCTTTCATCATCATCTCGGTCTCTTGTGTCTCCTCCGCTAGAAAATGTTTGACTGGTGTACGACCTCCCAGCTGGGGGAGTTTCAGTAATTGTTGATCCCGGAGCGTCTCTAACCTCGGTAGGAATGGCTATTCCATCGGGGACACTATGCGCGTCTCGTACGCCATGCTGCATACTAAACACTTGTGTCCAGCACCACTCTTCCGCCATCACTGCAGTTACTGAAACGAGAAATAATAGAATTATAATTGGAAGTAATATTTTTTTCATTCTCTCACCGCTTTTTTTATTTTTAGTTATTTTCTTTTTTCATGTATTTAAATCTTTTTGAAAAATTTGCTTTTTTTGATTCGTTTATTTTTTGTTCTATTTCAAAATTTGCTTTTTTGTTCCACTTTTTCTTGTTTAAAATTTCTCACGTTTTCTTTTCGTTTTTTTCTAATCAGATTTTAAAAATGATCTTGAGAAGGGTTTCAAAAATCTAATTATACCTACTTTTATATCTATTAAGAAATATGGAAAAGTATATAAATAAGAATATTAAAAAAGATATTAAAATATACCTATTAACTAAGTATTCGACGATAAAAAAAGGAAGAGAAAATTAGAAAATAAAGCCGAAAAATGAATCAAAACTGGAAAAAAGATCTGATGGTTCCGATCATGGTCGTGTGAATGGTAAAATTACAATTTGATTCCAACAAGCAATTCAAGATTACCCTGCCTAAACAGATTCTAGTAGCCAAGGGATGGAAGAAAGGGGATGAGATTGGTATTCAGCTCAATGACCAAGGGGATCTCATCCTCCGCAAGGCAGGTGGAAAGAAATGAAAACACTCACCTGGAAAGATATCCATCTGAAGCCACACAAAGAAACTGCTCACAAAGGAGATAACGGCAGAGTACTCATTATTGGGGGAAGCGAAAACTATGTTGGCTGTTTAGTATTCGCGGGACTCGCTGCGTTGAGGAGTGGTGTGGATGTTGTAACGGTTGCAGCACCGGAAAGGGTTGCATGGGCAATCAACTGCTTAACTCCAGACTTGATTACGCGAAAGTTTTCTGGAAAATATTTTACTTTAAAACATGCTCGTGATATTTTTAAACTTGCTGAAAAAAATGATGTCGTTCTCATTGGAAATGGCATCGGAAGAAAACAACAAACAAAAAATTTTGTAAAAAAAATAATTTCTTATCTTAACAAAATAAAAAAACCATTCGTTATAGATGCTGATGCGCTTTCCATGATTCGCATACAAGATTTAGAAAATGGCATTTTAACTCCGCACCATGGAGAATTTGGTGTACTTCTCAAAAATTCAAAACTTACTGAAAACAATTTTCGAAAATTTCTCAACAATACAATCATTGTCCTGAAAGGACACATTGATTACGTCTACGCCAAGAACAAGAAAGTTGCCAACAAAACAGGCCATAAACGTATGACCGTAGCGGGCACAGGTGACATTTTAGCTGGACTATGCGCCGGCTTCCTAGCCCAACGCCAAACACTCTGGGAAAGTGCCTGCTACGCTACGTTTTTTTCTGGAAAACTGGGAGAGCACGAACAAAAGAAGCGTCCCGATCATTATTTGGCAAGTGATTTACTAACTGACATCAAAGAGGTTGTGCATGGCTAGCCAAATTTTCTTTGATATCGCCATTGTTGTAATGATCGCTGCTATTGGGGGCTATCTTGCAAAACTTTTCAGGCAACCTTTGATTCCTGCGTATATTCTTGCAGGGGTTATTTTCGGCCCGAGTCTTTTGGGAGTTATTACTGATACGGCTGTTATCGAAACCCTTGCAGAAATTGGTATTACATTCCTTCTCTTCGTTGTAGGTTTGGAGTTAGACTGGAAACGATTGAAAACAGCGAGCACTGTCGCTTTATTCGGAGGCATGCTTCAAATGTTTCTTACGTTTGCAGCGGGTATGGTCGTTGCACTTCTTCTCGGCTTCTCAACCCTCACAGCAGTTTACCTAGCGCTTATCATTACATTTAGTTCAACATTAGTAGTTGTCAAAATTCTTTCCGATAAAAAAGAGTTAGACACGTTACATGGCAGGATTCTTGTGGGGATTCTTTTACTGCAAGACCTTGTTGCAATTTTAGCCCTGTCAATCCTTAATAGTATCGACGCATTCTCTCCTGTTATGTTCCTGTTTGCATTAGCAAAGGGGATAGGTTTGCTCGTTGTTGCGTACATCCTTTCTAAAATAGCATTTCCTGTTCTTTTTCGTATTGCGGCGAAATCCCATGAAGTTCTGTTACTCTTGTCCATCAGCGTTTGTTTTTTCCTTGCCCTCTTTGCCATCGTTCTCGATTTTAGCATGGCCATTGGAGCATTTGTCGCAGGAGTTGCCCTCTCCAATTTACCTTATCGTTTTGAAATTATGGGAAGGGTAAAACCTTTAAGGGATTTTTTCTCAACATTATTTTTTGTTTCATTAGGAATGACCTTAACTTTAGAAACGATGCCATCCCTTCTTATTCCTATCCTGATCTTTCTCTTCTTTGTAGTTTTTTTCAAATCCTTTATCACAATGATCATAATAAAAATTTTTGGCTACACAACAAAGACAAGTTTCCTCACAGGCCTTTTACTTGCTCAAGTCTCCGAATTTTCATTCATCATCGCGGCTCTAGGATTTAGTTTGGGTCATATCTCTCAAAGTATCTTTTCCTTAATGGTTGTCCTCGCAGTCCTTACTATAGCATTAACGTCTTATTTAGCAAGGTATGATGATACCGTTTATCGTTCCTTTTCCCCTTATCTTAGCTTCCTCCAAAAATGGGGAGGCACTCACAGAGATTTGGAGTATATTCCTAAAGAAAAGGATTATCAGATTGTGCTAGTGGGTGTTGATCGTCTAGGGTATGGCATTTTGCAAAATCTCATCGACCAAAAAAAATCTGTTCTCGTTGTTGATTACAATCCAGAAATTATTCGAAAATGTAAATCAGATCAGGTGGATACGCTCTATGGCGATATCGAAGATCTTGACGTCATTGAGAGGATAAACTTTAAGAAGGTCAAATTGATCATCTCCACTGTTGATAATCTCGGCACGGGAATGTTCCTTACACGTTATATCAAAAAGAAAAATAAGAACTCAATCATCTTCGTCACCGCAAAAAATGTGCAAGATGCCTTAACTCTTTATCGTGAAGGGGCAGATTATGTCATCCTTCCGTATCACATTGGAGGGGATCACGTTTCTCTCCTTATGGAAGAAATCAGTATCGACACCAAAAAGCTTATCAAGCATCGCAAACATCATTTGCAGCAGATTAAAAAATATGTCCACGCCCCGGAAAGTCTTTCAACACTTCCCTTTGGTATACTCCGATGAACTATTCCGATGAACAAAACTCCTGAAACCACAGAAACAATTGTAACACTACAAATTGGAAAGAAAGGCCTCAACGCTGCAGTTTTTGCAGAGATTAAAAAGCAGCTTGACTCAAGAAAAATCATCAAAATAAAACTGCTGAAATCCTGCCTGCGAGAAAACAGCAAGGAAGAACTTGTCAATGAACTTGTGAAGAAGAGTGAGGCAGAATTAGTAAAACATGTGGGGTTTATTGTGGTATTAAAAAAGAAAAGCGAAGAGCAAAACAAAAATATGCAGAGAAATCCATCATCACCCCGCCTCAGAGCGAGTGATTTTCCGAGGGATTCTCAAGGACGCACAACATTTAAATACAAAAAGAGGTAAAAAAATATCATGGACGTCGGCATAAGCACAACGCAGTACTTTAAGCCAAAAAATGAAGGTGGTTTAGGCTATGAAAGGGACGAGATAGAAACTGCTATCAATCAGATGCAGAAGGTGGATTGGCCAAAGCCGAATGGCCCCATGCCAACGCGCAGGCTCGTATATGAAAGTTTTCAAAAATCCATTGAGGCTTGCTACTTCTGGAGTCTCAACCATTGGAGATATGATCAAGGTATGCCTGTCATAGAAAAAATTACGGACACGTTTGCAGCAAGTGAGCATTCCAGCTTCTTTGGAGTACAACAGCAACGCCTTGGTTTACAACAGGATAAAGTCAGCCAATTTCTTGCAACGATTGGAAAAATGGTGAAAGAGATGTTCCAAGTTGTGAGGGAAGTCCGTATCATTGATGAGCGTCTCAAATATTATGAGGATAGTGACTCCCCCAATGAGCACATTGCCGCTCCTGCAGACATCACCCTCAAGGGCATTTTTATCGATCTTGTGGAAGGGGGATCAAAAAACCCATCATCTGTTTATGGAATGGCAGCACAGCTCCAGTTTACCACATTGCCGGACTTATTTTTCATGATCCATCCCAGGACAAGTCGGGAAGTAGGTCCTGTTGTAGAAAAACTTGACTTCAACAGAAAAGTCAAGGAAGTTTTGATGAGAAAATTGTACTCCTACGTACGCTGGAAGGAAGAAACCCATAAGGAAATGATTACGAGAAGGAGCTTCACGATTAAGTATCTACGACAACACTTTGCATCTATTCGTTTGTACATCACTTGGGCAAAGCCGTATTTGAAAAATTGTGCAAGGCTTGCGACAGAAGAAAGCAAGATCTCAACTCCTGACCTTATTGCAGCATTTGAGGGGAGCATGGTGGAAATTGAAATTCTCACCAAAATGAAACCAAAACAAAACAAAAAATATTTTGGCGTGTGCATTCAAACATTTGAATACCGTACAAGGCCAAGCTTAAGCTATCAGCAGGAAGGCTACCAACGAGGCCCCATCCACGTGGGTGAAACGAAAATCGCATGGAGAAGTTATGTGTGGACACAAAAAGATATCGATAATTACAAGGCGATGCGGAACCACGAGGATTACGAACTCCTTGCTTACGTTGATGATTCAGTCAAGGCAGCGATGGAGGCTCTGGGGGAAGATTTAGAACGTTACCTAAAAGAGGCAGGAGAAACCAACATCCCAGGACAAGCAAAACCTGGGGAAAAGAAAGAAGCCCACCTGGCTAAATCTTTTTTAGAACCTTTCATGGCGCCATTCAAAATATTCTCAGATATTTTTCCGGCAAAACACGGAAAAAAAGACGGGGAAGAAAAATTAAGTTATGCAGAAGAAGAGGCGGAAAAAAAGGCCGTGAAGGCGGAATTGAAGCTCCCTGTCTGGAACCATCACAAAAACTTTAAGAAGGAATTCAGATTCTTTACCTGGTGATGGACGAAGATATTCAAAAACTTACACCTCGGGAACGGATTGAAAAGCTGAAGAAGCTTGAGGAAGAGAAACGCAAGGAGATTGAAGAGGCACGTATATTGATCTCTGCAACGGAAGAAGAGCTCGTGGCAGAGGAAGAGCAGAAAAAGCAGATTCCCATCGATCAGTTAACTGCTGATACTGAGGAGGTCCTTTCTACTCACGAAGAAAAAGAACTCTTTGAAGTTAAAAGATTTGTCAAAACAAAAAATAAAAAAGAGGAAGCGGAGAAAAAGGAAGAAGGTGAAGAATCAACCCTCGAGGAGGAAGTTGCGGAAGCAAGAGCTCAAAATATTCCCCAACAAACTGAATACCAAGTCGTAAGGGAGGAAAGGCCTGTCGAATACAAAATTGAGGAGCTCAGCAGGCAACCCCTTACAGAATTGTACGCGGAAATCAAAAATATGTACGAAGAACGCAGAGTTGTGGGGCAGCTTAACGAAGATCAGCGAGGCCGCCTCTACGAGTTAAGCAGGGCTCTGGATGAAAAAGAAGAGGCAATTCAGGAGGGCAACTACACCGCAAGCCAATCCATCAAAGAACAGCTGGATTTAACCTCAAAAATTATTAAATATTTGAAGTAACTTTATTATTTCTTTGATTTTCCATTTTTAGTTTTCTTTTTTAGTTTTTTGGTCTTTTTTATAATTTTCTCATTATTTTGTTTTTTCTTTTTTTATACCTTGTGCCTAACTTCTTGTTTTCTCTACTTTTTTTGGTCTTTTTTCTCTTTTCCAATTTTTTTTATCTCCGTAAATATCCTGAAAAATTTCAAAAAAGATAAGTTTTTTAAATAGAGTCCTCTTAAAAGGTTTAAAGATACCAGATAGAACTCCTTAAAACGAAACATATTTATGTGATTACATTTTTCTCAAAACTATGGAACCAAAAAAATTTTTATTTGTGTCGATCGAAGGCCTCATCGGGGATATTGCGTGGCATGTCCAGACGGAAGGCAATCAGGTGAAGTACTTCATTGAGGAGGAAAGCGAACGAGAAATTGGCGACGGCTTCGTTCCCAAAACGGATAATTGGGAAAAAGAAGTCGAGTGGGCAGATGTGATTGTTTTCGACGATGTTCTCGGCCAGGGCGCAAAGGCACAAAAACTGCGGCAGCAGGGAAAATTTGTTGTCGGAGGAACTCCATACACGGACAGACTCGAAGATGATCGTGCCTTCGGACAAGAAGAGCTCAAAAAGGCCGGAATCTCCATTATCCCCTATCAAGATTTCACTTCTTTCGACGAAGCTGTCTCATTTGTCCAGCAAAATCCTGGAAGATACGTCATCAAGCCAAGCGGAGAAGCTGCAAACGTGAAACACTTCCTTTTTGTCGGGGAGGAGGAAGATGGAAAAGATGTGATTCAAGTTCTCCAAGCGTATAAAAAAGTATGGTCAAAAAAAATCAAAGTTTTTCAATTGCAAAAAAAAGTTACTGGAGTAGAAATAGGCATTGGCGCATTTTTCAATGGAAACGAGTTCGTATACCCCATCAATGTGAATTTTGAACACAAAAAGCTCTTTCCCGGAAATATCGGTCCTTCCACTGGGGAAATGGGCACTTCCATGTTCTGGAGCGGTCCTAATAAGATTTTCAACAACACTCTTA
The DNA here is from genome assembly GCA_018302085.1 of Candidatus Woesearchaeota archaeon. GTDB lineage: Archaea > Nanobdellota > Nanobdellia > Woesearchaeales > JAGWAF01 > JAGWAF01. The sequence continues at coordinate 525 of JAGWAF010000019.1, read as the reverse complement.
AAAAGATGGAGTCGAAATTAAAGGAAGAGGGGTACGTCGGCTATATCGATCTTAACTGCATTGTAAATGGCACAGGTATTTTCCCACTTGAATTCACTTCAAGGTTTGGCTACCCTACCATTAGCATTCAAATGGAAGGCATGTTAACCCCCATTGGAGAATTTTTGTATGAGATTGCCCACGGAGGAATGCCCAAATTTAAATCAAAGAATGGCTTCCAGATAGGCGTGAGGATTGTTGTTCCTCCGTTTCCGTATGCAGATCCCAAATCATTTGCACAAAGGAGCAAGGATGCTGTAGTGATTTTCAAAAAGCCCAACTTTGACGGGGTCCACATTGAGGACGTTAAATTGGTCGACGGTGAGTGGGTTCTCACAGGCAGTTCTGGAGTTTCCCTCATTATTGTGGGTACGGGCCCTACCATGAAGCAAGCTCAAAGTCAGGTTTATAATAGAATTGGCAACATCATCATCCCTAACATGTATTATCGTACGGACATTGGAGACCGATGGTTCGAAGATCACG
>JAGWAF010000075.1 GCA_018302085.1 Candidatus Woesearchaeota archaeon | reverse complement strand
CAAATGTTGTTTTTCCAATTCCATTTGCTCCTAATACCCCCGTTACTTCACATTAAGTGCGAGGGAAGGAAGCTTAAAAAAACATGAAGTAACGGGGGTATTAGGAGCAAATGGAATTGGAAAAACAACATTTGTTAAAATTCTCGCCAGCGTTATTCAGCCCAAGCAAGGAAAGATAGAAACACATGTGAGGGTCGCGTACAAACCTCAGTACATCGACACCACAAGTCAAATGTTTGTCCAAGAACTGCTGGGCAATGCTATGCTCAAATACGACACGGGGGTTATGAGGTCCCTAAACATCCATCCCCTCCTAAGCAAGAAATTGAATGAATTAAGCGGAGGAGAATTGCAAAGAGTTGCAATAGCCTATTGTCTTTCGCAAGAAGCAGATTTGTTTTTACTCGATGAACCAAGTGCTTATTTAGACGTAGAACAGCGCCTGATTGTATCAAAAGTTATTCGTGAAGTAATGGAACAACGGGGAACTAGCTGCCTTGTTGTTGATCATGACTTGTTGTTCATCGATTATCTTTCTGATAACCTCATAGTGTTTGACGGAACACCTGCAGAGAAGGGAATTGTACTCGGCCCATACAACATGCAGGATGGGATGAATGCCTTCTTAGCAGAATTAGATTTAACGATGAGAAGGGATGAAGCATCACACCGCCCACGCATAAACAAACCCGGCTCTGTTAAAGATCGGGAGCAAAAAGCTGCAAATAAGAGATATTATTTGTGATGTTTCTGATAAAGAATTTCGTAACCATCAATATCGTTTAACGTTTCTTTCACAAACGCGACAGAATGAACTTCTATTATTCTGTCTTCACAACTTTTCAAACCTAACTCAGAAAGAAATTGTTGAACAGCTCTTCTTGCGACTTCTGGGCGATCTGCATAAAATCTTTCAAAATAATCATCAGGCAGAACGACATAAAACTTTCTTTCTTCCGATGCGCCGACTAACAAAAGAGCCTGCAGATTTGGGTAGCCACCTAACAATGCCCTTAAAAAATCCTCTTTTCTTTCTAATAAACGATCCACCAGATCAGAATCTGCCCCTGCTGGGGTTTCTACACTTCCTGAAGTTGACATCAATGATATCACTTGTTAGTTCTTTAAAAAAGTGACTGATGGAAACAGATTTAAACAATGAGTTCTTATTGTTTTTAACGCGCTAATGGTCTAACGGCATGATACAAGCTTCCCAACAAACTTTTAAGTTTGATCGGAATAAGCTTGGGATTCGGGTTCAATTCCCGATTGGCGCATCAAGTTCACTCCAAAAACTCAACACTGTCGACAATACCATCTGCGTTTAAATCAATGCCTTCGACAATCTTTGCCATGATTTTAGGATTATGCTTATTGCCTTTTATTATTTCTGAGAAATGCTGCAAAAACGCAATCATCACCGCCCTTGTACCAGGATAACGCTTTCCTGCAATGACTAATAAAGATTTTTTAGGATTGAAAGGGTTTTTTATTTTAACAATAATGCCGCACTCATCACTAAAATATTTTTTTCCAGAAATTTGAGAAACAATCGCATAATTTTGCTTTTCATCAAAAGAAATTGGAAGCTTTTGATTCACAGAACCAACAACCGTATTAACAATTGGACCTCCAATTAGAATAAGATTATTTGCAAGATCGTCTCTATTTGCCTCAGTATCTAATTTGACATTCAAGTTCGGAACATAGTTCAAAAAACTCCCTAAAAATAATGCAAAATCAATGCCATAATATCCATCCCTTGACCTTGCTTTCTCAGGACCATGAGGATCGGGGCTTCCAACGATGATCGTCGCTTTTAATTCACCGTTTTCAACAAAAGGTTCGAGAAAATCTTTAGAAGAAGTTCCTAATGCTTTTTTTGTCATTTGAAATTTTTTTAAAGCAACGACAAAAGCAGGCTGAGTTAAAGCATACACATTTGCTTGTGTTCCTCCAACCTGAATTTTTTTCTCGACTTCTATCAGTTTGGCTTTCTCTAATTTTCGAATATGATAATATACCTTTTGCTCATGTACATTCAACTGGTTTGCAACTTCCTTAGGGTAGCTCGGCTTCTGCGCAAGAGCTTCAAGAATATGCATCGCGAGCTTGCTTGTGAGGGCTTTGATTTGCTTAGGCTCGACAAGCTTGGCAGGCAATGAAGCCGTTTCCCCCTTTAACTGTTCAACGATAAACATGGTTACGTGTTGTTATGCTAAAAAATATTTTTTAGTACTACTAAAAGAATATTAATAATGTTTATAAAGGTTGCGGATTTTGATGATTCATGTGCGGCATTATAGGATACGCAGGAAACAAAGACGCCCCTGAAGTGGTACTCAAGGGATTGAAAAAACTCGAATATCGAGGCTATGATAGCTGGGGCATCATCACCGGAAATTTTGATCTGGTCAAAAACATAGGGAAAATTGGTCATATTCAACGTCACGATCTTAACCTCCGCGTACATACACTTGCAATAGGGCATACCAGATGGTCAACCCACGGGGGTGTCACACTAGAAAATGCGCACCCCCACCTATCACAAGACAAAAGCATTGCTGTTGTGCACAATGGCATTATTGAAAATTATCAACAATTAAAAGCAATGTTGCAAAAAGAAGGTTTTGTATTTGTTTCTGAAACCGATACAGAAGTTATCCCCCACCTTCTTCAAAAATATTATAAGGAAACTCAAGATTTTAAAAAGGCGTTTAAAAAAATGCTGAATAAGATAGATGGAAGTTATGCTATTCTCGCCATTCAAAAAGGAAACCGGGGGATTTATTTTGCACGAAATGGGTCCCCCTTAGTACTTGGAGTAGGGAAAAATGAGTATTTTGTTGCAAGTGATGTTCCCGCATTTTTAGAATACAGCAACCAGGTTATTTTTTTAGAAGATAACCAGTACGGAACTATAGGAACAGAAGAAATAGGAAAAGAAATTCAAATCTTTGATCTCAAAACTCATAAAAAAATAATTTCTAACATTCAAACCATCAACTGGAAACTTGAAGAAGCGGAAAAAGGAAATGAACCTCATTTTATGATCAAGGAAATCAAAGAACAACAAGAAACCATCAGAAAATCTGTTGAACAAAGTTCTGAAACCTTTGCAAAGACTGTTTCCATGATCAAAGATGCACGCGGAGTTTTTTTAATAGGCTGTGGAACGAGCTATCATGCCTGTTTAAGCGCTTCCTATCAGTTTGCACACCTCGCGAAGATGCATATAAATGTTGTTCTTGCCTCGGAGTTTAGAAATTATACCTCTTTTTTGAATTCGAAAAGCCTTATCATCGCCGTCTCACAAAGTGGGGAAACAGCGGATGTTATCGATGCCATCAAGATTGCAAAAGAGAAAATGGTTAAGGTACTTTCCATTGTGAATGTAAAAGGCTCAACGATTGAAAGGCTCAGCGATCATTGCATTAATATGCAAGCAGGACCGGAAATATGTGTCGTGAGCACCAAAGCTTATACTGCCGAGCTTGCTATTTTAAGTCTACTCGCACTTACCCTCACTGAAAAAATTGAAGACGCGAGAAAAAAAATTCTTGAAAACATTTCTTGTTTACCAAGGCTTATTGAAGAAAATACAATTAAATTAAAAAAGCTTGCAGAGAAAATAAAAAATCAAAAAAGCATATTTATCATTGGACGAGATATCGCTTACCCGGCCGCACTTGAAGGTGCATTAAAAATAAAAGAAGTCAGCTACATTCATGCAGAAGGATTTGCAGGCGGAGAATTAAAGCACGGCACCATTGCACTCATTGAAAAAGGAACACCATGTATCATTCTTGCCACTCCTGAAACAAGAAATCTCATTATCAGCAACGCCATGGAAATCAAAGCACGAGGAGGATTTATTATTGGAATTGACCAAGAGGAAAATAACGTGTATGACGAAACAATTATCATTCCAAATTCCGGATGTGGCAATGCCCTTATACTCACGATCCCCCTCCAAATCTTGGCATACCATCTTGCTGTTGCACGAGGATGTGATGTTGACAAGCCAAGAAATTTAGCGAAAAGCGTTACAGTAAAGTAGATTTATGATTAAAATTTATGAAAATATTAGATAGAACAGATAAAAGGATAATTAAAAAATAATATAAAGAAATGTTATAAAAGTAATACAAAAAATTAAAAAATTATTTTAAGAAAATAAAAAATATTGAAAAATGTCAAAAAATATATTAAAAAATAGAACTAAAATTAAATAAAAAAAGTGAGCAAATGAAAAAAAATATTCTGGTATTTGGAGGAGGAACTGGATCAAGCACTCTGCTCAAAGGACTTGAAAAGCTAGATGATGTACAGATCACGGCAGTTGTTGCGGCATTTGACGACGGAGGAAGCGGAGGAAAATTGCGACAACAATTGCACGTCCTTCCGCCAGGAGATCCCAGAGTATGCTTAGCAGCAACCTCACCTCATGAAGAAATTCTCAATTATCGTTTCCAGGAAGGAGATTTACGAGGGCATACCATAGGAAATATTATCATCGCCGGATTGGAAAAAATAAAAGGAAACCTCAGCGATGCACTCTCTGAAGCAACTAAACTTTTTCAGTCACCCATTACAATTTTACCTGTCACAGAAGACCAAGCACACCTATTCGTTGTTCTAGAGGAAGGAAGCATTGTCAAAGGGGAGGATACAGTTTCAAATTTTCCACCACTAGGAGAACTCTCAAATAAAAAAGTCGTTAAAGTTGAACTCACACCAAAACCTCGAGCTAATCCAAAAGTTCTTGAAGCCATCAAAAAAGCGGATTTGATAGTAATTGCTCCTGGAAATCTTTACGCGAGCTGCTTATCCCACTTTTTAACTCTTGGAATTCCAGAAGCACTACAAAAAAGCAAAGCCAAGAAAATATATATCACCAATTTGTTTACTAAATGGGGACATTTGCAATTTACTTCAAAAGATTTCGTAGAATCTATTCAGCAGTTTTGTTTTCTGGACTATGTTCTTGTTAACGATGCAAAACCAAGCAAAAAAATGATTGACCATTATGCTAAAAATAATCAATACTTCGTAGAAGACACAACGAAAGACACAAAAAAGCCAGTTATTATTAGAGATAATTTCGTTCATGACACACAATGGAAGCAGGACACTGCGGACACAGTAAGAAGAGAAAGCATCCGTCATCGATATGATAAAGTAAGTGAACACATAAAGGAGTTATTATGATCAAAGCAATTATTATAGATTTGGATGATACACTAATAGACACGACGGAACAATTGTCAGAGTCATGGAAAAAAGCACTCTGCCGCGTACTTACTCAACGTACCGGACAACCCCTGCTTATAGTTGGGGATACGGTTGAACGATTTATAAAAGAGCACAGCTACACTGCAAAATATACCAAAGCGTGCTGCGAGCATTTCAATTTAAACCCGGTTATGATATCTGAAGAAATTTACAGAGTCATAGATCTTTCTTCACTTCAACTTTCACATGACGCAAAAAAATTTCTCGGACACATTCAAGGCTATGAGGTCTATTTGGTAACTACAGGTTCAAAAATATTACAAGGAAGAAAACTTCAACATTTAGGGTTGCGCTTTCATTTTATAGAACTATATGATGAAAGTGAAGGAGGAAATAAAGCTCCTTTATTCAAAAAAGTACTGCAGAAATATCGACCAGAAGAGGCCATATGTATTGGTGATAATATAAGAAGTGAAATCAGCGCTGCAAACAGCCTTGGAATTCGCACAATCAGAATCCTCAAAGGAAAAAGAAAAGATCTCCAACCAGCAAATTATTTAGAGAAGCCTGTCCATACAGTTCATACGCTCATGGAAGCTGCGGCGATTATTCAACATATACAAAAACAAGCAGCATAAATAAAAAAAGAAAGATTCATAAACAACAAAAAAAATAAATGAAAACCATGCAAGCAGTCATTCTCAGCGCAGGAAAAAGCACAAGGACATATCCGCTAACTCTCACTCGGCCAAAGGCATTGCTGCCAATCGCAAACAGGCCAATTCTTTCCCATCAATTAGAAGCGCTACAGGGCATTGTAAAGGAAGCGATTATTATTGTGGGGTATCAAGGAGACATGATTCAGAAAAAATACGGGAATTATTTTGGCAATATCAAATTAATTTTTATTGAACAACGAGACCAACTGGGAACGGGGCATGCGCTTTTACAAGCAAGAGGCTTATTGAAAAAAAGATTTCTTGTTCTTAATGGGGACGATTTGTATGGGCATGATGACCTGAAGAAGCTCGCGAAGACACGATTTGGAATCCTAGTAAAAGAAGCAAAAGACATCCAGCGCTTTGGAGCGGTGATTGTACAACAAGGTCGTGTTGTAAAAATTATAGAAAAACCAGAAAAACCTGTAACACAACTTGCCAATACTGGCGCATACTGTTTTGAAACAGATATTTTTGCAGAAAAAATTGAGAAAAGCGCGAGAGGAGAATATGAAATCACTGATTATGTGAATCGCGTTGCAGCAAAACAAAAAGTTCTGCCAGTTATTGTAAAAGAATGTTGGATTCCTGTTGGCCGCCCATGGGATATGCTGGCAGCAAATGAATATGTGTTGAATCAGATGAGAGGACAAACCATCAAAGGGGAGATAGAAAAGGGGGTAATGATCAAAGGAGCGGTAAAAATTGGAAAAGGAACTGTTATAAAATCGGGAACGTACATTGAAGGGCCTGTGGTTATTGGAGAGAACTGTGAAATAGGGCCGCACGCTTATCTACGATCGCACACTAGCATAGGGGATGGATGCAGAATACGAGCGGAGGTTGTGGACAGTATTTTGATGGTTAACGTTACCGCAAAACACTTTTCTTATATAGGTCATTCTGTCATTGGAGAAGATTGCAATATCGCTGCAGGAGTTGTAACCGCAGATTACCGCCATGATGAGAAGACTAATGTTATCCTTGTCAAAGGCCAGAAAGTAGACACGGGAAGAAGAAAATTAGGAGCATTTCTTGGCGATAGGGTTAAAACGGGCATCAACACGTGCATTTACCCAGGAAGAATGATCTGGCCAGATCGCAATACCCTGCCTGGAGAAGTTGTGGATAAGGATATTGAGTGAATTACTTTTTTGCTAGTTTCCAGAGATACTCAAAATATTTTCTATACGAATCCGCAATTTCTTTATTGATTAACATAAAACAGAGAGGGTAATCTTTCTTCCAAAGAACATTGACTACTCGGTCTCCATAAATGTTAATCACTGCAGGGCTCTCTAAATCCTCTGGAAGGAATCTCGTTTCAAAATATTACCCCAACCGAGGCTCCCTGAAATAAAATTTTCTGCAGAATTTATGGATTTGAAGAAAAAGATTACAGCGAGTGTTTATGGGGGATTGTAGATTAACCTATTTTTCTTATAATCCCCTTGTCTGCATCAACTTCTATAAGATCGTGATCTTTGAATATTTGTGTTGCGAATGTTGCTTGAACTATCCCCGGGATATTCAATTCCCTACTTAGAATAGCCGCATGAGATAATAAACCCCCTTGTTCGGCAACAATTGCAGATGCTTTTTCACAAAGCATCATGATATCCGGGCTTGTAGATTCAGCAATTAAAATGTCACCTTGCATCATTCTTTTATTAATTTCTGCGATAGATTTATAGTCATTGTACATAGGGGCAATGATTGCTCTTCCTATGACTTTTCCAGAATTAATAGAAATGCCTTGTATTTCTTCTTTTTCACAGAAAACTAGTCTTTTACTTAATTCTAAAGATTGAGAACTGGATAATCTTTTGATATTTCCTTCTATAACTATAGATCCATGCGCTTTTTTTCTTTCGTTAATTATTTTATGGTCAGGTTTTTTTCCATCGAATAAATCAAGTAATTCATCTTTATAGAGATAATGAGCGTCATTTTCTTTCAAGAATTGTTGAGAACAGTAGTTTAACACATTATCAATAACCCCATTCTTAAAAAAATATGCATTCATAACTTCTCTTGCTTTAAATTTAAATTTGTTTATTGCGTATGCATTCTTTTTGGCTTGAGCACTACCTTTGGTGTAAGCAAGATCTGTAAATACGAATTCTGCAAGACCATAATATGCCCATAATTTTGCTATAAATCCAATATCCTTGTCCAGTTCTTCTTTTTTTAAATTTTTAGGAATCGTTTTATACTTAGGAATGATTAATTTATTGGCATCGTCTACATATTTTTGAAATTTTTTTAAGTATGTGTTAAACTTTTCTTGATTTGAGTAAAAAGTTAACCCTTTTTCCATGCATTTTTTTTCGTGTTTTTTAGTTATATACGCACCAAAGATGTGTGGTCGGTGCAATACCATAATTCC
>JAGWAF010000061.1 GCA_018302085.1 Candidatus Woesearchaeota archaeon | reverse complement strand
CGAAATTGTAAAAAGACAGATTAGGATAGTACACTTTGAGAACAGGGAGGGAAGAAATCTTTTGAGGAATATTCGTGAACTATTTGAGACCATAGAACAGCAAGCACGACGACTTACAGTAAAAATTCTTCCAAATATTGAACATGGCCTTGAGACATTTGAGCATGAGCGCTATCAGGAAAACATGGGTCGAATCATTGGTAGAACTGCAACTCTCACTCAGGTTATACAATTCCTGGATGGCATGATCACTGCTGTTAGTTCTTGCCTACTAGCCAAGCCAGAAGCCCAGAAGTTTTTTGAGGCTCATGATAAATTGGTAAGAACTACAACTACTCTCAATGAGGCTATCGATCGAGAATTGAGGGGCATAGTAGAACTGGAAAAAGCCGACAATTATTGGAAGGAACTAATTGGGTAAACCGTTTCACAATCTTAAAAGGGCGTTTGGCCTGTCATGAATCTTGTAAAGTTCTGTTGGTATTGGTCTGCCAGATGCGAGTCTTTCCAGAGTAGCATTGGTTAATGGTATAAGCGTGGGATAATTCACACCCGTCAAGTCTCCTACAAAACCTTGCCTTGCTCTCTCATCAATAAGACCTAGACTCGCTGCATTTGGGACAAGTTCTGGACATGGAGCAAAGGTAACTGTTCGTATTACATCGCCCACAACAGCTAGGTACTTCGCAAGTCTAGCCAGAATTTGTAAATCAACCTCATTGGGCAATGAGCCACTGCTTGTTTGCAACGAAAAAGGACGTAAAACATCAGAATCAACATAAAGTAAACGGGCAAGCTGTTCTCTATGCACGGTTCGTTGTTCAGGCAACTTTCTCGGGGTCATAACGTGTGCAAGAAAAATCTCATGGCTATAAAGCCCTCCTGGCGCAACGCGATTATCAACATCGAGTCTCACAACAACAAGGTCTATACCGCCACCTGTAATTTTTGCACTAAATTCACAAGAAGCAAGAACGTCTGCAAATACATCGCCAGGAACGCGTAAAATATCATCGTCACTCATTACCTTCCCCCCTTCACGTCATTTCTGGGAAGCAGACATTCTTTATAAAGTTTTAGGGAGAAAAAACGAAAATATAACGATTTTTCTGGAGTGCCCATGCGAAATAGATGAGAATAAGTCGAAAATCTTCCGGATTTTTTGCCATCACACTTATAAATTCTTTTTTACTCGTAGGTGAAAGATGGGATTCTTTGACCCAAAAAGAAATGCCTGTTAAGATCACTTTTGCACCTGTGATTAGTGGAGATACTTTAGTATTAAGGATCTCTGCAGCGCTGGCCGATCAAAGTCCTTCTCCAGATATAACACAACTTTTCACAAACCACACCCCACCAAACATAGAGATATCCCATAAAAGGGAGCGAAACATTCGAACGGAAGCTATAACGGATGCTCAGAATAGAAGGTTTGGAATATTCCAATATCGTCGATATGCTGTGTATCTTGACCACGAAACTGGAATCTGGTTGGCAGAAGCAAATCATTATGGGGACGCAATGCGTGAACTCATGGAGTTGGGGATTTAAAGTTGAAACGGACACTGGGGCAAGGGTTCTTATGAATGGTCTAGAGTATTTTCTGGAGCACGAAATACGACAATACTATCCGAATGGAGAATGCTCCCTTAAAGACATGCGTGAAGCCCAAGGATTGAAAAAATAAAAAAAATTATTTCTTCATAATTCCTTTGACAATGCCAGAAATGACTGGAATTTCAAATTGTTCTCCCTTGTAGGCTTTGATTGCAAAGATGATTGAAAAGACAAGCCATACAAGCCAAACCAAGGGCATGATCATCCATCCAATGATGAATATCATACTTAGGACGATGTTCACTGCAAAAATAGCAATGCCCCAAAATAAGCCCTGCCAGCCATGATATTTGGCATAAGCACTTTCACCAATCAATGCGAGAATCAACCCAATAAGGCCAATAGGATAACTCAATGCTGCTAAAATTTTTTCTGTATCTTTGTCCATACAAAACACCCCTCCTGACTATTTCAACATTTTGGGATGCTCCAATTTATAAGCGTTACGGGTTTTTTTTATTTTTAGTTTACTAATTAATTTATTACAATATAGAAAATATTTATATGTAAAAACAATTAAATAGTTTGCGCGAATCGCTACATCATGAAATTTGTTCACATGGCAGACTGCCACATTGGAGGATGGAGAGATCCGAAACTTCGCGACATCAGCTCGCATGCTTTTATCAAGACGATTGATTTTTGTATACGAGAAAAAGTTGATTTTGTCCTGATTGCCGGGGATTTATTCAATACAAGTTTGCCGGGTATTGAACGATTAAAAATTGTTACAGAAAAATTAAAACAGCTTCATGATTCTGGCATTGCATGTTATGTCATCCCCGGAAGCCATGATTTTTCCCCATCAGGAAAAACCATGCTTGATGTTCTTGAAAGCGCAGGGCTCTTTGTTAATGTTGCACGCGGAAAAATTGTTCACGAAAAATTAGCGTTGGAGTTTACCATTGATCCGAAAACTCATGTGAAGATCACAGGAATGATTGGAAAAAAAGGAGGGCTAGAAAAAAAATATTATCCGCACCTTGACAAAGAAAAACTTGAATCGGAAAAAGGAGAAAAAATATTCATGTTTCATTCATCCATTACGGAGATGAAACCTAAAGATTTGAAAGAAATGGATTCAGAGCCAGTTTCTATTTTACCACGAGGGTTTAACTATTATGCAGGAGGGCACGTTCACATCGTGGAAAAATATTCAGACAAGGATTACCCTGCAGTTATTTATCCTGGTCCACTCTTTCCAAATAATATTTCTGAGCTTGAGAAACTTCATTGCGGAGGATTTTATTTCATTGAAAATTGGAATTTAAAATATATTCCACTTGAGATTTTTCAAACATTTCATGTAAATCTTGAAGTGAAGGATAAAAGTGCGAATGAAGTGACTGAAATGCTTGAGAAGGAGATACAACATAAAAAATTAAACAATGCGATTGTGACTATACGACTACAGGGAAAATTAAGCAAGGGAAAACAAAGTGATGTTGATTTTAAAAAAATCTTTTCTTTGTGTTATGCTGCAGGGGCTTACTTTGTGATGAAAAACACAGCAAAACTTGAAAGTGTTGAGTTTGAAGCAGTCATGATAAACCAGAACAGTGTTGAGGACATTGAAGAAACCCTTATCCAGGAACATGCAGGGCAACAAACATTGTTTAAGGAACGGATGGGAATTGTGAAGGATTTAATGAAGGTCTTTTCACAAGAGAAAGATGAAGGAGAACGAAGCTTTGATTTTGAACGAAGAATTTTTGATGAAGCTGAGAAGGTTGTGAAAGGGAATTAATAATTTCTATATAGAAAATAATCTTGTTTCGCATAACCTATATAAACTGAGAGTAAGGCATTCTTCTGGGAGAGGCGGAGACAAGTGAGTGAAGATGACAGCCTCTACAGATAGAGCTAGAAGACGAGAAACAAGTTCTTTGCTTCGCGATGCGCTAAAGAAGAATTCTACATCGCAGGAGAAGATGGGGCGCGCTTATGGGTCCTACGTTTCTGTGTCATCAATAGAACAAATACCGCACGAATATGATGAGATTATTCTTCACGTAAGTTCATCACCTCGGGGAAATGGTAATTACGGATCCATCGACAGGCTTCTGAAAACTACAAGATCAGGACTTCATGAAGAGTATAGTGTTCTTGGTGAAAGGTGGCACGATGCCGAACTCTTTTACGATACAAGCGAACTCGAGAGAAAGACCAGAGAAAAAAGTAGAATCAAAGCAAAAATACAACAAAATGTGCAGACTATTTTTTCGGAGTTAGAAAAAAGCCAAAGAAGATGGTGGCACTTCTTTGTTCCCGGAACTAAAAAAGGACAGGAAGCACTACGCACGAAAGTCGTGCAAAGCCTCGCAGAACAGGCCCTTTATTCTTCGATAGATAGCAAAACGTATACCACCTCGGCAGAGGCTATAAAAGCGATAAATAAGTGCTTGGATCCACGTGGCTTCGGTGCCCTAAATTACCTTGAAACAAAGGCGGTAAAGCTGCTCTACCAAGGCTTTGACTAAATGCGTATATTTGTTACTGTACAATAGTAAAAATACGCATCTTTATAAATAACCAAATTTCAGAATAAGAAGTGAGTGAAGAACTATGACTATTCAATACACAAAACACGACATTCTAACGGCAGCGAATAATTTCAGGAACAACCACCAGAAATATTCTAGTCAACTTTCTGATGTTTACAAAAAACTCGATCATCTTGAAAACGCCGCTAAAAACCTAGGCTGGTTTGAACGAAAACAAGCGTTGAACGCCGTCTACAAAGCACGAGAGACGTATATAAAAGCTGAAAATGACTCGCGAATAGCACCACAAAGAATTTCTTCAATTCCGTACACTTCTCGAAAATTAGGATTTGCAAAAGCGGCAGGCATTGTGGGCATCATCGGAGCGGGCATTCTAGGATACCTTGCTGGAAAAACAACGAAAGCACATGAATATGAAGCTACTAAAAGTTCTGTTGAACAGACAGTTCCAAGCACACTCGAAATTATTGTAAGAAAAGTTCCATCACAACAAACTTCTCCAAAAACATATTCACAAGAAAAAAATAACGAATCTCAAATACAAACTCCAACAATAGTTACACAGGAAGGGGTTTTACCACTTGATGCAGTTAAAGAAAGTGTGCAGCTTAGCCAAGAAGAACGAAGACAAGCTGAGCGTGAAAGATTAGAAGCTTACCTCAATGAAGAGCTTGAAAAAATAAAAAGAGATCGAGAAAAAGTAGATAGGCTAGATGGCGATGCGAAACAAGATCATTATAAAATGCAAATGGCGCTTAATTTCTTTTACAATGCACTGTCACATCCTGGAAATATCGATTATGAACGTCACCAAGGAAATTTGAAAAGCGCGATTAATTATCTCGATCAAATAAATGGATCTGAATATGGAGCGCGGGTAAATAGCCTCAAAGAAGCAATTGGTAATCTTAATCAGGGCGATATGAATTATTATAAAGGAGATAAGGATAAGGCTACTGAGAGTTGGGATAAAGTTATAAAATGGTTAAAAGGTCAAGCAAAGAACGAATTCAAAGATTTACGTGTCGTTGGCGGATTATTTGATGATGCTACTCTTGCAGGTCTTGGAAGTGGATTAGAAAAGAGAATTAAACGAGCCAATACTGGCGCTTCCATTTGGCGATAAACTTATTAACTCTTTATTCTTTCTTTTTCCATGCTCAATGGAATCATTCTGGGAATTATTGCAATGCTTTGCTATGGAGTTCAAGAAATATTTCTCAAGAAAATATTGCCACGACTAGGAACATATACAACAACGCTCTACAGAGAATTGGTAATTGTGATTCTGATTGTGCTATACGCTGCTTTAAGCGGTGAACCATTTGTTTTTACTCTGGAAATTCTAGGATGGATGATACTGCTTGGAATTCTGGGAACGTTTGCAGTGCTCTCCTTCTTTGCAGCCATTAAGATTGGCAAAGTTTCCATCGTAAGCCCCATAGCACATGCTTCAACTGTTATCACCGTTTTATTAGCTGCCATTTTCTATCACGAGCAATTAACACACTTTCAAGGATTTGCAGTTCTCCTCATCATTTTAGGAACGATCATAGCATCCTTTCGATGGAAGGATTTGAAAAATCTGAAATTACACGAGGTCACCAAAGGAGTTCCGTTTGCTGTAATTACTTTCTTCCTTTGGGGTGTTGTATTTTTCCTTATGAAAATCCCGATTAAGTTATCAGGGATCCTCGTCCCCTCAATATTGTTAGACGGATTTATTTTTTTAATTTTAGCCTCTGCAGTTCCATGGAAAGGCTTGCGAAAACCAACAAAAAAAGAAATTTGGTTAATTATTTTGGTGGGATTTCTCAGCGCGATAGGAACATTAACATTTAACTACGCATACACCCTAGAATTAATTTCGCTAATTGCCCCGATTGTTTATTCGTCACCATTCATTACTGTCATTCTCGCACACATATATCTCAAAGAGGTCATGGAAATGCACCAATATGTTGGAGTGATTGGAATTATTGTTGGAGTTGTGCTATTGGCGCTGTGAATTTTTTAATGATTTTCTAAATGTTTTTTGAAGCAATTGTTTATTTTATGAAAAAACTAGATGTGAAAAATACGAATAAAAACACGAATATAAAAAAGATTACGGATTAAACCTTAACATCGTTCTCGGGAATGGAATTGCATCCTTAATGTTGTCCAAGCCGCAAATCCAAGTGATTACTCTCTCAACTCCTAAGCCAAAGCCACCATGAGGGATACTGCCGTACTTTCTCAAATCCAAATACCAGCCATAAGATTTAGGGTCTTCCCCTTGCGCCCGTAAGCGCCTTTCGATTTCTTCAGGGCTTTCTTCCCTTTGAGAACCGCCAATGATTTCACCATAGCCCTCAGGGGCGAGACAATCAACACCTAAAACAACATCCTCATTTTCAGGATCAACTTTCATGTAAAAAGCCTTCACTTTTTTAGGATAACGTGTTACTAACAAAGGAACTTCATATAGTTTTGTTAACTTCTCTTCTTCTATCGTTCTCAAATCCTTACCCCACTCAACGTCCATGTTGCACTTTTCTTTCAAAACTTTTAACGCATCCGTGTAAGTCATTTGAATGAATGGCTTTTTAACAATCGGCTCTAATTTTTTTGGATCTCTCTCTAAAATTTTTAATTCTTCCTGATTATTTTCTAAAACTTTTTGCACAATGAATTTGATAATCTGCTCTGCGTGTTTCAATATGTCCTCAAACTTGCACCACGCCATTTCCATCTCAGCATGCCAATATTCTGTCAAATGCCTGCTTGTTTTGGAACGCTCTGCTCTGAAAGACGGTGCTATTGTATAAATATTACCTAAGGAAAAGATTCCCGCTTCCGCATACAACTGCCAGCTTTGAGTTAGGTACATCGGAGTACCGAAATAATCAACTTTGAAAACTGTAGAGCCACCCTCACAATTGTTAGGGGAAAAACATGGGGAATGATAAATGTAAAAACCCTCTTTTCTGAAATAATCATCGATAGCATGAAAAACCGTGCTTCTAATTTTGAGAATGGCAGTCATCCTTCTTGATCTTAACCACAAATGCCTGTTATCCGCCAAGAACTCTGTGGACTGATCTTTCGTAATAGGAAATTCGTTTGAAGCGCCGACAACTTCAAAATCTTCAACAGCAATTTCATACCCGGTAGGAGCACGCTTATCTTCCTTGATTATTCCATGAATACGCATGCTTGTTTCAACCTGAACCTTATCAGCAACGTCGAATTTTTTATCGCCTAACTTATCTTTTTCAAGAACACATTGAATAATGTCTGTGCTATCCCTTAAAACAATGAATTTTAGCTTAGAAGAACCTCTTTCTCTGTAAACCCAGCCCTGGAGGGAAACTTTACCGGAACCCTGCTTCATGGCTTCTTTAACTGTTTTATATTCGGTCATGGCACTGTTAATTTGAAGCTGGTTTAAAAATATTTGGGTGAAAACGGCTAGGGAGAAGCTCGCATTTCTCCGCGAGCACTTCGATCTAAGGCTGCTAACCCGCATTTAGGACAGAACCTTGGATTCGGAAAGATATTTATATGGTAATGTTCTAAAACAGATCGTGAACCTTGACCTACTATTTAAGGATGTTGAAAAACTCAAAAAGTGCGAAGACGATGCAAGAGACGTAGTGCGTTGTTTGCAAATATACGCCAAGGAAATCGCATACGACCTGCTAAGAATGAAAGCGGCCGCGAGATCTGGAAGATTATTAACATATAACCCAGAACTCAAACGATTTTTAGCAAACGTCAAAAAAGAAAAAAGAGAAATAGATAATTTAGCAAAAGTACTAGAAGAAGTCAAAAAAAATCTTAATGAAACATGGACCCAGTTCGGAGCATTCTTCCTTAACAAAAAATTTGCAGAAGAATATTTTGATACAATTTTGCGAGCTTTTAACATCTTTGGAAGGGCAATTTCTATAGCACAAGAAAGGAACCTTAAGGAACTGATCTTTTGTAAAAAATTCCCTACAGGATTCTGGAGTTATTTCTTTCCAGGAAGAGTTAATACCGATGATATAGGTGTATCTATCGATGAGCTTATTAATTTTATAAGGGGAGAAAAAGAGCAAATCAAGCAAGTACTTGCTGCCGCAAAAGAAACAGAACAATGGGTTAGAACAAATACATCCCCTCTTATTAACGGTGAACTTTCCGGTTTGCACAATGTTCCTCCAGAAGAAGAAAGGAGAGTACGCCTCCTGATTGGAGAGCTTGTTAGGCGCACACTGGAAATTGAAGAAACCCTCTCAGTAAAAATTGCCAAATACGCAACGGCAGCAGTGTTTTAAAATTCTTGCTAAGCACTCGATGAAGGATATATTTTCAGAGAAGTTTGAAATATAGTAACTGACATAATTTTTATATAAAACATATCAGTTACTATATGCAAAGGACATAACCATCTGTATAATAACTTGTGTCCT
>JAGWAF010000060.1 GCA_018302085.1 Candidatus Woesearchaeota archaeon | reverse complement strand
TAATCGGAAAGAGGTGTATTATTATGGAAGAATCAAAATCAAATTTTCTTATGTTGGCCATTGTTGCCATTGTGGCGATTGTGGCGATTGTTATATTGGTGCAACCTCGTGAATCTGTACAAGGCCCAGTGGTACTTCAAGATACGAGTGGTATGGGCAGGGGAGGTGATTGGATAATATATGAATCCAACAATGTGATTGCGAAAATTACTCGCAGTGCCCCACCGCCAACGGACAGAACAACAAATCCGTAGATCTTCCTTATGCAGCAACATCGTTTTGAGTACCTGATTTTTTTCCTCGTCCTTCTCATTGCTACTGCGGCGATTATTTTTCTTCTTTCAGAAGAGAAGGTACAATCAAAACAAAAAATGCTGGTTTATTCAGGGGGCAAATCAGTAAAAACTGGTGAATGGCTTTATACCACAACTTGTGATACGTGTGAGCCTATAGAAAATTATACTGGTGAATGCGTGGCAGCGCATATAAAGGTAGAGCCGTTCAAATCTTTACTTGCAATTAAAGGAGTTAAGGTTAATCTGGATGAGTTTGATATTACAGGTTTTTACGATCCGCGTGTTGGCAAATTTGTGGATAACATTCGCGTGAACGATGTGTTTATGGAGTCCATGCTTAGACAAGGTGTCGCGCGTTACGTTGTTACATATTTTGAAAAAATCCGAGAGAAGGATAACATAGACTGTACGCATCTGTTCAGCGAGGAAATGGTCATCCGAGCAACAGGGCCCGAATTTGTTTGGCCAGATGATATGATCTTGGGAGAAAAGATATTTTATGAAAAGTACACATAATGTGCAAGGGGTTCAAAAGATAAAGAAAATGGGAAACAGCAAAAAAGGTAGGAAATAAACAAAACACAAAAACTTATTCCACTGGCTCTCTTGTCGTAACTTCTACAACTCCTTTCATGCCAGGATGAATGCTGCAGGAGTATGTGTACCTTCCTGGTTTGTTAAAAGTTTGTGAGTACTCTTCCCCATTTCTTAAGGTAGGTGAATCTAATCCTCCATCGCCAGTAACCGTGTGAGGAACATTATCCATCTGTTTCCAGGTAATGGCGTCTCCCACTTTTATTTGGATTTCTTCTGGTTCAAAAGCAGAATTTTGAATGCGCACTTGCATAAGCTGCGGTCCTGAAGGAGCTGTCGCGACCTGTGGAGGTACCGTTATAGGAGTCCCAGCAGCGGTTGGCGCGGCTTCTTGTACTGGTGCTTCCGTGGGTGCCACTGTTGGCACTTCTGCAGTTTTTATTGGTGTTTGCGTGCAGCCAAGAATAAGCACAATAAGGCCAAACACAACAAATGGTAAAATAAAGCTTATTTTTTTCATGGTAAGCCATTGGATCGTTTGTCCTATATAAACATTATGAAAAATTGGCGGTTTTTA
Organism: Candidatus Woesearchaeota archaeon; assembly: GCA_018302085.1. Taxonomy (GTDB): domain Archaea; phylum Nanobdellota; class Nanobdellia; order Woesearchaeales; family JAGWAF01; genus JAGWAF01. Next base: position 7,168 of record JAGWAF010000060.1, on the reverse strand, counting down.
GTGAGGGCAGAGTAAATGTTAAAATCCAATCTTTCGGATTTGGTACAATACTTTTAACGTTTTAAGCGTTTCCTCGACTTTCTTTTTTGCAGTGATTGGAATAATGAATACATTTGTCCCAATCCTGAGGCCATGAGCTTCTTTAAGAAGACCCGATTGAATATAAGTAACCCCTTCCTTCTTCGTCGAGTACCCGTAGAATGTTCGTAGAAGTTTCATCTTCGAAGCCCGGCTGATTTTTTTTAAGTTGTACGACACTAAGAAGTAATCTTTTGTCACTTGCCGAACATACGAACCGTACAAGACGATGCCATATTCTTGAATTTCTTCTTTTAATGTAGCATGTTCATCGAGATTGCCACACATCACTTTCAGGGGCAAGTTTATTCCCTTAGGGTACCATCGTTTTTTCTGCATTCCATCGAAAACCTTTACAACTTGTCTTATCTGCGTGTCAAGTTTATTTGTGGTGTCTATAAAAATGTCAATGTCGCTCTCTCTATCGAAATCATTTCTGGCAACGGAACCGAAAAGCACAACAGTTCTAATTTTTGTAATATCTATCCTGGCGAAGAGTACCGACAGGAAGTCATAGGCCATTGAGATGATATCCCCTTGTTTCATAGGGGTTCACTCGATTCTCCTTCGATGATTTCCTTGAGGGCATACATGTTCCGGATTGCCTTTTCGATGAGGTCTCGTTCTTTGTTCTTGCCGTAGCAGAGCTTGTCTCTTAATTCCTCCTGTTTCACCATCTTTGCTAAAATTTCATTTTTCTTTTCAAAATCGAATCCCAGGCGTTCAAATGCCCTCTTTTCAGAACTGAAATATCTGTGATTGATCATAAATCCAGAGCTGATCAATTTTTTTGATAGGAGAAGGATAGCTAGCATGTGGCATGTTGCTTCAGAAAGGGCGAAACCAAGGATTTTTTGACGTTCTACGAGCAGGTCGTTTCTGATTTTCTCATCGATGTCGTCAAGGAGCTCCCGAAGAATCTCCCGATGGTTTTGTATGGTCGTCATATCTTAAGAGTATTCTGTGATAGTTTAAATACTTTTCTGTGTTTTATCACATACTTGATTCTGTGATAAGTAACATATATTTCTGTGACATATCACATACTTTTTATGTTTTTTTAGAGAAATTCTTCACTCAAAGCTTAGTAAATTTTTCAAGTACCTTGATAATACCTTTCACCGTGTCTTCCCAGTGGAACTTTTCACCAACAGTTTTTCGTGCTGCCATGCCGAGTTGTTGTCTTTTTTGAGGGTTTCTCAGAAGAATTTGAAGATATTGGGAGAGTCGTTCGACATTTCCTCTGGGGAATAAATAGCCATTTTGGCGGTGTTTAATGTATTCTTTTAAAGAACCAACAGGAGTGCAAATAACTGGTAATCCGCACGCCATCGCCTCGAGTGTACTTAAGGATGTTGTTTCAGTAAGGGATGGCAGCACATAGATATCCATTGCTTGGAGGTAAGGGACAACATCGTTTTGTCTCCCAGCTAAAATTACTCCATCCCCTTGCAAACTTTCGTCAACCCCTTCCCCTACAATGAGCAAGACAACAGGATAATTTTCTTTGATTTTATCAAATGCATTTTTGAGAGTTCCCAAATCTTTTTCCCTTCCGATGCGTCCGCAAAATCCAATTACAAGCTTATTTGCATCGATGCCAATGTTGCGTTTTGCCATAGCCTTGCTGTGTGAGGGTTTAAAGCGGTGGATATCAACGCCCAAGGAAACAATTCTTGAAGGTCTGACAATGCCTTGTTCTTCGTATTTTAATGCAGCCTGTTGTGAGGGGAAGATAAGCTTGGTGCATTTTTTATAGGTTCTTTTTGCAACCCATTTGACAACGAGCGCAACAAGTTTCTTTGCTGTACCAATGCTCTGGGAAGCTAATTCCCAGTCGATGGAGTGGATAAAGCTGACAACCGGCTTTTTTTCTTTTTTTGCCATGCGAATGGCGTTTATTCCAATCGTTCCGAGACTTTGATTAAATACAACATCATTTTTTTTAACAAGTTGGCGAAGTATTCTCGGCCGGTATTTCGCAAACTGGTAATCCCCTGCTCTCCAACTGCTGAGAGGAATATAAACAATATTAACTTTTTCTAAACGGATTTGCTTTCCAGGAAATGTTGGTGCGACAACTGTGATGTCAAATCGTTCTCGTAATGGGGGGATTATTTCCATTAAAAAGCGTGTTACGCCGTCTATGCGGGGTAAAAAGCTGTCTGTGCTGATGAGGAGTTTTGGTTTTGTCATGGTGGCTAGTTGACTTTGTAAAACACTTCCGCATATTTGCCTTTATGTTTTTTTCCATTGAGGCGATCTTTTAAGTAGATTTTCCAGATAAACTGAAGGTAAACAAGTTTTTGTGACTTATGTGCCTTAAATGCTTCAATTTTTTTCTTGAAAAAATCTGACGTATCTACAACGAGCTTTGGCAGGTGTCGATCTTTGAGTTTTGCAATGTGCCAGACCTCAAAGACGTAAACGTCAGATTGAATCTTTTTTTCGTCAATGAGATCTTGGATTAGTTTTGCGACAGCTCGATGATCTGGGTGGGAGTCATCCGTCGCATTAGTAAAAATCTTTTCTGGCTTAAACTGTACAATCTTTTGTAAAATGAGTTGTTTCATTTGCTCCCTGCCGCGTTCGCTGATCGCTTCCGCAATTTTGCCGTCAGGTAACCCTAAATATTCGATGCTTGTTGCCCCAAGAATTTGGTCTGCCTTTTTTGATTCATAATACCTTTTTTTTGCAATGATATCCTTACGGAATAAGGCAACGTGCAGTTCTCCCAGGGAAAAGAACATCGAGTGAATCTTTTTTCCCTGACCCGCATATTTCGCAATAGTTCCCCCCATGCCAATGATTTGGTCATCATTGTGGGCGCAGATAATCAGGATAGTTTCGGGCTGCATAAGAGAGCTTTAGGAGTGCTTTATTTAAAAAGTGTTGTGTTTATTAAAATATAAAAAAATGCGTCGGCCGGGATTCGAACCCGGATAGTCGGCTTGGAAGGCCGAAGTCATTTACGGCGCGCAGTCGCCATAAACCAGCGAATCTCAGATTCTAGCGCGTAACCATTAGACCACCGACGCATGATAGGCAAAAACCTGATTTATTTTATAAATCTAATGCTTTTTTGAAGTTTTCTAGAAATGATGGGAACTCTTCTTCTTTGATGCAGCAGCCGCAGGCGTAATCATGCCCCCCACCATAACCCTGAATGCCCATAAGTGCTTTTTCCAGGGCAATATTCAGTTTGTACGTTCCGCTACATCGTAGGGAACACTTGATTTCTCCTGATTTTCTTCTTCCTAGAACGATAATTTTTTTGGGGAATAAGTAGAGTAATTCATTTGACAGATCCTTTGTTAAGCTTATATTGTCTTCTTCGTATATAAAAACAAGGAATGGGTCTTTTTTTGTTTTCTTCTCTTGCGCAATCGCTACTTTTTTGAGCGCTTGATAGTCCTTTTCTATTCTTTCATATTTTTTATATAAAAACTTTCCTTGGCCTGTTTGTTGCTCAAGAATTTCTTCGGGGCTGCTGATTCTCGACATTATTTTTATTGATTTTAATGCGTCCGTAGTTGAACCTTTCAAGTTGAAGGAAAAAATTCTGATTAATTCCCCCAACTTTGTTGTGAAGAGATATTCAGCAGGCTCTTTAAGAATGGGATCCGCGAGTCCGGGGTAGTGTTCACAAAACTGGTCTTTAAAATCAGGGACATACCAATCTGCTATGCTTCCGATCATCGCAATCCACAAATCTTGCCGCACTGCCTGGTAGCACATATAGCTTGTGGGGACGGGTGTTTCTCCCGACAATCTTGGGTTTAAGTGGAGTACTTTTTCCCTTCGTTCCACAGGATGATGATCTATCCAGACAACGGGCACGTTTACCTGGTCCAAAAATTCTTGGTCCACTTGTGCGATATCCAGGATGAAGATTTTATCAGGTTCATACTCATTGACTTTTCTGACAAATTCTGTAGTAATGCGCGGCCTTGTTTTGATAACTACCCCGTGACCCTCTTTTTTGTAGCGATAAAGAAGCAGAAAACTTGTCAACCCATCAGGATCGTTATCGAAGAAAAACAATGGCTTTGCACATTCATCGATTTCTTCTTTAATGTGTTTGTAAATGCTTTGCAGTGTCATGAGAATCTTCTTTGAATCATTAATCAGTGATTCTTAAAGGTATTTGTTCCCATATTTATTAACAATATAGAAATAATTAATTGTGTCAACTTCTCAAAACTACTCCTTATCCACCCTTCTCTGCTCTAATTCGACTTCCGCTTCCCTTCTCAGGAGGGTAATGACCCAAGGATGTTCTTGCACGGCTTTTGCAACACCGAGGAGCATTTCTTGTTTTGTTTTTCCTTTGGAGAACTTTGCAAAATGTCAAAAACCTATGTTTTTGAGCACACCCAAATTCCCCTTGAATTTTTAGCGTTCAAAAAAAAGAGTATCTTGGACAAACTTCTCTTTATCAAAAAGAGGGTCTTCATCAAAATCATTTATAGTTTTTAGCATCCATTCAATTTTTTCAATTCCTTTCTTATGCAATACAGCATCTAAAAGTTGGTGATAAGCGTGCTTCATTGTGATTTTTTATTCTTTTATTTTCTTATGCCCCCTCGTATAACCTTGTATTAATACCTATAGTTTTTTATTATCTTCTGTTTTCCTTAAATTATGAAACTACAGTTCGATCCTCTCGCGCATAAATCCAGTTATCAATTTTTCACAAATACGAAAATAAAAAAGGATTTTATGGGTGAAGCCCCTGCACCTTTTATCGGGAGGTACGGTTACCCTAATGTGAACGTTGGTATTTTGGCACCGTGCGAAATTTACCCCAATACGTGGGAGTATGATGCTCCGAGGCACTGGGCTGCACAGAATTTTGACATTCCTCAAATTGTCAATTTTCGCTCTTCGTTAATTAATAGTCAATTCAAAGCCCACATTCGTCACGATCAAAATAAGTGGCTCTCTCTTGTTCAAGAAGTCGGCATGGCCTCCAAGCCAGTCGAGATGGAAATTAACCTCAAAGACACGCCGCGTTTGCGTCTCTTCTCTGACAACTATGCAGCTCCTACAGGACCTCTCGGAAATCTTGTTAATGCAAAAATAACCCAAAATCCAAATATTTCTTCAAAGGTTGATGCCATTGTTTCTGATACCGATTTGAATGCAGCTCCCGGCTTAATTACTCTTTTTGAAAAAGGTTTCGATGAAAATTTTCTTTCAAAATTATTAAGTGTTGGAAGCTTAGGTTTAGAAAAAAATAGAAAATTAGTTCCCACGCGGTGGTCGATAACTGCAACTGACAGTACCCTAGGTGGTCATCTCGTAAAACAAATTAAAGATTTTCAAGAAATGGACAATTTCCAGATTTACTTTGATGGCTATTTAGGTAATTATTTTCTTTTTCTCGTATTTCCCGATGCGTGGCAGTATGAATTATTTGAAACTTATGTTCCCAAAAATCCAACTCTGGAATTAAAATATACTACAGATTACGAGCCTTTTCAAGGAAGAAAAATTTATGCAGAACAAACCGCAGGTGGATTTTATGCATGTAGACTTGCGGTGCTTGAACTCCTCGCTAAAATAAAACGGCAGGCCTCCGTATTAGTGTTGCGTTTCATCACAGACGAATACACCGCTCCTCTTGGCGTATGGGTTGTTCGCGAGGCCTCCAGAAGAGCAGCTCAATCCAAGCCCTTAAGCTTCGCTTCAAAAGAGCTTCTGCTTGACTACGTGTGCAAGTTTGTTCACAACAAATTTGGCTGGCTTCCCAATCCCCTCCTCCAAAACAGCCTGCTTTTAAAGAACTTCGGGAAACAAACAAAACTCAGCAACTTCTTTTCATAGTCCTTGTGCCTAACTAATGCTCTTTTTCTATTGTTTACGATCTTTTTCATGATATTTATCTTTTGAAATCTAATTTTATATACGACAAAATTTAAAATATAACAAAATATAAACAAAGGTAAAAAAATCAAATAAATAAAAATAAATCATTGTGCCTAACTAATAACAATATTTTTTAATTATACTCAAAATAAAAAAAGAGAAAACATCCAAAAATAAACACTTCTAAAGAGGACTTTGAAAAACCCTATTTTTAATGATTTTTCAAAGTAATCTGCCAGAAGTTTGAACAAATTGAGAGATTATTCAAACTTCTCTAAAAAAAGAAAAGAAAGATTTATATCCTCAACAACCATCTTCAGCTATTATTTACCAAAAAATGAGGTGAAGGTTATATGACGACAAGAGTAGTACGCGGTAATGTTTACAAAATGAGGGATACAGGCGCAGGTGCATTGGTGGTCATCAAAACAGATGCTGGAAGAAAGATCAATGCGTTACTCGGAAAAGGTCTTTCGCCACGATCGGTGGACCCCAGGAGTAGGGGCTTTAAACTTTTTGAACTTAGTGATGTGAAACCATTAAACATCCCTATCATCTTAGCAATAAGGCAGGATTAAACAGAGGTGACAAGAATGGCAAAAGGAGAAATATTAACAGTCAGAGGGAACATTCACCGTCTTAGACCAACTCGGCTTGATATCAGGGGCAGAGAGGGCGACCACTTCACTATTACAATCCCCTCAGGAGTTGATGTAATACCCCTCAGACGTATTGACAAGGATACATCGAGAGCATTCCGTGTTAAAAGGGTAGGAGATCAATTGGTACTCATTGACGTACGTTAATTTTTTTTCCTCTTTCTTTCAAAACTCTTAAAAACTTGAACATTCTTCTCACTCTATGACATTGAAAGATCTCAAAAGAAACCTTGAACTTTTCAAGCAATCCATTACTTTTCTGAAGCAGAAAAAGCTTACTCCATCAAAAAAGGATTCAAAGAACTTCACAGATTTTCAAAAACAGCAGGAATCCTATCATCAAAAGAGTTACTTTAACGCTCTCAATTCCATTCACGAAGAAATAGAAAACCTCGATAAATACGATGAGCATACCATCCTCATAGAAAAAGAAGCTCAGAAACTGACGAATGATAATCTTGAAAAGAATGTGCAAATCATCGCAAATATTTTTGATATTCTAAAGGAAATTCCGGAAGAAGAACAGAAACCAAGGTCTGTAAAATCAAACACGTTGCTTT
>JAGWAF010000059.1 GCA_018302085.1 Candidatus Woesearchaeota archaeon | reverse complement strand
TAAAATCGATAAAGGGAGTTCCAAAAGATGAAGATACTATCGTTAAGTAATCAGAAAGATTTCTCAGACCTGAAGGGTCACTGGGGGGAGTTGCGTTTACATTAATATCCACATAAGCAAATTCATTTGTTGTTAAATTAGCATCTCCTAAAAGAAGCATTCCTGTAATCCTATTACCAACGCTTACTGGAGCGTTAACTTCTGAAGCATTCGTCGCATTAACGCGATTGTTTGTTAAACTTACATTCGTCACGGTAAAGAAAAAGTCAATACCCAAAGAACTTTCGTTGAGAGTAACAATAGTGTTATTCGTAAAAATGCTATCAGGGCCAGCAATACGCATGCCACGAGCAGTGTTGCCATGGGTGAGAATATTATTGTTCGTTATGAAACTCAATGAGCCGGTATATTCAAACCCAAGTCCAGAAGACCCCACTGTGATAATATTATTTCCGTCAAAAATACATCTTTTACAATCAGTACTTATTCCGAAACCAGAGCTACCTAAACTGGTAATGGTATTATCTCGGATGGTGGATGTAAATGCATTTGATCCAAGTGTGTTACTTAATGAAATACCATATGTAGAAAAGGCAGCTCCTGTGACATTAATCGTATTATTTGTAATATTAATGTCACCTACGCTTGTACTAGAAATAAATACCCCTCCCTGGGATGTTACTATTATATTATTTCGAACTGTAATGTTATCAGCTGATCCGCCACTACACACTACACCTGCATCAGTACCATTCATGTTATTGTTCTCGATCGTTGTATTCGGAGCATTATTTGTTAGCTGAATCACCCCAACAGAGCTTCCTGTCTGGATCAAATTGTTTCCTCGTACTATCGTGCCGTTTGATCCACTAATGGACACGGTGGTATCACGTGTGGTGATATTATTTGTAATAATCTCGTTTTGGTCTCCACTGGTCCCCACATCCACCCCTCTGCCTCCAGCTATAGCAAAAGCGTAAATTGTATTTGAGAATACTCTATTCCTACTTGAGGTGGATAGGCTTACGCCAGCGGCATTTGCAGTGATGTTGATGCGATTATTCTCCACAAAACTTTGATTGGTTCCCTGATCGAACACTATCCCCGTTCCTGATTGTATTGTTGTGGTGATATTATTTCCAGTAATATTCAAACCTGTGGATTGTTTAGAATATACACCAACCCCGGTGCATAAGCCCGTGTTTGTAAGATTAAAGATCGTGCTATTCTCTAAAGTGCTGTTTGTTGTGCTTGTATACCTCACTGCAGAACAGGAATTGTTAATGCTGGTAATGCTTACGAACGTAATATTACTGCTGTTGGTAACGTTCCAGCCGTCCTCAAAGCGGTATGTAATACAGTCTCTAATAATAATATCTTGTGTATGGCTGATATTAAATGCGACGTTAGCTCCATTTCCATTAATCGCGACTCCAGGCGCACAACTTACATTTGCCGGACCGGTTACAGTAAAACATGATCCAGTCGTGCTAATACTCTCGTTAATAACTATGTCTCCAGTGATCGTGCCACATGTGTTTACATCTGTTTGAATAAAGAACAATGGTTCTGCTTCAAGACTTCCAGTTGCAGAATACGCACTAAATCCTGGCACGGTAAAGATAAGCGTTCCAGTACTGTTGTCGTAACTCTGAAGTTCACAGATATTTTCATTACAAGGTTGATTATCTTTCAAAATATGGATGTTACTCTGATAAGGAAGCTTGTAAATTTCAATAACTGCTTCCCTGCTATATTCTGGGCAAAGTTCTGAATCAATTTCAACATGATTAAAAGTAATTGCAGCGCAATTCAAAATATTAGACATAAATGTCGGGCTCGTAAACTGAATTGCACCAAACTCGTTTTCAATTCTACTTAAGGATTCATTCACAATATATTGCGGTTCTTGTATCGTGTAATTGCCAGTGTTCAGAAGTTCTATGGCCCTGCTCACATTGATTCTCTTATGATTTGCAATGATTGCTTTTCCACTGTCTCTTAAAACTTGTTTCATCAATTGGGGATTAACACTTCTTTGATGGAGATCTTCGTTTTGGTAGAGTAAAAGAATACCTGCTGCAACGTGGGGTGTTGAAACGGACGTTCCCGAACGATAATTGTACGTGTTTCCCATGACCGTTGATAGTACATTTTGACCTGGTGCAAGGATGTCTGTTTTATCTCCTACATTGGAAAAGGCCGTGAGTTCGTCATTCTTTGTTGTGGCCGCTACTGCAATGGTTGTGGGAGAACACGCGGGATAATTCACACCATTGTTGTATTCCTGGTTACCCGTTGAGAATACCGTCGCTACGTTCACTTGCTCCGCCGTTTGCAAAATATCATCAAAGTAAGTTGGGCAGCTTGTCGTGTTCCATTCTTGGTTATCACCCAAACTTCCTGAAATGACTTTGATGTTGAAAATATCTTTATTGTTCAAACAATAATCAATTCCTGCAATGATGTTACTCATGCGGCACTCACCTAGGCTGTTACATACTTTCACAACAACAAGATTTGCCTCGGGTGCAACTCCAGTGATATTGCTGAATTGCGTCGGTGCTGCCGCAGCGATACCTACCATATGAGTACCGTGACTTTCGAGATTATCATCTTCAGGAATTAGGTCATCGTTGACAAAGTCATAACCACCGATGATTCTTGCAGTGTATGCTTCATGCAAAAGATCCGCGCCGGTGTCAAGAAGACAGATTGCGTAATCTTTTCCTGTCAATTGCAGATTTTGCTGAAGAAGATCTGCTCCTATGAGGGGAATTGTGTCTGTAAGGGCGACGCCAAAGGTACGATCAATCTGAATACTTTCGATGCTAGGGTCGGATGCTAAGGCTTCCAAACCTTTTTTCGTTAGCTCTCCTGTAATCACTGAAGAAAGTTTGCCCTCATGTTCTAAATCAATATGATGCTGCGTTTCACTCACATAACCTGGATCATGTTCAAGCATCTGTTCTTTCGTCGTGTATTTTTCTTCGAATCCTTCAACGGCGTCCTTTGTTTCAATACGCTTTTCTGCCAGGAAGAGTTCCTCATTCACAGCTGCAAGGACTTCACGTTCTGGTTCCCGAAGCTTTATGACAACAGGGATAGAAGTGTAACCGACTTCTAATTGTTTCATCACTTCCTCGTCAATTTCTGCAGGGGTGTTGGCTTGAAGTACGTCTCTTTCTGAAACCTCTGCAACTTGTAATGTGATTTCCTGACGTATACTACTGATACCATCTGAAGCGATGAGTGTTATAGACTCCGTGCCTGTAAATCCAGTTTTGGGGGTGATGGTTAATTGATCCTGGATCAGGTCGATGTTTAAGTTAGGGGATGCGGTTGCAAGGTAGGTAAGTTCTTTTTCAATTCTCCGATCCTCATAACCAAAATAATCATCGAGTTTCATCGTCCAAGTTTGTCCCTGCGCGAGAAGGAAGGAAGTTTTTTTAGAAATCCATACTGGGGGGATGTTTTCTGAAATTGACTCATAGGTTGTATAGACCATATTGTCCATGTGCAGCAAAACTTGTTTTTCTTCTTCCCCCGCCTTTGGCTCGAGGATATAGCGAATTTCTAAATTTTTTTCTGTTAATGTCAGACTACAAGTCTCTTCACAGGCACGATCAAATTTTTTTATGCCCTCTTCATCTTCTGCTACCTCATGGGTGTCTATAACAATTAGTTGTTCTCCATTGGCCTTCGTGACGACAATAATTGCATCCCCGTTTCTCACAGACCCTGTCGCGAGAATCGAGGAAGGCTCACCCGCTAAACTCAGAATTCGAATGCTGTTTGCAGTAAAATCCGCGTCAATAGTTTTGAGATACTGAATTTGGGTAGTTGCGGTAAGATACCCTGTCATGTCCAGTTGCAAATAGAATAGGCATGCGAGGGCAAGGACAAAGAAAGCAAAGAAATAATGGGGGCCTGCTGAGCGAGATGGCTCATGCTGATTCATTCCATCTCCCTCTTTTTTCCACATGATAACTTATTTAACAAATCGATTTATAAAGCTTTTCTTTTTTGTTTTAAAGGTTTTTAGAGGTTGCCCTGTTAAATTCATCATTTCTGACTTTTTTTCGTGGCCACAAAAATGTCGAAGAGACACTAAGAACATATCTCGCTAGGTGAGAATCATTGCGTAGATTTACTGCTCCGTTGATCGCAGATAATACCAAAATCGAGCTGCACCAATCGCTCGATTTTGTGATCTTGCTACAAGGCAATGATTCCCACCCACCAACTGGGATAGGTTCTAAAGAGATACTATGTAGAATTCAGAATTTTGTCTTCGTTGATAACGATGGGAAGAAGGCTAAATGGGGTGAGGCGTTGTGCAAGTTCTGATCTGAGGGTATCGATACAAAGCCCTGCGATGTCTTGCTGAAATTTTTCCCTTTTGGTTCTGAGTTCTTGTTCGGGAATTTCAAAGACTGCCAAGTCTTTTTTCACCGATGAGATGTCCTGCATCACAGGGATAGCTTTGATTTTTGTGATAAGTTCCTGTTCTCTACTTCTGAGCAATTTATATTCTTTGAGGAAGCTTGCTAAGTACTCCTTGCTAAGTTTGTCACAATGTTGTACCATAAGGATTCTCTTTTCCGGCTTGATCGTAGTATTGCCTTCTTCAATGGCAAGTTTTAAGTTTTGAATGAGGATTGCTATTCTGAGGCCTGAGTCTTCTGTCAGCGCATCCAACGGATTTTGCACGTATTTTAGAATCAGATATTCATCACTAAAATTAATTTTCCCAAATCTTTTGAGACCCTCGCCTAATTCAGAAAATAAGGAGTACAGTTCGGTCTTTCTTTGTTTCATCTTTTCAATAATAGATTGTAACTCTTCTTTTAACAAACTGACTTGCTGATATTCTATCGTTGACCTCAATTGCTCAAGCTTTTGGACAAGTCCTGACTTACTGTCTTGGAGTTGCTTTTCCTGTTGTGCAAGCATGTAGCATTCTCTTTCCAAGACTGCTTTTCTCTGGAGCAGTTGTTCGTAGGTTTTGATTTCCGTTTTCAATTGCTGGATTGTGTGATACCTTTCCTGTTTGACGATAGAGCCTATTTTGTTGACAAGCATGTCAATTTCTTTAATGTTCAGTGAAATCGTCTGAACTTGATTCGGGAAAAAAGGCTGAAGCACATGGAAAGGACGCTGGGTCATCTCCTCAAACTGTTTCAGGTTTGCAGTGTAATTCGTGAAGTACTCATCCGCTTTCGTTAAGGTGCCTAAGAGCTGGAGGTTCTGTAAAAAGAGTAGGGTTCGCTTCGCAAAGGTTTCCATGTTTACTAGCACGAATTGTTTTTCCCTGTCAGTGATTTGCTGATGAGTTTCTAACGTTGCGAGGGTTGTCAATTGGTCTTTCGTTTGCTTTGCAAGGTCGAGAATGTGACTATTCATATTTTTTAATTCTTCCTGAATTGGAGAAAGAATTTCTGTTTCTTTTTGGTTAAGCCAAGATTTGAGTTCTGAATCGTACAGGGATGTTACTTTAGGCTTTCTTTTAAATAAAGCAAACAACTTCTGAAGCATAATGGCTGGAAAGTACTTCGGCTTTAAATTATTTATGGAGAATTGTATCGTCACTAATCGGGGATAGAAATGAGGGTGTATACGAAAAACAGGCGATGGAGAGCTGGGGTGCTACTTGTACATCCACCGCGTGTATTTTTTACAGGTAAAACAATAATACACAATTTTTCCCTTTTCAGTTCTTACCCTGCACGTTTTTGAGGGCATGAAAAAGGCATAACAATGCTTACAAAACATGCGTTGATATTGTTTTGGAAGTTTAATTTTGAAACGCATCGCAATTTTTCTTGCCAGCTTGACGTGGCGATTACTCAACTCAGGATGTTCTGAAAACATTTTCTGCGCCTGCTCAAACAAAACTGTGATATGTTCTTGTGCGATTCTCACTACTTCTCCAGGTTTTTTCTGATGGGGGCTTTTCATTGTAACTGGTTTGCACAGCGTTGCAGAAATTGCAAATCTTCAAAAGAAAGTTTTTCTCTTTCTTGCTGCGTCATCCTCCTTAAGGTGTTCATTTGAATTCTTTTCATTTGTTGAGGGGTGTATATTTTTAGAGATTCTGCGGCAAACCTCACCATCCAGGAGGTAAGCCATGCGGGGTGGCTTTTTAGATTCTTTGGATGCAAAATCAGGGCGCTGTTTTGAAGTCTTGTTTTTTCTTTCTTGATTTGGATTGATTGCGTCTGCTGTATTATCAAGTTATGCGCCAGAGGATGGTTTTCTCTCAACTGCTTGAGCATCACTATCAACTGCAGCGTGGCAAAAAACGGTCCCTCAATCCATATTCCACAATAGTTACGTCGTGACATCACTCTTCTTAGAAATTTCTAGTACAAAAAGGTTTGGGTTTTTCACTTGCAATTCGAAATAGCTTTTTTCTGTTCTCTCAGACATTTTGATCTTTTAGCTTATTGATCATTTTTATGAACTCAGCAGGATTTAATATTTTTATTCCTTTGAATTTTTGAAGCTTCAATAAATGGTCATCTCCAGAAATTATATATTCGGCGGAAGAGCTCACCGCGCAATCAAGAAATTTATTATCGAGAGGTTTGAATAACCTGTTAAATTTGTTCAAACCTCTATAAATTACTTTGAATAAATGATAAATCAGGGGGTTATTCAAAGTCCTCTATCGTCTGGATCCTCTTTTATCTCCTCAAATTTAACTCCAGGCATGCTCTTTTCTGAAAATTTTTCAAATGTGTTCATAATAAATTCCTGTTCTACTAGACTTATCCTCTTTGCTATTTTTGGTCGTCGGAGTGCTTCGCGAATTTCGTCTATAACTTCTTGTGTAGTATAATTTTTTATTTCTTCCAATGTAAGCATCTCAAAAATCAGCGCTGGATTTCCATCAATTGATATCGCTGCGGAAACTATAACATTTGTATCCAGCACTACACTTATCATGGGGTCACCTACCTTGATTTTCTAACTTCCCCTATTTCTTGATTTATTTCTTTTTGGGTTAATTTTTCTTTTACCCTCGTTCGAATACTTCTAAATTCTTGTATCACTTTCATTTTATCGAGCTTCTTCATTATTATTGTTTCTCGATCGAGAGGCATAATAGTGAATATAGTGCTTTCTCCAGCTCCGATATAGTCTCTAACCTCTTTTGGGATAATTATTTGCCCTCGTTCAGACATTTTAGCTGTTTCAATTTCAGTCATTTACATCACCGACGACCTTAAAACAATGCGTATTTATAAACTTTACGTATTTTTACGTTTTTCATACCTCTTGAGGTGTTTGTGGTTGGGCGAACGGCAAACTCTGGATAGAAACAGAACCGCAACTCAACAAATTAAAAAAGAAATACTAAAAAATCAGGTTAATAAAAAATTATTTGAGGAGCAATCCGCCGTACTTAGCGAACAACGGTACAAAGACGAGGGTTGTAATCGCCATCAGTTTAATCAAAATATTTAAGGACGGACCACTAGTATCTTTACACGGGTCCCCCACGGTATCTCCAACAACTGCCGCCTTGTGCACGTCAGAACCCTTTCCGCCTAATTTTCCTGATTCAATATACTTCTTTGCGTTATCCCATGCACCGCCTGAATTGGCCATAGAAACGGCAAGCACAACACCTGAGGCTAATGATCCTACGAGCAAACCTGCGACGGCTTCCACACCAAACAAAACACCAATCACAATAGGGCTTAAGATCACAATTAGTCCCGGAACGATCATCTGTCTCAATGCTGCTTTTGTCACGATATCAACACAAGCAGCGTAATCCGGCTTTGCCTTACCTTCCATCAAACCTTTAATCTTTTTGAATTGTCTTCGCACTTCTTCAATAACTTTATATGCGGATTTTCCTACTGCTTTCATTGTTAAAGCAGAGAAAATAAAAGGCAACATTCCTCCAATGAAAATTCCTGACATCACAAGGGGGGAAAGTACGTTAACCGTCTTCAATCCACTTGCAGCAGTAAACGCCATAAACAAAGCTAACGCAGTTAATGCAGCAGAACCAATTGCAAAACCCTTGCCAATAGCTGCAGTTGTATTTCCAGCGGCGTCTAAAATATCAGTCTTTTGTCGCACACTACTTGGTAAACCGCTCATCTCTGCAATACCACCAGCGTTATCAGCAACAGGACCATACGCATCAATCGCCAAACTCATCACTAACGTGGAAAGCATCCCAATCGCGGAGACTGCAATTCCATAAATGCCAGCGAAATGATAAGAAGTGTAAACGGTAAGCGCGATCAACACTAAAGGTATGACTGAACTTTCATAGCCCAGAGCTAAACCATAAATAATATTTGTTGCGGCGCCAGTCTTTGCACTCTCAGCAACTTGCCTTACAGGCCTGTATCTATGGCTTGTGAAATATTCTGTGACGATTCCAATCAACAATCCAGAAATTAAACCACTCAGTACCGCAAAATAAACGCCGAGACTTGTATACATTGCTCCGTTTAATTCAAATGTTGAAGGAAGCCATTGTAAAGTTAAATAGTACAATGCAATTGCAACAATCAACGATGAAATGATTAATCCCCTTTTGAGTGTTCCCTCAACATTATTACTTTTTCCCATGCGAACGAATAAAAAAGTAACCAAACATGCAACAATGCCAAGAGCAGAAACCAATACAGGATATAACAACGCTGAAATTGAAGTAAAAACGATAGCTCCAATTACCAATGCG
>JAGWAF010000043.1 GCA_018302085.1 Candidatus Woesearchaeota archaeon | reverse complement strand
TGTCCGTTTCTAAATAATAAGAAATACTCAAACTTCTCTAGAGAACTTTGCAAAGTTCTCTGTTCAAACTTCTGACAGATTACTTTGACAAATCATTAACAAAGGGGGTTTTTCAAAGTCCTCTTTGCCTAAAACACTCCATTTTTTGACATTTTGCAAAGTTCTCTTCAAGAACAGGTAGAAATTACCTTGTGCCTAACTTTTATGTTTTATTTTTTTATTGTCCATCCCCGTATTTGATTTTCTTTTATTTTTTGTCTTTATTTTTGAAAACCTTCTTTGTTCATGCACCAAATTCGTATATAAATTAGTCACAGGATTAGTTTAAAGCTATTAAAAGACCATTAAAAATTAAAAAATAGCAATGGTGATAATAATTCATTGTGCCTAACTAGCTAATTATTTGCTCTAAATAATAATCTATATAAATACGAAGAGTAACCATACAATATAAACGGGATATAAATGGAAGTATAAAGGAATATAAAAGGGAAATAGAAGGAGTACAGAAGGAAAATGAGGAGATGCTATGGTAGAGTATGACGAATTTGGACCGGAAAAAATTCTTCAAGTGTACGATCCAGTAACAGGGATGAAAGGCTTTACAGTCATTCATAGCACAGCATTGGGGCCTGGCAAAGGCGGCATCCGCATGACTCCCACCGTTTCTGTCGATGAAGTTTCAAGGCTAGCAGCTGCCATGTCGTATAAATGCGCGATGGCAGAACTCCCGTTTGGCGGGGGAAAGTCGGGCATTGTCGCAGATGGAAAAAATCTGGATCCTAAGAAAAAAATGGAAATCATTGCGGCATTTGCCAGAGCAATTAAGCCCATTTGTCCAAGCATGTATGTTGCTGCTCCAGACATGTACACTGCAGAAGCAGAAATGGCCGTGTTTGCAAAGGCCAATGGAAGTATTCAATCTTGCACGGGGAAACCACTTACAATGTGTGAAGGGCGCAGCTGCGGCATCCCACATGAGCTCGGGAGTACCGGGTGGGGAGTTTTCCACGCAACCCTTGTTGCACTAGAACACAAAAAAATTCCGGTCAAATCCGCAACCATTGCCATTGAAGGGTATGGAAATGTCGGAAGCTTCGCTGCAAAATATCTTGCCGATGCGGGAGCAAAAATTGTTGCCCTTTCAGATTCTAAAGGAGGAATTTATGATCCTCAAGGTCTCGATCTCAAAAATGTTTCTGAAGCTAAACAGAAAACAGGATCTGTTGTAGGGTATCCGCACGGAACGAAACTTGAACATGGAAAAATTTTTGAGATTGCATGTGATGTTGTCATTCCCGCAGCCCAACCCGATGTTCTTCACGACAAAAACAAAGATCTTATTAAAGCAAAAATTATTGTAGAGGGTGCGAACATTCCAGCTCCCATTTCTGTGGAAGAGTACCTCCACAAAAAAGGCATTTTGATTATTCCAGATTTCATTGCAAATGCAGGAGGAGTTATTTCGTCGTACGTAGAGTACATAGGAGGAACTCAGGAAGAAGTATTTCCCCTCATTGAAAAAAGGATTGTGAAAAATACCAGACTTATGCTCGAACGTGCACAACAGAAAAAGATAAGTCCGAGAAGTGCGGCCATGGAGATAGCAAAAGAGCGCATCAGATCGGCAAAGAGGCTTGAAGACTATGAACATCACCCTTAAGAAAGCGGATTTGAAAGGATATGCCAGCGCCCTCGTTGTTTTTTCCTTCACACAAGAGCAAATTGAAGCGCTCAAAAAAGAAAAAAATCATGATGCTCTCAACACCCTTATTCTGCATCTGGTTCAATCAGGGGATTTTTCTGCCAAAGAAGGCCAAGTGCTCATCCATAATACCAATCACCAGCTCACCTTCGCACGGTTTTGTTTGCTAGGCCTAGGAGAGAAAGAAAAACTCACAATCCAAAAAGTGCGTGCAGCATACGCAAATGTTTTGCAAGCCTGCAGAAAAATGCGTATTTCCGAGTACACAATCAGTGTTGAGCACATGCCAGATGAAAAATTTTCTGTGGAAGAGCTGGCGGAAGCTGTTATAGAAGTAACACTCCTCGCGGATTATGAGTGGGACAAGTACAAAACAAAAACCAAGGAAAGTGCCCCCCACATCAGTTCAGTCACATTCGTTTCATCCTCTGAAAAAACTATAGGCTCCATGAGGGAGATTTTGCATAAAACCCAACTTATTTGTGAGCAAGTCGTCTTTGTACGCGACTGCGTCAATGAAAACGCGGACGACATGACCCCCCAAATGCTTGAACGCCTTGCAAAAGAAGCAGCAAAACAATACAAACTCAAATTGACCGTGTTAGACGAACACCACCTTCGCAAATTAGGCATGGGCATGATCCTTGGAGTTGGCCAGGGAAGTAGATATCCACCTCGAATGATCTTTCTCGAATACCATGGAAATTCCAAAAGTAAAGATTCGGTTGCTTTTGTTGGAAAAGGAATTACATTCGACACAGGCGGATTAAACCTTAAACCTACAGGATTTATTGAAACGATGAAATGCGACATGAGCGGAGCAGCGGCAGTTCTTGGCATCATCAAAGCGGCAGCAGCCCTCAAATTACCAGTTAACATCGTGAGTGTACTTTCCTGTGCGGAGAATGCCCTTGGTTCCCGTGCACAAAAACCAGGGGACGTTGTTAAAGCCTGCAATGGAAAAACGGTTGAAATAACGAACACGGATGCCGAAGGAAGACTTGTATTAGGAGATGCGATGGCGTACACTGTAAAGCAGTATAAACCCAAAGCCCTGATTGACATCGCAACCTTGACAGGGAGTTGTGCAATGACCTTTGGGGATATTTGCGCGGGAATTATGGGAACGGACGACAAACTTATCAAAATACTCTTTGAAGCGGGAGAAAAAACCAACGAAAGAGTTTGGCAACTCCCTATTTATCCAGATTATGAGGAAGATTTGAAAAGTGATATTGCAGACGCAAAAAATTGTGTACTAACAAGATATGCAGGAGCCATCACCGCAGCAGTTTTCCTAAAGTACTTCACAGAACAAACACCCTGGGCGCACCTGGACATTGCTGGCACTGCTTTTTTAGAAAAAGGAAAAAACGGGCATTTGCCAAAGGGAGCAACAGGATTTGGAGTACGGCTCTGCATAGAATTCCTACACCACTGGAAACCGTGATCACTCAGTGATAAAACAATTCAGCGCATCTTTTTAAAGAATGTTCTATTGATCTCTCATCCTTAGGAAGGTCATTGCATAGAAAAGCATTGCTTTTCTTGCATGCTCTGAAACGCGCTTTTCTTGCATGCTCTGAAACGCAAGGCGTTTCTGGCACACAGAAAACTTTGTTTTCTTGTGCACAAAATCCCTGATTTTGTTGTGCCTTGGAGCAAAACCAGAAAAACAAGCGATTGGTGCAGCTCGTTTTTCGTAAAATCTGCGAGGGACTGTCAAAAACTTCGATTTTTGAGCATGCTCAGAAATGCGTAACATTTCTGACAGAGCAGCAAATCTCCGCAATGATCTCTAAAGAGAAGTTTGAATAATCTCTTAATTTGTTCAAACTTCTGGCAGATTACTTTGAAAAATAATTAAAAAATGGGGTTTTTCAAAGTTCTCTAAAGCAGACTTTTTACCAACAAAAACACAACACATAAAAATCCCAAAATCATAAAGGGTGTGAAGGTGCGTATATGAACAATCTGGAGCATGGAAAAATTTACTTCACAATAGAAGAAGTGCAGAAATTACTCCCTGTGCTTACCAAACCCATAAAGAAATTAATGAAGCTCAAAAAATCTTTAGAACTTTATGATCTGATTGACATCGAATTTTCTGATGAGGATTATGAAGAACACCTTCGCAATATACGACTTAACAAACAATTTCACAAACTCCATTATGAATTTTTTAAACTACTTGAAGAATTGGAAGGAAAAGGACTCATTGTGAAAGATCTCGATTTAGGATTAGTTGATTTCTTCTCAACATTTGAAGGAAAGGAAATTCTTCTGTGCTGGAAAGTAGGAGAAGACAAAGTAAGGCATTGGCATGAAATCGATGAAGGGTATGGTGAAAGAAAACCAATCTTTTTCTTAGAAGAAGAACTCGCAAAGCATTAATTCAGAAGCAAACCCAGCCAAGACATCAAACTCACTGCGAGAATCATTGCTAAAAGCAGATAAGCAGTTGTTCTCCAATAATAATATTTTTCGGCAAAATATCCTTTTCTCTTTTCACCCGTCATTTTTTTCATCAAAATATCTGTAATCATAACAATCTCAGCCATAATTAAAAAAGAAAATGGAAGCGTCATCAGTAAGACCGCGAGTAACGCACAATAGTGTCCATGACAAACAATGGAATTTCCAAAATTATTTGTAATGTTTGCAATTGACTCTAAAAGTATGCCACTGGCACCGAAGACAAGATATGAACCTGCAAGAATAAATGATCCTAACTCCAAACGAAATTTGTGCTCAGGCAAATACTGAATTTTGGAAGCATACCATTCCACCCATCTGTGAAAAATGGTGTATGTGAGTAGAAAAACTACATATGCAACAAGGACAAATTTCCACATAGAAAAAAATGCAGGCAAAGAAATCACTGCAAATAAGCCGAATACAATTGTGACAAAATAAAACGTCCTCTCAAAGATCTTGTCAACCATACTCTTTTTTGGAAATTGAACTATATAAAGCTTTATTCCTATTTTCTTATCTTCACATCCTAAAGGGTCCCGTTCTAAATCTCACATTCGCTCGGGGGCATTCTCCCTGCTAGATCGCAAGTTTTAAATATGAGCACCTATTATAGGTACACATGGCAAGTCTGAATATTTCCATTAGGAGAGAAGCGTATGATTTTTTGCACAGGCTTAAATCGAAGAATAAGAGTTTTTCAGATGTTATTCTTGGTTTCAAAAAAGATCAGAGCGATCTTATGATGTTTTTTGGCGTTCTTAGGGAAAGTGATTGGAAAGAAAAAGGGCAGGAAATGAAAGAATTCAGAACGAGTTTTGACAAAAGGTTACAATGATTGGCCTGGACACCACTGCAATTATAGACTTTTTTAGGGGTAATGAAAGAATAAAAGCGTTTCTTCAATCAAATAGGGAACCGTTAGCAGCAACCACTCTGAGTTATGCCGAATTATTTTTCGGTCTCAATCCTCAAGATCAAAAACATGCTCTAGAGGGAAACTATTATCGTGAATTTTTTAACAAAATGTATCATATTAATCTCACGCCAGAGGCATGCGAGGAAGCAGCAAAAATGTTCTGGGAATTAAAAAAAGAAGGAAAGGAAATTAGCCAGTTTGACTGTATGATAGCCGCGTCATTTCTCATCATGGGGGTTAGAAAAATTCTTACGGCCAATGTTAAACATTTTGAGAGAATAAAAAAAATGCAAGTGGTACGGTATTAACTCTCTTCTCTCTCATGATTTCTCGGGCATATCTTTATAAACACTCTGATGCATCATTTTCCTATGAAAAAATATGAGTATTTGCCACACACCGCAGATGCGGAATTCAGGGCATATGGAAAAACAATGGAAGAAGCATTTATCAACGCGGCTCTTGCCATGGCCAATCTTACATACGACACCAAAATTATTAAACCCCTCATGCAAAAAGAAATTCATGTTAACGGGGATACATTCCAGGAATTGGTTCTTCATTTCCTCGATGAATTCATTTTCCTCCAAGACACCGAAGGTTTTTTATTACATGACGTAGTAACCTTAAAAATAACTAAAGGAATACCTATCAAACAAATACCTATCAAACTCATTGCACTTGTACAAGGTGACCATTACAAAAAATATGAAATGCACGGCCAGCTTGTAAAAGCAGCAACATACAATGAAATGTTAATCGAACAAAAAAAAGATCAATGCATGATCCAAATAGTGGTGGACATATGACTGAAGAAGCTAAAGAATCCGGGGAATTACAAATACAAAAATTGAAAAAATGCATTTATGACATACGTAGAAAAAACGGGAAAATTCCTTGTCACGTATTCGCTTCAGAAAAACTCCTTGAAGATTTGAAAAAAGACAAAAGCTTGGAGCAGGGAATCAACATGACATCCATGCCGGGATTATTAAAATATTCAATCATGATGCCTGACGCCCATCAAGGATACGGATTTCCAGTTGGAGGGGTTGCAGCTTTTGACATGGATAACGGGTGCATTTCTCCAGGTGGAATCGGGTATGACATCAATTGCGGAGTAAGAGTACTTATTTCCTCATTTACCAAGGATCAGGTCATGCCAAAAATTAAGGAACTTGTCCACGCACTCTTTCAACACATTCACTGCGGTGTTGGAAGTGAAAGCAATGTACACTTGAGCAAGCAAGAACTTGATGAAGTTTTGAACAAAGGAATGCAATGGGCATTTGAGAAAGGATACGCAACACAAGATGATCTCAATCACTGCGAAGAATATGGGAGAATGAAAACAGCAGATTCTTCGACGGTTTCTGAAAGAGCAAAAGCACGAGGAAAAAATCAGCTAGGAACTCTCGGAGCAGGCAATCATTTTTGCGAAGTACAATATGTTGATCACATTTATGACGCGGAAACTGCAAAGGCTTTTGGTTTAACCCAGAAAGGGCAAATTGTTATCATGATTCATTCTGGTTCAAGGGGATTAGGACATCAAGTGTGCACTGATTATTTAGACAAAATAGACAAAGAACTTAAGCCTCTCATCGAACAGCTTCCCGATCGAGAATTAGCGTATGCGCCCACAGGGCACCCACTCGCAAAACAATACTTGAAAGCCATGAGCGCAGCAGCAAATTATGGATGGTGCAATCGACAACTAATTACTCACAATGCAAGGGAAGCTTTTAAACAAGTCTTTGGGAAGGACGCCGAATTAAAATTATTATATGACGTTGCACATAACATTTGTAAAATTGAAGAGTATGACGTTAATGGCGAAAAGAAAAAAGTGTACGTGCATCGCAAAGGAGCAACACGAGCCTTCGGACCAGGTCGCGATGGATTAATTGACGTCTTCCAAAAAACTGGGCAGCCAATCTTAATTCCTGGAAGCATGGGAACAGCGTCTTACATTCTTGTCGGAACTGATTTGGCAAGAGAAGAAACGTTTAGTTCCACACCTCACGGTGCTGGGCGAGTCATGAGCAGACATGAAGCCAATAAACTGTTCACAGCGGAGCAAATCACCAAACAGCTTGAAGAAAATCACATTTACATAAAAAGCTCTTCATGGCGAGGCATTACGGAAGAAGCGCCAAAAGCGTACAAGGACATCGATGAGGTCGTGCAAGTAAGCCATGACGTCGGCATTGGAAAGCTTGTTGTTAAACTCCGCCCTATCGGAGTTATCAAGGGGTAGATCATGGGAACATACGCTGCAAAAATTTCTGAGATCATCCAAGAAGCACCTCAAGTTAAGTTAATCAGATTGTCCTTTCAGGAATTGAAATCTTTCAAATTTTTACCAGGTCAATTTGTAATGATCGGACACTCTGAACTGAAAGGAGAAACCGGATTGCCTGTTCAACGCGCATTTTCTGTTGCAAGTGCTCCATCTCAAAAAGACTATTTAGAATTATGCGTCAAAATTGTTGAAGGAGGAAAATTTTCAAAGATTTGTCGCGGACTTAAAAAAAATGATACTGTAGAAGTCAAAGGTCCATTTGGAAAATTCCATTTACCCCAAGATCATAAAAATGATTACGCTTTCTTTGCAGGAGGAACAGGAGTTGCACCACTAATGTCAATGCTCCACGAATTAAAAAAAGATAGGTTTCCCGTTAAAGTTGTCTTATTCTTTACTTTCAGAGAACCACAGGATTATCTCTACAAAAAAGAACTTGAAGAGATGAACACTACTTACTCCAATTTTACACTTGTAACAACGTGCACTTCAAAACAACCTGCGGGATGGGAAGGAATGAAAGGAAGATTCACAGTTGACGAAATTAAAAAGTTTATCCAAGATCCAAACAAAAGAATGCATTATATCTGCGGAAATAATGATTTTGTAAGTTCTATCAAATCCTATTTAGCAGCGCTTGAAGTTTCACAGGAAAACATTCATACGGAAGCGTGGGGATAAGCTGGAATTTTTTTAAGAGCATTTTCTCCTGACTTTGATTGAATGCAATTATAAATTTATCAAAAAATCCAACTCTTCCTAACAGCATAGGAAAATCATGCATGCTGCAAATGATTTTGACCGGCATGACAAATGTATACTTTTCGTGATCTTTTTCAACTGTTGTCGTAATGTGACTTTCAATGGCCTCTGCTTTTCCTCCAATACCATAGGATACGTTTTTCTTTCCGTTGAGATCTATCTTGAGGATTTGGGCCAGATGCAACGGCATTGCAGAAATATCCGCTCCAGAATCTATAAGAGCTAGAGTTTCTATTCTCTCTTGATCCCCAAGCAAAATCGGAATCGATGGTGTTTTTACCTCGTTTCCGTCAGGTCTTTTTACTGATTTGTACTTAAAAATAATTGTCATAGAATCATCGTATCTTTTTCTGGAATGCGTGCAAGGAAAGGACGCTCTTTTGGACAGAGCAGCTTTGCTTTTTCAAAAACCTTTTTTACATCTTTGCCGTGAGAAACAATTCTCTGATTGCAAATGACAATCCATTCCCCAATGTATTCTTCAACATTTGCTTTCATGAAATAATCATAATTTTTGTCCATTCCAGCATAATGGATTGTAATCTTTATATATCTTTTCATCATTTTTCCGGAGTTTAATATCCCGACCTTCAGGTCGAAATTTTTAATTCCAAAAACTCGCGATTAAGTGAGGACCGAAATACCACAACCTTTAGGTTGTGGATAGCTCCGAACAGCGAGTTTTTGTTATTTTACTCTTTCCAGAAACTGATTAATCTCACTTATTTTTCTTGGATTGAGGGAAATATGTTCATCCGAACCTTTTCCGGTTCTTTTTAGAATAAGAATTGCCCATCCGTTGTTGACCACTTGTTTTAATGCGTCATCTAACACTCGTTCTCCCTTGTGTGTGTTTTTGTAATGATCGGGAACACCCTTTCTTACAAAATCAAGCGGTGTATGTTTTCCTCCCCAAACGCTTCCTCGAATAAGCTTTTGAAGAATCATCTTTATGAGTACTTCTTTCTCGTCCATGGTGTCACGTATTTTTTCTAATTCTATATAATCTTTTCCTTCTATTGTTATACATCAATGTATAATTACAAAAGATTTAAATAGTAGCTTCTTTTAGTACCGAGTATGACCGAGGAATCAATCTTTTTAGATTATGTCGGAGATAATCCTCGAATGAGGATTTTGCAATACCTTATCGAGGGCAGGGATTTTGATTATACGTTAACGGATATGCTCAACGCTGGTGTGAGCTGGGGGACATTAAATCAGATTATTCCAAAATTGGTCACATTAGAAATCCTTGTCAAGACCAGAAAAATTGGTAGAGCAACCCTTTACAAGATCAATCAAAAAAATATGGTAGCAAAGCAATTCATTGTTTTGTATGACACCTTAATTCTCCAGCAACTGCGCGCGTTGGAACAGAAAACGCAGATTATAGCATAACCATCGTATCTTTTTCTGGAAGATTTTCGACAGCAAAATATATAAATTTGGGTCTTATTCATGCACCATGCGCTTTTGCATCGGCATCGATCTGCACGGTACCTTACTTGACAAGGAATGGAAAATAAAAGCTGAATTGGAGCAAAAGCTCATCCAAACATTACAACATCTTAAAAACTTTTCAAAAATATACATCTGTTCTGGAAATGATCTCGTTTTTGTAAATCAGTACTTGTCTGAAGAGGTTCGTGCGTGTTTTGACGGATATATCCTTGAAACCGGATGCGTTATAAGTGATAAAAAACATGAAAAGGCCATTGTTCAAAATGAGGTTATCAAAAAAATAAAGGATTTAGAAATTTTTCTCAAAAATAAACAGCATAAGGAAGTTAAATATTTTGCACGAAGATTAGCAACCATCAGCATGTTTACTCAGCATGAGGGAAAGGGTGATGATCCAAAATCATTTTTTGAAAAAATAAAAAAAGAAATTGCGGAAAGCAGATGGGCAAATGACGTTTATGTCACCCATTCAGATGTCGCGGTGGACATTATACCTCGTTGTCATAACAAGTTCACAGGGCTTTTCAACATTGCTAAAGGATTACCCACAATCGGCATAGCAGATTCTCTCAATGATCTCCACCTCCTCAAAGATGCCGAGTACGGATTTATTCCAGGAAACGCATCCCCCATTCTACTTTACACACTCAACAATCAGGGAAAACAAATCTATTCCTTAAAAAATTTTAACGGACAAAAAGGTATTTATCAAAGCAAATGTGATCACACTCAGGGAGTTGTAGAAATTTTACAATCTCTCAAAGAAAAATTATAAATAACTGCGCAACTTATAGCCTATTTGGCGCAGTTATCTAATAAGTAAACTGCGTGTACAAGTAGGCTATATCCAACGCAGTTTACTATATCTTGATTTTTTTTAAAGACAGAAGTGTCAACAACAAAAAACATCGGCGTGCTCTGGGCTGTCGCGCTTTGTTTTTCTCAATTTTAGCAGGAGCGTTAAACTTTCGCAACGCCCGTTTCTCTCGCAGCCTTGATCACTGCTGCTGCGACTTTCTTGACAACTTTTTTGTCCAAGGGGAAAGGAAGAATTTTTTCTTTTGTGGGCTTGGGAAGACAACTTGCGATGGTATGCGCAGCAGCAATTTTCATTTGTCCATTAATTTGCGTTGCCCTGGCATCCAGGACTCCCCTGAAAAGTCCGGGAAATCCCAAAATATTATTGATTTGATTAGGAAAATCACTTCTCCCAGTGCCCACAATGGTCGCTCCTGCCATTTTTGCCTTGTCGGGCATAATTTCTGGAACGGGATTTGCCATCGCAAACACAATTGCTTTCTTCGCCATTGATTTGATCATGGCTTCATCCACCAGGTTTGGAGCAGAGACCCCAATAAAAACGTCCGCATTTTTCATCGCATTGGCCAATGTGCCCCTGACTTTTCTTGGATTGGTATGCTGGCTCATCCACACTTTGAAAGGGTTCATATCTTCTTTTCTTCCCTCATAAATTGGGCCAGCTTTGTCACACACAATAATTTCTCCTACGGGAATGCAAATGTTTTTGTCAAGACCTGTGCAGAGGAGCAGTTTTGTAATCGCAGTTCCTGCCGCGCCGGCGCCAGAGATTACGATACGAAGATCATTTAATTTTTTTTCAACGACTTTACAGGAATTGATTAATGCAGCGAGAATAACAACTGCAGTTCCATGCTGATCATCATGCATCACAGGGATGCCAAGATCTTGTAAATTGTTCTCCACTTCAAAACAGCGTGGGGCAGAAATATCTTCCAAACAAATTGCTCCGAATGTTGGAGAAATGTTTTTGATAATCTGAATAATCTCTTTGGGGTCTTGTGTTTTCAATGCGATGGGAATACAATTAATATTCGCCAAGGCTTTGAACAACATGGATTTTCCTTCCAATACTGGAAGGCTTGCTTCCGCTCCGATATTGCCCAGACCAAGCACAGCACTCCCGTCGCTGATGATGGCAATGGTGTTACTTTTCCAGGTATAATCATACACTTTTTTTGTGTCTTTAGAAATCTCAATACTGGGCTGCGCAACTCCGGGGGTGTATGCCAGACTCAAATCTTTTCTATTCCTCAGAGGGAGTTTTGTTTTTATTTCTATTTTGCCTTTCACTTTGGCGTGCAGAGCTAGGGATTGTTGATAGATCTTTTCCATAGAATTACAATTTGATTTTCAAGGCTTTCGCAATGGATTCCTTGTCATAACCCACGATAACCTCTCCATCAATGTCAATTACTGGAACGCCCTGCTGGCCTGATTTCTCAACCATGGCTTCCGCGGCTTCCTGATCTTCAGCAACATTAATCTCTTCAAATTTAATTTTATGTTCTTTCAAAAAATCCTTTGCCATATGACAATACGGACAGTTCGGTGTTGAGTATACAACGACTTTTCTTACCATGAGGTCAGAAAACGACACAAATAATAGGACTAAATGGTCGTTTTCTACTTAGAAACGGACAGTAATGCCATAAAAGTTATGTCCGTTTCTAAATAATGATAAATACTCAAACTTCTCTAGAGAACTTTGCTCAAAACGCACCATTTTTTGAACGCTAAAAATTCAAGGGGAATTTTGGCGTGCTCAAAAACATAGGTTTTTGACATTTTGCAAAGTTCTCTATTCCATCAGATGGGACACGTGAAGTTTTTAAAGGTTTTGATTGACAGGCGCAATTAATAATTTTTTAACGTTTTTTCAATCTTTTTTTCAAAAGTATTATAAATAACATTGCCCAGTGGCTGCTGTTGAGATTATGGCAAATGTACTCATGATTATTGCACCAAAAAACTTTCGCGACGAAGAACTTTTAGTTCCGAAACAAATTCTTGAAAAAGCAGGACATAAAGTTGCTGTTGCAAGCATTACTACTGCGCCGTGCAAGGGAATGAAAGGTGTAGTTGTCACGCCTCAAGTCTCCTGTGAAGATGCCGATGCTGCAGATTATGACATGATAGTTGTTGTCGGCGGCTCAGGAGCACCAGAGCTTGTACTCCACGGGGAAGTGCTTTCTCTTATTGAGACGGGAAGGGAGTTAAACAAGCAATGTGCGGCGATTTGCTTAGGTCCCATGGTGCTAGCAAAAGCAGGAATTCTGGAAGGAAAAAGAGCAACGGTGTACGACACTCCAGAGAGCAGGGAAGCTTTTGAAGAGGGCAGGGTTATCTATACGAAAGAAGATGTTGTTATGGACGATCATACAGTCACTGCAAATGGACCACAAGCTGCCAAAAGATTTGGGGAAAAATTGGTAGAAGTACTTAAAAAAGTAAAATAAAAAATTATTTCTTTCTTCTTCTTAATGCTGCTGCGACACCTGCACCAATTGCTGCTCCGATAGCTGCCGCAATTAAAGCTGCTTTTTCAGGGTTTTTTCTCACATACGCCCTTGTTTTTTGTTCAGCTGCTACAAATTTTTTCTTCGCAGTTTGTAAATTTGCTTTTGCTTTTTCCTGAAATTTTTTGAGTTTTGTTTTAGTTGCCATTTATTGATCCTCCTTGCCAAGATTATATTTTATTCCGAACGAAACAAGTAACAAGATTGCTCCTCCGATAAGGAATGCGATGGTTTTGGTCACTTTCAAATATTCCATCATAAAAAAAATGATACCCAGAGTGATGCAGATGGTTCCTGCTACCATGAGCAAGCTTGAGGCCAATTTTTTGATACATCGATCAAGCACTTCATTCAACTGATCCTTAATATTTTGAAAAAGAGTGTTAAAGGAAAAAAGGCTGGTGAATATTTCCTTCGCTACATTGAGCACGATCGTCCAGGGACTTGCTTTGCCTTCTGTCATGCCCTTTTTTCACATTCCGGCTTTAATAATGTTTCGATTCGTACCGAGGGAGGGTAAACCCCCATAATCTTTATAAATCCTCAACTTTGACCCAGTCTAGGATGCAAAAAATACTGCTTTACTTCATTTTTCTCATGGTTTTTGTACAAGGCGCCCTCGCGGTTACTATCACTTATAATGATAACGGAGGCATTGCAAGTGGACCTTCTAACACAGTTGATGTAGCCCTTCTAAAAGTGGGGGGTCCAAATCAAGACAGGGTTAACAATGTAGACGTTCGCGTTACGTTCAAAAATAAAGGGAATGAAACGATTACAATTACAAGCATTCGAAGTTCCCTCGAATCCCGCTTTGGTTTTGAGGATTTCTCGGGAAATGTCAATATTACTCCAGGCTCAACACACACGTTTACTTTACGAACAGATATTCCTAAGGATTTTGATGCAGTTGACGAGGATGGCAAGGAAAGTTCCATTAAAATTGGTACCCTTGATTACCGAGGAACTGTGGGAAGCGATTCCCTTCACGTACAAACCCCTGCGTTTATGCAGGCAGTCAACCACCTCAAAGAAGATACGGTACGCGTGTATGTCAATGGGGAATTTAACTCTGTTGAAGACGGGGATGAAATTAAAGACATTTCCCCAGGAGATGAGATCAGGATTGAGGTTGGTGTCCGTAACGACTTTGCAAGAGAAGATGAAGCTGGTCAAGGTTCGGGCACTATCCACGACCTTACCATTAAAGATGTTGAACTTCATGTAGAAATTGATCACGATGATTTTGATGTAGATGAAGATGTTGACATAGGCGATTTAGACCCTCAAGTTGAAGATAAAGACGGCATCAAATTTGACTTGAGTCCTGACTTAAGCACGGTATCCATGCCGCTGATGATAAAAGTTACTGGCGAAGACGAGCTTGGGGCATTGCATGGCTTCTTCCTTAAAGTTCTTTTACAAGTTGCAAAACAAAGTCACGATTTGAGTTTTCAGGAAATTAAAGTTGAGCCTCGCAAGGTACAATGTGACAGAAATGTGAAAATGAGTTTTAATCTGGCAAATATTGGAAAATCAAATGAGGAAAAGGGCAAAATGATTTTAGAAAGCACAACCCTCAAGCTACAACAAGTTGTTGAAAATATCTCGATTAAAGAAGGGCGTTCCCAACCATTTACGTTAAACTTTACCGTTTCTCCATTACTTAGTCAAGGAACTTACGTTGTTACTCTGAAGAGTTTTTTTAATGAAAAATATCAAGTGGACCAAAGAAATATTGACCTAGAAGTTGTAAATTGTGATGGGACTGCAACAGTTGAAGAGGAGCTAACACCAAGTGAAGATGAGAACACATTGCCTCCCCCACGTGTTGTGACTGAGCAACCTCCTGTTCCTGTTATAGAAAATAAAACAGAACTTCTTCCCGAGCCTTCAAAGCTTGAACCCTACAAAGATCTTTTAATCTGGGGAAGCATTATCATTGGTGTTTTGATTATTATTCTGATTATTATTTTAATTTTGATAAAGAAGTATGGGTAAGAAAATTATCGTCGTAATGCCTCATATTCTTCTCTAGAAATCTTGATTTGATTTAATATTTCTAACAAGAGCCCCTTTCCTAATTCCTCATTTCCATGGACGAGGATTGTTGCTTTTCTACCATCGGGATGTAGTAGCGAACGTGGCTTCCTGCTTGTCGTACTTTTTGAAAACCAAGCTTCTCAACAATTTTACACATCTCCTTTCCAGAAATAGGAATAAGTTTCATATTTGAATTTCAATTTGTTTTACGGCAACGAATTTAAGGGGGGCAGGAGATTCTTTTTCAGCCTCGAGGCAAACTTGTATAGCTTCCCTCACTCGTTCAAGAACTTGTTCAACAGTTTTTCCCTGAGTTGCACATCCTTGGATATCAGGAACTTTCGCTACATACCATCCGTCTTCATCTTGTTCGATAAGAACAGTAAAATTATATACTTTTTTTCTCATATTAAGTCACCATATTTAGATATTTATAAACATATCGCATTATTTTTCGGAAGATTTTTATTTCTTTCCCCAGTCAATGCCTTGCGCTTTTTGTATTTTTCCAGAATAATCAACATTGATGACTTTCATTTCAGTGTATGTTTCAATAGCTCCACCTTGGCCGCCAGCTTCACGATGCCCATTGCCCGTGTTTTTCACTCCTCCAAATGGCGTGTGGACTTCCGCTCCGATGGTTGAGGTGTTGATGTAAACAATGCCCGTTTGCAATTCACGAGCCGCAATGTGAGCATACTGAATATTTTTTGTAAAAATGCTTGCACTTAATCCATACTGTACACTATTCGCAATCTCGAGTGCGTCGTACAGATCATTTGTCTTCAATACACTCACTACAGGTCCAAAGATTTCTTCCTGTGCAACAATGTGATGGGGTTTTACATTTGCCAATATCGTGGGCTCGAAGAAATAGCCTTTGTCAAGGCCTTTGCCTTTTGCTTTTTTTCCTCCGCACATGAACGTAACCTTATCTTTACTTTTTGCAATGTCCATGTATCGTTGTACTTTGTCCACCGCATCCTGAGAAACAAGGGGGCCAATGTCCGTGTCTTTATCCAAACCATCTCCCAATTTTAATTTTTTTGCAGCAGCTACAAATTTTTTCAGAAATTCGTCATGAACTTTTTTGTGAACAACAACTCTGGATCCTGCAGTGCATCGTTGCCCTGTTGTTCCAAAGCCAGCCCAGATGCAACCCTCAACTGCCAAGTCAAGATCGGCATCGTCCATGATTATAATAACATTTTTTCCTCCCATTTCGAGGCAGAATTTTGCAAATCGAGGACCGCAGAGTTCTGCCACTCTTCTTCCAACTGCAGCGCTCCCAGTGAAACTCACCCCCCTTACATCAGGGTGTTTAAGGATGGCCTCCCCTACATCGGTGCCAAAACCATGAACAAGGTTTAACACTCCAGGGGGAATGCCGGCATCGTCAAAGATTTTGACAAACTCTGTAGCAACACAAGGGGTAAGACTTGCGGGTTTGAAAACAACAGTGTTACCGCACACTAATGCTGGCAAAATTTTCCATGCAGGAATTGCTACTGGAAAATTCCATGGTGTGATTAATCCAAAAACTCCGATAGGAACTCTCACCGTTTTGATATCCTTATTGGGAAGTTCTGAATGAACCGTGTCCCCGAACAATCTTCTTCCTTCGCCTGCCATGTAGTATGCCATGTCTATAGCTTCTTGCACATCTCCATGACTTTCTTTCTTCACCTTGCCCATTTCTTTGCAAACAATGTCTCCAATTCTTTCCTTCTCTTTTTTAAGACGTTCTGCAACTTCGAACAATAAATCTCCTCTCTTCGGGGCTGGAACGAGTCTCCATTGTTCAAATGCTTTTTTTGCAGCTCTTACAGCATGATAGACGTCACGATGATCACTTGCAGGAACAACACCTATTATTTCATCCGTATTCGCAGGGTTAAAACTTTTGAAAGTTTTTCCAGAAACAGAATCTACCCATTTTCCATTGATATAGTTTTGATAATGAACAGGCATTCTCTCTCAAGGTTTTTTGAATGTAGTGGTATTTAATTGTTTTCATTACCTTTTTATAGGTATAAAGAATGCCATGAGTATGAAACTTGCTTTTCTTTTCCTTTCTTTCTTTATTTTCTTTCTTTTGGCAATCTCCGGATCATGCTTGGAGGAGGTACGAAGGGGCGAAGTTATTGTTCCGGAAAAAGTCCCTCCATTGCCTTGTCATGAGGTGCTCCCAGGGTATGCATTTTCTGAGAAAACAGGATTCTACCCTCATGTTCGGGCATATAAAATTGATCCCGTTACAGGGGAAGAGGTTACCTTTGGATTTTGTTTCCTTTCCACAGATCTTATTTCTGAAGATGCAAAAAAACTCCAGCCATTAAAAATTCTGATTGGCATGGACCTTGATCGGCGCATTGTGAATTTCAAAATTCTCGAAGAAAATGAGTACAAGCCTTATCTTTTATTCGACCTGGGCTGGTTGGATCAGATCAAAGGAAAATCGCTTCAGGATCCTTGGGAATATGGGGTTGATGTCGAGGCTCTTCTGTATGCCTACAAAGGAACGTATTGGGAAAATCTCGCCATCCGCTTCCTTGAGAACATAAAATCCTCTTCAGAAAAAATTGCAAACATGTACATCACCGATGAGGTTTTGGACAAAGCAGATGCATATGCCCTCCATCGCAACCAAGTGGACCTCTCAAGAACCGTTGCTAACAAAGAACAAACGCGACTGACTCAACTCCAACCTTCCCAAGATGAAAGTGTCGAAAAAGTTTTTGATGAAAAGATTAATCAACTTTCAGATTCTCAACAAGAAAATAAAATGACGGGAAATGTTGTCCTGCAATCGTCTTCCCTGCCAAAAGAAACTTTATTCTGGATTTTTCTCATCCTGGCGCTTTTAGGTTTCGTTGCACTGCTTGTCTTCGTCCTCAAATCTTTTTGAATGCCCTGCACGTATAATATTTGCTGAGCTTTTTATCCCAGTCTTCTATCAATGTTTTACGAATCATTCTTTCTTCACCGCAAACAAAAATATCGATGACAATGCTTTCTACAAGAATATGGATAATTTCATGAGCGTATGTTTGTGCAAATAATCGAATAAACTCATCTTCATTTTTGGAAATGTTCCAGATGTACTCTATATTGATATCTACTTCCCCAATGCATGCATCTGATTGGCCGTACAGATATTCAGGCAACTGCTTCAACATTTTAGGCATGGCGTAATCCTCCCAGTCGAATAATGGGGATATCCTTTGGTATAGTTAGTCCAACGTAAAAAATATGCTGAAAACCTCTCTTTTCTAACGTGGCGCATCCTTCATGGTCCCCGATTATGTACACTGGATGTTTTTTATGGTGTTCATAAAGTTCGTCACTGCTTAACTGCAATGTTGCAAGGGGAAGATTAATGGAACCTATAATATACTCTTGAACAAAAAAATTTTGTTCTCGAAAATCAAAAATGGGAAAGTTTTTTTCATTTTCCAACAACGTCAGAAAATCTTTTTGTGAAATCCTTTTAATCATGCATGTTCCTACAAAAAAAGAACTATTTAAAAGTTTTCATTTACAAGGCTCTGTAGAAAATCTTCGATTTGTCAAAAATACGTTTTGAGCACGCCAAAATTCTAGGAATTTTTAGCGTTCCAAAAGTCGTTGCGTAGATCTACTGCGCAAGAAAACTCGGTTTTCTGCGCGCAAAAATCTACGATTTTTTGCGCTCCTTCGATCGCAGAACAGACGAAAATGAGCCTGCATAAATCGGCTCATTTTCTGATTTTACTACAAGGCAACGACTTTTTCTACAGAGCCAGTTTACAATAACAAGAACATTTTTCCTGAGCAAGATCATGGCCAAGGTATATCTTGTTTTTTTCTTTGCATTCCTTCCTGCATTGTACCTCACATTTTCCCTCGTTTCCCGGTCGCAGTTTTTCTTCGGTTATGTTATAAACCCAAATGGAATTCCCAATTGTTGTCAGTGGTTGGTACATGTCGAGCCAATTAAAACATCGTTGCGTGCCTTCAATTAATCCTATTCTTGCATTGACGCTGATCGCAACAATTCCAACTTCCGCAAAACAAGGGATGTTCTCATATTTTATTCCATAATAATCCGGGTCATCATTGCCAAAATAGAAAAGTTTGATTTTTTCAACGTTATTATTCTCAATCCAGGTATTGAGTCCGTACAAATCTTGCCCCCAATCGATGTTGGAATCCAGCAAGTACTCGTGGCCATTTGATGGTCCAATAAGTTCGTTAAAAAAAGTAAGGTAATTGGGGTAAACAAACAAGGAGGACAAAATATAAAAAAATAAGAGGGTGATAATGATTTTATTTTTTTGCTTTTCAAAAAAACTATTTAAAAAAGAAAAATCAAGAGTGGCTATCGAACTCGAAAAAATAAAAATGAATGGGTACACAGGCAAAATGTGCCGCACTCCAATATTAAGGTTTGTAAACATAAACAGAATCATCCAGCCGAAGATCGGAACGAACAAAAAGATTTCATTTTTTAAGTTGTTTCTTTTCAGTGTTAAAAGTAGTGATATAAAAAATAGAAATAAAACAATAATACTCGTCTTAAACAAAAATGCTAATGGGAAATAATACCACCATCCTTCTTTGCTGAACTCACCAAGGAGATACTGACTGACGGCCCTCTCTGAGGATTGGGATTGAATAAACACTTGTTGTAATCCCTCAATGTAATGTGGCACGCCCTGAAAAAAATAAGAAGCGGAAATTATCAACAAGATGATCAAAATAAATATTCCTCTTTCTCGAAAATTGTTATGCTGCATTGACTGGAAAAAACTTTTTTGATGGAGCCAACACCGGAAGACATAGCAAACGATCATCAGGGGGATCATGAAAATTGCAGAAAACTTAGTTGCGAGACTTAATCCCAAAAAAATTGCTATGTAATAAAAATGTTTTTTCTTTTCATCTTTCATATACTTCCAGAAAAAATAAAATGTACAAAGCATAAACAAGGTCAAAGCGAGATCGGTTGTCACGAGTTGGCTGTGGGCAAT
>JAGWAF010000034.1 GCA_018302085.1 Candidatus Woesearchaeota archaeon | reverse complement strand
AATTTCAGTGAGAATATCATCAAGGAAACCGGACTTATGGAACTTATCTTTAGAATCACTATTTCCTTTTAAACTTGAGATATAGTTTCCAAATTCGTTCACAGCACCAGCATATTTTGTATCAAGGTCTTTGTCTGGGACAGAAATTTTACCAAGAATTTCGGACATGTTGTCAGACTTCCATTTTTGATCGCTACCGGTACCTGTTTCAAACTTTTCGTCAAGCAGATGACCTTCTATCAATCCTATAACTGCTCTTTTGAAAAGCTCATCAACGGCTGCCCTGTCAATGGGATTATATCCCGGTTCTTTAACTCGGGTTATATCTCTTTTAATGCGCTGCAGATCGTCAACTAAAAACAAAGCTTCTTCATCATTGGTATATTTAGCAAGACCTGCGACATACAATGCAACATTTTTACAAAGATCAATGATAGGATCTGAATGCTGATCACGAACACCTTCATTACACCACGCATCAAAACGACGTGCCGGGATATGATAATTTTCTCCAACAAGCTTACCGTACGCTTGAATAATCATGTCATCAAGATCAGAATGAGCAGAGCCAGAAAAACGGCCTACACCCTGACTTGTATTCCAAATCCTATTCCATAATTTTCCATACCATGATCCAGCGTTTACTTTACACTGACTAATAAGCTGTTCAACTTCGAATTTATCTTGTCCTAGTTTTTTTGCGACTTCAAGGTGAGGAAGTGCTTCTTTATAATCACCCTCAGAAACATAAATACTGCCAAGCAAATAATTTAATTGAGCAATACTAATATTCGTAGTTCCTTCTTGTATAGCACTGATTGCAGAAATTGCATACTCTTTAGCTTTAACCCAATCATCATCAAGATGATATGCTAGATGTGCAAGATTGTGAAGAAATTCAAAACGATGTTCTGGTGACAGAGAATCTTTGTGTGAATCATAAACTTGTTGATACTCACCACGCGCTTTTTTAAACGTTGAGTAATCCCTTTCTTTGTAATGCGCCCGAGCGGAAGAAAGAAGAGTTGAAATATTTTCAGAACTGGGCTGTGACTCTGTCATTTTAGTCACTTTTTTTTCTAAGCTCTATGAGCGCTTGATCTTTGCATGATTTATACATGGCAAGATGCGGAAGGAGTGTGCCTGTACGATATTGTTCACTTAATGCGCTGTCAATGGTTTCAGGTGTCATCGGATTGTCGTAACCCTTTAATTTGAGCAAAACTTCTTCTCGTCCATCTTGATAAATACGAAGAATGATTGACTCTAGGATATCATCTTTAAGTAGGGCTTGTAAATTGGTATTTTGCGAGTCTATTCTTTTACAATCATCCAAAAGTAATATTCTTTCTTTTACTGGAAGTATAGAACTTGGCGCATTATCTCCCGGCTGTGCGCTTTCTTCTTTAGTAGAACCTGAAACATATTCATGAAATTTTCCACTAACAAAACTATCAACTTTCTGATAAGTTTCTGTAATAGCAGTACAACCTTTGGTTGATGAAACATACAAGAAACCTGCTATACCAAGTACAGCGCCGATGGTCATACAACCAAATCCCTTGATACAACCTATCCTTTTTTTTGGAGCAACTGACATTTTTTAATCACCTTTAAAAACTCTCGCTTATTATTTTTGTAGGACTAGCAGCTGGACTTTCAGCTGGTAAAGCCCCGAGAGCAGAAGATGGCAAAGAAGGTTTATTTAACTTTGAAATATCAATGTCTAAAGCAGCACAAGTTGCTCGTAAGGAATCCATAACGCGACCCTGATATTCCGCAAGATAACCTATTGCTACCCATGCAGAAGGGGGATCATCTCCTTGTGGAGCATAACTGAAGAAATATCTTTCGGTTGCAGTGAGCGCGTTAGCGTATGTTGCGCTACTATCTACGTTGACGATGTGACCCAAAGCAAGAAGTTCAAGAAGATTAAGCTCAATAACATTATCTTTTGCACCACCAATACCAGTACGAAGAATAGGAATTATTGTTGGAAGACTAGCCACAGTTTTAAGTTTATGACCATCAGGCAAGGTTGTGACATCAAGTGAGGTAACAGAATACTTCTGCTCATGCCCCAAACCTGGAACGTCATATTGGAACACCTTATCTTCTAGAAGATAAACAAGATCGTCCAAAACCCTTTCTGCTTTTTGGAGGTCCCCCCCCATGGTTTTTCCCTTTTCAGCGGTTGGTAATCTGCAGATATAAGCTGTATAAAGAATTGCTAATGGCGTAAGAATTGTTGCTAAGCAACCCCAAAATTTACCCATTCCTTGCTGAGGAGCTGGTGGTGCTGGTGGAGCCGGTCTAGGATCAGGAATTTCAGTCATTGAACTTTTACCTCCGTTTGAAGATATGTTATTTATACCAGAGCTCCTATTTAAAGATTCACTTTTTCGCCACTTTTTGGTAGTTAAAAAATGTGAAGGTGGCTTGGAGCTAAGAAGAGGGGTAGTATCTCTGCGTATTTTAATATTTTCATTAGAGAACTTTGCAAAATGTCAAAATCTATGTTTTTGAGCACGCCAAAATTCCTTTTGAATTTTTAGCGTCCAAAAAATAGAGTATAACAGAGTATTTTGGGCAAAGTTCTCTAGAGAAGTTTGAGTATTTCTAATTATTTCAAACTTCTCATTAGAATTTTAACAAATGAACTAGAAATGATGATTTTATTGCTTAACATGGCATTTATTTAGAGAACTTTGCAAAATATCAAGAAATAGGGTATTTTAGGCAAACTTCTCTTTAGAAAACATGAGAAAAAGGTCGTCTAAAAATTCATCAAAAAGGCTAATTCGAAAGGTTTATATATAACATTAGTTTGTTAATGTTATAACATTAACATGTTAATATAAAATGGAAAACAGAACATTTTACGACAGGAAGCAGGAACTCAAATTACTAAAAGAAGAATTTGCTAATCTGCAATCCGGGAAAATGTTTGTAGTATATGGCAGAAGAAGAGTCGGAAAAACAGAATTGATAAGGCAATTCATCAAGTCCATTACTGAAAATAAAATGTATTTTTATGTCGACCTTGTAGAAAAACAAGGATTACTTGACTCCCTCTCCAAATCAGTCCAGGAACAGTTAAATGAAACAAGAAAGTTCGCAGATTTCAATGATTTTTTAGACTTTATAGATTCAAAATCAGATAATCGATTTGTTTTAGTGATTGATGAATTCCAAAGATTTTTAGAGATTTCTCCACAATTTATCACTCAATTGCAAAACCGTTGGGATCAGAAATTGAAAAATAAGAAACTTATGTTAATTTTAGTAGGTTCATCCGTTGGGATGATACAAAGAATAACCAACAGCAAAGCAGGAGCGTTATATGGACGAGCAACAAGAATAAAAATATCTCCGTTCAAATATGCTGATTTTAGATTAATGTTTAAAGAATTAGGCGAAGAAGAAAGGATAATCACATATTCAGTGTTTGGTGGAACACCTTATTATCTTGAGAAAGTTAAAAGAATAAGCGGGCATATTCATAAAAAAATATTTGAATTGCTATTAAAAAAAGGTTCTGAGCTATTTGAAGAACCAAAAAATCTATTAGAATATGAGAATGTTAGAATACATGCAAAATATAATTCCATTTTACAGGCCACTTCTGCAGGAAAGGAAAATGTTAAAGAAATACAAGACTTTACAGGCATCGATACAAATACTTTGCCCGCATACATTAAACGACTAGACGAACTTCTTGAGTTACTAGGAAGAAAAGATCCCGTGCTTGGCAAGGAAAGACTAGGCCGATATGGGTTAAAAGATAATTTCTTTAGCTTTTGGTATAAGTTTATATTCCCAAATCAGACCGCCCTAAATTTAGGCAATGTCAAAATAGTAGAGGATAATATAAATGAAAATCTTAATGCGTATGTTGGTCGCATATTCGAAGGGGTATGCAAAGAATTATTGATTTTGCACATAAATAAAGAAATAAATGGGTACCTTATTGATTTTGAAAATATTGGCAGTTGGTGGAATAGAACGGGCGAGGAAATAGATATTGTTGCATACAACCAAAAATCCAGAAAAATATTAGTTGGAGAAGTCAAATGGACCAATGATCCGATGGACAACGATGTTGTTGACGATTTAATTAGAAAATCCAAATTTATTGGCTTCATAGGAGAATACAAATTCTTGTTCGTATCAAAAAATGGATTTACTAACAGAGCCTTAGCAAGAATAAACGAGATAAATGCGATACACCTCGAATTAAAAGATATCGAAAAATTGTTCGAAGAGATTTAATGAAGCCCCAACCGAGACGCAGGGATCGGAACAAAAAATCCAAACATATATAAATGAGAAGTTTAAAAACAGAACATAAAAAAGAGGTGGTTTGTGTGGGAAATATTAACATATTGTTATTCTTAGCGTTTTTGATAGGAGCGGGCATTGGATATTTAGCAGGTAATGCGGCTGGAAAGAAGGTACAGCAAGAAAAAGCTGCCGTGCGCACGTTAAGTGTTAAGCCTAAAAAGAGAAGTAAAGGAAGAAGAAAGAAAAGGTGAATAAGTGGAATTAAAGCTTACTAAAAAGCCCAAAGGCCCCCTTGTCATCGAGGGGTTTCCGGGGTTTGGGCTCGTGGGAACGATAGCCACGGAATTCTTGATAGAACACTTAAAATGTGAAAAGATAGGCAGATATTATTTTGAAGATTTACCCGCAACCATCGCTGTACATAACGGAGATATTATCGACCCAGTAAGCATCTATTACAACAAAGAGTACAACCTTGTCCTCATTCATGCGATCACAGCAGCGGCGGGCATCGAATGGGAAGCGGCAGATTTAGTTCTCGACATTTGCAAAAGACTAGAAGCGAAGGAAATCCTCAGTATCGAAGGTGTAGGGTCTGCAATGGCCGCCAATAGAGTATTTTATACAACCAGCGATAAAAAAAGAGCGAGTCAATTAACAAAAATAGGAGTGGATGCTCTGGAAGAAGGCATTATCGTGGGGGTAACAAGCAGTTTACTCATGAAAGCAGATTTACCCATCACTTGCATCTTTGCAGAAACGCATTCTAGCTTACCTGACTCCAAAGCAGCAGCTGAAGTTATCAAAGTTTTGGACAAAATTCTCGGCTTAAAAGTGGATCCCGGACCATTAATCGATCAGGCAGAACGCTTTGAAGCGAAATTAAAACAAATTCTCGAACAAACAGAGCTTGCCAAGGAAGAAAAGGACAAGAAACAGTTGAGTTATGTGGGATAGGCTCACTTTTTCCGTGTTTTCTGTTAATAGAAATGCTTGTGTCACCTTTTTTGTTCGATAAAAAAAAAAGTTCTGACGACATTTTGTTAAAGACCCACTTCAGTGTTGATAGTGCCTAACTTGATGTCAAAGTTTTGAGTCAGGAACAATTTTGCCAAGTCAAAACCATTTTTAGGAAATCTCCTTCCGAAACGACACAGATTTACTTTTGACATTGATCCGCTGTAAACCCTCACTTTTTGATGTTTTGGTTATTTTATTACAATATTGTTATTATTTTTTCAAAATTGTTTTTATTTACAATATCTAACAATATTTTGTGATAGACATGTTGTGATATATTTTTCGTTAAATAATATTTTGTAATATACTTTTTATAATTTATCTTTTGTGAAATATCTGTTATAATTAAATCTTTATAAAAGTTATTTTTGAGAATATGTAAAATCTTTTTTTATAGACAATAAAAAGGAAAGAAATTGTATGTAAAAAGAAGAGGTAAGAAAGAGTATGGTAAATATTTTTTTGTCCTTTCAAAACAATGCTTTTTAATTTTTTGTCGGAATTATCAAAAAATGTAATATTTTTTATTAGATAAACAATGAAACTCTCTTTTTTGGAAAATCAAAATTTATTTTATAATTTTATATATTGTAAAATATATCTGTGAACGTTTTTCGTTGAAAATAAATTTGGATATAGACAATATTTGAAAGTGAGATTTCTTTTTAGAGCCTGTTTTTTTGTTGACCGCACTTTTTTATCGATCGTCGAGCTTGTCATGGAAAATCCCAGAAAATACTTATCTGTTCATCTTTTGGAAAGTTTTAGTGTGGAACCCCGCTTATCCGTGAAGAACACCTCGACCTCTGTTGTCGGACAAAAAGAAGAAAAGCAAAGATTTTCCCGACGGTGCCTGGAAAAAAGGAGAAGGGGTGCTTTTTGTACTTTTCCAAGATTTGGGGGTTGGAAAAATATGTCGGAATAAAAAGAGAATTTAGAAATTTTTGCCCAAAAATAACAAAATTTGCGCTGGAAAACCGTTTTGAAGCTTATCAGAACACCTTTTTTGAAAAATCTTTGTTCTCAAGGCAAATTTCGCGGTTTTTTGATGTTTTTGAGCAGTTGGAAGTGATTGATTTTGCTTTATGTTGTTTGTGTGATTAAATATTTTGATCATAACTTGAATAATATATAAACTAAAAGCAAAATAAAAGTTATAGTTATTGCTTAAAAGTTATAGGCTAGTCGGAGAAATCCAAAAATTAATAAAGGGGTAATACCGAAGGAAAAATATGCCCAAAACGCACAAGTTTGAACTCGAACACATCGAGCCCTTGCCCGACGCAGAAACCGAAGAGATCACTAGAATTGTTCTCGCAAGATTTGGCCTTTTACCGAGGAAAAGCGACGGCATTGCGAAGATGCATAACCTCCTGATTGAGCTTTCTGAAAGGAAAAAAGAAGCCAATAGGGACAAGAGGCCAGAAGCTGCAGTACTTCCCGTCGAGGAAATGGCCCTGCACGCGGGCATCAAAAGGCAAACGATGTACGATTACCTCGGAAGATGGCTCAAGCTCAATGTCCTCAAAAAAACAAGTTTTGTAGCTAATGGAAAAGTCGTCATAGGCTATGAATTAAACGGCACCAACCTTGAATCTGCATTCAGAAAAGCAGAAATGGTCATCAGAAATCATAATGAAGAGAGTATAGAGATTATCAAGCGCTTACAGAACGAAATAAAAAGGGAAAAACTGAAAGGACCAGAAAAAATTGAATTGAAAGAAGAAAACCAAAATTCTACCGTATCCACGCCGAAAGAAGGCTATTAATGCCAAGAATGTTTTCTCTGGCCTGTAAATCAGCAAAATCCTTATCCAGAAGCAGATAAACAACGCCGTTTCTGTAGCATTTCTGTACAGGAACGCCCTTCTCAATCAAGTTGGTTACAAAGTTCGTTGTTAGGCCTGCGGACATACTCAATTTAGACGACAAAAGGGAGTAAGTAACACCTTCGGGGCACTCCTGCAAAATGGTGTACAAGGCCTGGAAAACCTGCTTTTCGCGTTTTGTGAGAGGCTTCACGTCGAAGCTTTTCTTTTCCTTTGTGCCCTTCAACAACAGGATAATTTCGTCCATTTTCTCACTTAGACGCTGCACTTTTTTGTCTAGCTCGTTGAGGTATTCAAAATTGCCCTGGATTTCGTTCGTATTCTCGTTGATAGCCTCCAAATGCTCGTCCAATTCTGTTCTCAAATCTACCTTTGTTTTTTCAGAAAAAGCAGCGAAAACCTGCTCGAAACTTGCCCCCGCAATACCTTGTTGAACGTCTTTTCTTTCCATACCAAACCACCCCTATTCCTCGACGACGGACTCTGAAACCTTACTCGCGTACAGTTTTTCCTTGCCCTGCGAAACGACTTCGATTTTGCCTTGCTCCTCTAACTCGGTGAGCAA
The DNA here is from genome assembly GCA_018302085.1 of Candidatus Woesearchaeota archaeon. Taxonomy (GTDB): domain Archaea; phylum Nanobdellota; class Nanobdellia; order Woesearchaeales; family JAGWAF01; genus JAGWAF01. Next base: position 11,713 of record JAGWAF010000034.1, on the reverse strand, counting down.
ACGGTAAAAGCTACTTTTTGAACACAACCCCTGCTCTTCAACAACGATCTCTCGGAGCTGTAAACCTGTTGCCTGCTTGTACTTTTGAATAAGGTTAAAAATGAAATTCTGCACGTGAGCCTTTGAATTTCGAGTGATTTTTTTAATAATTTTATCTTTTAAATGAGAAATTGCTGATTCGCGCTCTATTTGCACTTCTACTGGCTTTCTCCTGTCTAAAATGCTTATTCTTTCGTTTATTTCCCTTATTTTTTCTAAAACTGTGCTAAACTGTTCATTTTGAGCTGGAATTTGTTGAAGAGCTTCGTCACGTTTGGCCTGGACTTGTCCAAGGCGCTGTTCAAGCTGAGCCATGCGCTGAAGCATTTCCCCCACTTTGGCGTCGGGACTTCGAATTCTGAAATGCTCTTCAACAAGACGCCTCACTTCATCTTGGGTTACTGTTGGAAAAGAACTGATTTGAGAAAGTTTTTTTTGAAGCTCATTAACGATGTTCTGCTGATGGGCATTCTGATGGTATAGGTAATTAAGCCAACGGAAGATCAAAGCGGTATCCTGACACACATGATGGAAGCTTGATTCAAGCGCTTCGTTGATCGTTTGAAGCCTCTTGGATTCTTCATTCTTCCTCGAAAAAAACCACACCAACTAAACCACCCCAGAGAAAAGTTTTGTTTTCCTGTTTATAAACATTTCGATTTGGGGGATGGTGTCTATTGTGGGACAGTCCCAGGACAGTCCTAGGACTATTCTGGGAATGAGACTGAGACTGAGAAATGGCTAGAAGCCTCGAAAAACGCATTTATAGCCAAAATTGTCAGTCCCACATAGTCCCATTGGGACGGTCCTAGGACTATCCTAGCTATGAAATAGGACTATCTGGGACTGAGACTGGGAATGAGACTGAGACTGTGTGGGACTGTGACAAAACAGTCATTTTGATGCAATTTTTTGGTATTATTTTCTATATTATTATTAATTTATGAATTTGTTGAAAAATTGATATATTTTAAATATTGATAATAATTTTGGAAATGCGGCTTTTTCGTATTTAGTTTGAATATTGTTAAATTATTAAAAATGGGGTTTATTATTTATATTGTAAGTTTATATGGAAAAATTTGGTTAGGCACTATTATCAGAAGGGGCATATTAAAGTGAGGTAATAGGTGTACCGTCGCCATGCGAGCGTACGAGGTGCTTCTGTGAAAATACCGTAAAAAACGAGGAAAAGTGAGCGTTCTGAAGGAGTGAAATAGGGCTAAGAAGGGGCGTTAAATGGCGAAAACTGCTTATTTTCTGTGATTATACCAGAAAATGTTGCCTAAAGTGAGGCATTTTGAGCTGTTTGAGAGGGCATAAAATTGCGTGAGAACGATATGGTAGCCTAGTGGACGGCTGTGAACCAAAAAAGACTAAAAAAAGATGTGCCATTCTGGGGAAAAACAAGAAAAATATGATGAAAGTGAGTTCCCGAAGACTAGGGCAAATTTTAAATAGTGCTAAGTATCAAGAAAAGTATGCGTGAACCTACAAAACTCTCAAAATCAGGCTTGGCTATAGTCTTGTCACGGCTGAAAGGCTTAGAAGCGCCTAAAGTGAGGTTTGAGCAGTATCAGGCCCCTTCTGAATTAGCCGTGGGTGCGGAAACGGCATTCTAGGGTTTGGAGCCCTACTCCTAGGCTGTCCTGAGGTGATCTTCGTTGAAAGTGAGGATTCAGCCCTGGAGATTTGCAGAATCAATTATGAGCACATCTGCGAGAAATATGAACGGCTTGGGAGGGTGAGCTTTTTGTGTCAGGATGTGAAAGATTTTGATAAAAAAGTGAAAACTATCGTCGAGAACCCGCCTTTTGGCACCAAAACAAAACACATCGACAGGGTTTTCCTCGAGAAAGCGATGGAATGTGCCGATGTAGTCTATACGATGCACAAAACCTCAACAAAAATGTTTATTGACAAGCTTATCGACGAGAAAGGATTTCGTGTTACTGATTATTTTGAACACGCATTTCCCATTAAAGCAAGCATGGAATTTCATAAGAAGCCAAAGAAGAATATCCTCGTCGGAGTTTGGCGAGTGGAGAGAGGGCGTTGATTCGGTATATGCCTTCCATTTTACTTTTAATGTCTCTTACTATGAGCAAAAGTTAGGCACAAGGTATTTGTTTTTTGTTTATCCATCTTCGTTTATTTGCATTTTTTTAGTCGATAAAAAAAGAATACAATAAAAAATGAGAATGAAAAAGGAGCATATTTTTATAAGAGTTAGGCACAATGAAAAGTAAAAACATGTTTTTTCGCCAAACCATGAGTCTAATAAAAAAACAAATATCCCGACAATTGACGAGTACCTCTGAATAGGCTCTGTCCTGAATGAAGGTCAGCAGCCTCAGGTCGAGCTTCTTAGCCCTCTGAATAAAAAGCTTTATAAAGAAGCTGCAGTCCATGCAGTCAGGTGGTTTCATGAATATTACTGTAGTAGAGCAGAAAAAAGATAAGGTGATTCTTTCTGTTGAGGGAGAAGACCATACTTTATGTGCGGCGTTAAAAAAAGAGCTTTGGAATGACAAGCATGTCAAGGCTGCTGGATATCACATTGAACACCCTCTTATTGGGAGACCACGTATTATTGTTGAAACCGATGGGGAAGACCCACGCAAATGTGTAGAAAATGCTTGCAAAAGACTTGAGAAGCAATTTGAAACGTTGAAAGCAAGCGCGCAAAAAGCCTTCAAATAATTATTCTTTGTATACGTTATCTACGGGCGAAAAGCTTAAATAGCTCATAGTGCCTAACGCATGTTTTGGGGGTACTATGAGTTTTATCAGAGCAAAAAAAATTAAGGAACACTTTTACGCGTACCTTGTAGAAAACAGTTGGAAGAAAAAAAAGCAAGGATCACGACAGAAAGTAAAAGCGTACTTAGGAAGGATTATATCCTTAGCTCCTAAAGAAACAACACCTTTTACGGAGTCTTTAGAAACGAAAAAATTTACAGAGGCAGTTAAAAGTGTCATTCGATGGCAGCTTAATGCGTATGGATTTATTCCAAAAGAGGAAAAACTCATTTCTCAAGATAATATTATTGTCGATTTTCAACAAAAAACAGTAAAGCAAAACAATGCAAATGTTGCCCTCAAAATAAATGAAGGATATTTATGCAGCTACACACTTCACAGACTTTTTGAATTCGAAGCAGAAGGTTACGAAGAGGAAGTAGGACTTCAACTCGCAGAAGTTATAGTCGGAGCAGGATTAAAAGTGGAGAAACAACTCTTCGTACAACTCTTTGAAAAGATTTATAAACAAACTGGCGCTGGTTGAAAACTATGGAAAAAGGTTTGCACGTAGGCATTATTCTGGATGGCAATAGAAGATGGGCTAAAGCAAGAGGCATGATGCCCTGGGTTGGCCATTCGAAAGGCGCAGAAAAACTTGAGCAACTCTTTGACTGGTGCAAGGAGCTTGGCATTAATCAGGTAACACTGTACTGTTTTAGCATGCAAAATTTTCAGCGTTCATCAGCAGAAGTAAAGTTTTTGTTTCAGGTTTTCAAAAGATCATTTGACAAACTCCTCAAAAACATAGAAAAAACAAGAAAGGATGACATTCGCATCCGCTTCATAGGAAGAACCCACCTTTTCCCTGCATCTATTAAAGAACGCATGGACAAAATTATGGAGTTAACGCGGGATCATAAAACTTATACTGCAAACTTCTGCATGGCGTATGGGGGAAGGGAAGAAATCACTGATGCTATGAAGAAAATCGCTGTGCTGGTGGAAAATGGTGATCTGGCTCCAGAAGAAATTACTGAAGAAACGATAAAAGAAAACCTCTGGTTACAAGACGAGCCTGACTTTATTATTCGAACAAGCGGGGAGCAGCGCACTTCAAATTTCCTCCCTTGGCAGGGCAATTATTCGGAGTGGTTCTTTCCTAAAAAAATGTGGCCTGAATTTGAAAAAGAAGACTTATCTACTTGTGTGAACGAATTTTTAGAACAAAGGCAAAGAAGATTTGGGAAGTAAGTTAATCTTCCTTTATGGGATATGGTCGTAAACAAAAGTTTTGATTTTTTTCTTGTAGATCTCACAATGCGTCTAGTTCGGCAGAAGACACTAAAGCGCTAAGAGTCCCGTTTGGACCATCCGTGTACATAACATTTCTAGAATTCAAATAATCAACTACACCCCTTAATGTTTCTTGGCGTATATCTCTACGAGATTGGCTAAACAACGTTCCGTTCAATTGCTTGACAGTAACAAGAGGTTCAATACTCACGGCTATATCTTCACTCATAAAAAATGGAAAAAAATGAGGCTGTATAAAGCTATCCTCAGCAAGTTTTATAAAACAGAGTAAAATCGTGTAGATGATGAGAAAAATAGTTTCCTATGCTCAAGAATTATGTGATCATGTTTCTTCTGATCTTCCATTAGGAGTTGCGTTGGCCCTTGAGCATAGTACACAATTGTTTGAGGTAAGAGACGTTTCTGATTTGTTGAAAAATTATAAGAGATTAGCTCAAGAAATGCCTTTGCCTCAAGAAGTTTTAACCTATCTTCGCGCTCTTGCTTGTGATCAAAAATTAACAAGAGAAGCAAAACGAGAGCTGTCCGAATATCTTTCTTTAGTTAGAGATCCTGGCGCAGGGATGCACACTCCCTGCGTTGGAACTCTCGATCATGTCACTTTAGAAAGTTGGGAATTTATCATAAGAGATAGTTTTCAAGCTTGCCGAGTTGATGTTATCGATAGGAATGGCCAATCAGTTCCAGCACTCTTTTTTTATGAACATACACCCGAACAAGGAGGTGATTTGATTGCACAACAACAACTTGAACGGGTGCTTTTGACGCCTGGAGGAACAACCTTTGGAATTGAATTTCAAGCACTATCATTGACGTATGATAGAAAAAGATGCGGGCACACGATTTTAATTTTGGATATACACACACCACGACAAGATGGTACATGCGAAGTTCTCGTACCAAGTTCTGTTTATTTTTTAAGCCGACGATCATTTTAAATAATCAAAACATACAAAAAGGTTATGAAAACTGGAATTGACCTCATTTTTATTCCTTCAATAGCTAAACTGATGGAAAATGAAGCTGAAAGCGGAACACCTCGCTGGAAAAATTGCATTAAAGGAAGCATTCTTCAAAGCATTTGAGATGAAACCACGATGGCTCGACTTGGAAGTTAAGGAAACAAGCTCTGGAAAGCCAAAATTAATTGTATATACTGTCCTTATAGACAAGATTGAAAAAATGGATTACTCTATTAGTCACGATGGGGATTATGCTGTTGCGCAGGTTGTTGTTCTGATGAAGAAATGATTTCATACCGAAAACCTTAAAACACTGAATTTCTGAAAATACGTATGCAAACATTGGCAGATGTTGTCTGGGAGATGAAGCACTTTTCTGAGAAGGAATGTTTCAGCTACAAAACAGGCTATCGCACCTTTCGCATGAATTATCATGAAGCATCGTTGTGGATTGGAAAAATCGCTTCTTTTTTTGCAAAGAAAAATATTACGCAACATGATAAGGTGATATTATGGGGGCCCAATAGCCCATGGTGGTCATTATGCCTGCTTGCGTGCTTAAGAGAGGGCATTATCGCAGTTCCTATCGATGCAAACTCTAATCAGGAACTTGTTGGAAAAATACAGCAGCAAGTCCATGCAAAACTTATTGTGAGAACAAAGTTCAAAGATGCTGGCAATATAAATATTCCCACGTTTTTTCTTGAGGATATTGAGCATGAACTTAAGGATTTCTCTGTAAAAAAATCAAAAAATTTTGTCAAACCTAGGGATATTGCTGAAATTGTTTACACTTCAGGAACTACAGGGACTCCCAAGGGTGTTGTGTTAACCCACGAAAATATTTTTTCCAATATAATCATGGTTCAGGATCATTTCCAAATGAGGGGAAAAACATGTTTTCTCTCACTGCTGCCTTTGAGCCATCTTTTTGAACAAAATATTGGATTGTTTCTCCCCATCTATAACGATGCCTCAATCGTTTACTTGAAAACATTGAGCAACAGACTAATTATGCAAGCATGCGCCACAGAGCCAATTACCAATATGATTGTTGTTCCACGGATTTTGGAGCTGTTCAAAAATAATCTGTATCAGAAAATTAAAGAAAAAAATAAAAATCCCAACCGCAGCAAGCTGCGGGGTATTTTTAATCTTAACTGGGAACCGATAATGCCGCAGCAAGCTGCGGGGTATTCAACCCAGTTAAGAAATAAAGAAGAGAAATTTCAAAAGCTTTTACGCTACGCAAGATCCTTACCTTTTTCTTTGCGAAAGTATGTTTTCTTTTCACTTCATAAAAAATTTGGAAGACATTTCAAATTCTTTATCATTGGAGGAGCGCCATTTGAAAAAGACTTGGAAGAATTCTGGAACACCCTCGGATTTCAAGTGATGCAAGGGTATGGTTTAACAGAAACAAGTCCAGTACTTACTTGTAATGTGCCTACGGATTGGAAAGTAGGGTCTGTAGGTAAAGTTTTGGACCATGTACAGATTACTATTAAAAATGGAGAAGTGTTTGCGAAGGGTCCTAACATCTTTTCTGGGTACTATAAAAATCCTGAGAAAACTAAGGAAACGTTTGAACAAGGATGGTTCAAAACAGGGGACATGGGAGAACTTGATAATTCCGGATTTCTGTTCTTAAAGGGACGCAAGAAAGATATGATTGTGCTGCCAGATGGAATGAACGTGTATCCTGAAGATATTGAAGCGGAGCTCAACAAGGAAGAAGAAGTTAAGGATAGTTGCGTCATTTGGCTTGGCAAAATCCATGCTGTGGTACTTCTCAAACCAGGAAAAGCTGATCTGAATAAAATAATTGGGCACGTCAATAGCAGATTGCAGAGCCATCAACAGATTCAGGAGTGGAGTACATGGCATGATACGGATTTTCCAAGAACGCCCACGTTGAAGATTAGAAAATTCAAGGTTTTGGAGTATTTGCAAAGTCACAAGACTTCTCAGAAAATAAGGACTACGGAGGCAACGAAACTCCAAGAGCTCATTGCAGACGTTTGTAATGTTGCTCTTGTCAAGCAATCCACGAATCTTGTCAGGGATTTATCGTTAAGTTCGCTCGATAGGGTTGAGCTCATTGGAAGAATGGAAGATGCCTTTGGTATAGAGTTAGATGAAAGCATTATTGATCAAAAAACAAAAGTGGAAGATTTGCAAAAAATAATCGATACGAAAAGTCAACTTGTGAGCAAAATGAGGTTTAGAACTTTCGTGTATCAATCGTGGTGTAGTGCGTTGCGAAGTGGCGCGCAGCTAATTTTATTTTTTCCATTCTTTAGGATTTTTATGAGGAAAAAAGTTATTGGAAAAGATAATATTATGGATGTGAAAGGCCCTGTTATTTTTGTTGCGAATCACGAAAGTTATCTTGATCCTATCCTTCTTTTGAAAGCATTGCCGTTTAAATTTCGAAAATCAATCGCTCTTGCTGCATGGAAGGAATTCTTTGACTATAAGAAAGGAAGAATTTTTCATAATTTACTTAAAGGATTGATTTATCATGTTAGCACGATATTTTTCGGTGCGTATTTATTCGCACAAACAACAGGAATTCTAAAAAGTTTAGAAAATACAGGAAGACTTCTTGATTTGGGGGAGAGTGTTTTGATATTTCCGGAAGGTCGGAGATCTGTTGATGGAAAAATGTTTCCTTTTAAGAACGGAATTGGCATGCTAGTGCAGGAAATGAAAGTTCCAGTTGTGCCTATCAAAATAGCTGGAATGTATGAACTGTATAATATTCATGATCGCTTTCCAAAACATTTCAATTATCCCGTAACTGTTAAGTTTGGCAAACCACTCTACTTTGATTCTGAAAGCATACCCTCCATTAGTAAAAAAATTGAGAAAGTTGTGAGGGGGATGTGAAAAGAAGAGATCATTTTGTCGGTAAACGAAAGGTTTAAATATTTAAACGTAATATACGTAATAAACGTAAGTATTTGGAGGTAAAAAATGGTAAGTATAACTTTATCAATCCCAGAAAATATAAAGCATGAAATGGACAGTTTTCCAGATATAAACTGGAGCGCTGTAGCCAGAGAAGCGATTAAGAGAAAGATTATTCTGTTGGAAAAGTTTAAGGATTTCACAAAAGACAGCGAATTTACTGAAGAAGATACTTTAAAACTTGGAGCAGAAATGAGTCAAAAAATATCTGCTAGGCTATTGTCTAAACGGAGAAAATAGATGGAACTTGTTATTGATGCAAACATCTTGTTTTCTGCGTTGATCAAGAAGAGTGTTACTGCTGAACTCATCTTTAATGAAAACTTAAAGTTGTACGCTCCAGATTTCTTTATTGAGGAATTTATTAAGTACCAAGAATTAATCATCAAAAAAACACACAGAACTGAAGGAGAATTTATCCAGATATTACACTGCTTACAAGAAGTTATCACGTCTATCCCTGAAGAAGAATTTTCTGAACATCTTGAAGAAGCAGAGAAAATATCTCCAGACAAGAAAGACATTTCTTACCTCGCTCTAGCCATGAAACTGAAATGTGCAGTTTGGAGCAATGATAAAGTTTTGAAAACAAAACAGAAAGTCATAACTGTTTATTCTACTGAAGATTTGGTGTTTTGCTAGTTTTAGCGCACTTTTAACATTGCGTCAATGCTCTCATCTGTTTACCCTTTTTCTTTTAATTCCGCAGCAGCTTCGTCAAGAAGAATAATCCTCACTTGCCAATTCATAACTCAGTTCTTCTTTTAATTAAATCGTTCAGCTCTTTTCTTTCTGTAAAGATCCACAAAATTCCTTTTGTTCCTATTAAGATCTTTCCACTCATTTGTAAATAGTCTAAGATTTTGATTAGTGTTTGATGCATAACTTGTTTTGGCAATCTCCTTTTGAGTTCAGCCAAACTGATCAAATCACTTTTTTTTAGAGTTTCTTCCACCATAAAGACCGTGTTTAGAGTTGGTGAGTGTATAACTCGTTCTTTTTCCATTACTTGTATAGTATGTGGCATGTTTGTATACCTCTTAGATATAAGTTTATATCTATAATGTATATACTGATATATAAAGCTTTGGATATCTGAGAAGACAAATATTTAAATAGAATCAGAATATAGACATTTACTTAGCAATGAAAATGAGGTGAAAGAGACGGTTATCCTGGTGTATAAACGCCTGTCTCTAACTTGAAATGGAAGCTCAAACAGAATTTGATGAAAGAAGTTTTAATAAAACGGAACAGGAAATCTTAAATCAAGTTATGGATAATAGTAAGGCCATATTAGAATCCTTTAAGTTCAGAATGATTTTTTGTTTAAAAGTAGATTCTTCCAAAGTAGACAAAACTTTGAAACACCTCAAAGAGTTTAGAAACAAAAATTGGGATAAAGGCACGGATAGAAAAACGGCATATAAAAAATACTTAAGTTTGTATTAACATTTATCCCTATGCTTCATTATTTTTTTAAATTCTTTTTCCTTCTCAAAATCCCTTTTAGGAAGTGGCATGACAGTCATACCTAGTTCGGTACAAGTTTTTTCAAATCCTTTATCACCTGTATGAACCAGGTTTATCTTCTCCTTTAGAAATCCACCGATTATGATGATGTCAGCTTCACCTATTTTTAGAGATTGATTATTTTCTTTTTCAACAACCTTTTTATTCGCTTCCTCAACAATCTTTTCATATTCTTCAGCTGATTCACCCCTGGCAATTTTCATTAGGTTGAACTCCTTGACCAGTTTAGTGAAAGAATCAACCGCTTCATTTTTAGTAAGTTTATTTTTGTTTATTAATACCCCAATTATTTCAGCTCTGGAGATTTCGTGAAAGAAAAAGAGATTGGGAGGAGATGAAAATCCGCGTTCTTTAAACTCATCAAATTTTGAGTCATAACAAATTATTAAGTTAATCATGGTACTAGAGTCCAATCCATTTTTTATAAATCCCTTAAAAGTCGCCATACTTTGAAAGGAGTAAACATTAACATTTTCAGATAGCTCCGGTTTTGCCATTATAAAAGAATAAATGACGTCCTTAAAATATCTTCCGGTAGACTTATTATAGAGAAGGTTGTGAAGAGGAGGTGAAGAAAGGGGATAATCAAAATAATCCATTGTACTATGTTCTAATTTTAAATATAATAAGATCTTCCATTGTGCTGTTTAAGTCCAGATATAGAAATTTGTTAAAATCTATATTTACCTCTGATTTTTTTGAATTTAGTTCCCACTCCCGAACATCGTCATCCACTCTAACGTCAAGCATTTGAAGCGGTACCTCCAACATTAGGCCAGTTAAACTTCTTACTCTGCTAAATGCTACATAAGTTTGCCCATGTGCCCACGGTTTATTTTTAAAATCGATAAATACTTTTTCTAAAGTTTGCCCTTGACTTTTATGAATAGTCATTGCCCACGCCAGTTTAATAGGGAGTTGAATTACTATACCAACTTGTTCCTTAACGATTCTCCCATTTTTAAATGTATGAGCTATCTTATTAAAAGTATGCTCTGTAACAGTAACAGTTTTATCAGAATCTAATTTAACTTCTATATAATCTTTTGATAGCCTAGTCACCGTTCCCAAACTTCCGTTAAAATATGGGTTAAAAGGATTAGTACTATTAACCGTAGTCATTACGCGGCTACCGACTTTAAGTATAAGTCTTTCTATTGCGGGGGTATCCCTTTCTATATTGATATTTCCTTCAGAATAAGCTTCGTATAGAACTGCAGGATTTGGTAATTTCTCTAATCTCTCAGAATTATAGTTATTAGCTTCATTGTTTTTTGTACATAATATCACATGGTCACTGTTATCTTTGCCAGGTTTAACCTGTTTGTTGAGTATACCTAAATCTTTTTTAGTAAGTAATTTGTTTTGCATCCGATTTAAAATTTCAATAAATTCCCCATCTGATTGACGGTATATATGATTTAGACGAATAATAATCAAGCTCAATTCCGGGTATATATTAGAATTAAAAAAATAGTTTGAATTATTATCATATACGCTACATAGAATTGAACCTTCCTCTTCTGTAACAACCGGAGGTAGTTGGTACATGTCTCCAAATAGTATTAATTGAACTCCACCAAATGGTTTATCTTTTAATTGATATTTACGTAATATTTGATCCATAGCATCAAAAATATCTCTTCTAACCATAGAGATTTCATCTATGATAATAGTCTCTACTCTTTCGTATATCTTCGGTTTGTATCGATCATCTTTACCGTTTACATCGTCTATATCCTCTTTGGTAACCATGCTGCGTCCAAACTTAAAAAATTTGTGTATTGTTTGCCCATTGACATTGGTTGCAGCTATGCCCGTTGGTGCAAGAACGACATATTTCTTCTTTGAGAACTTACAGAATTTTTTTAGTATTGTAGACTTCCCTGTTCCTGCGGCACCAGTAATTAAGACATTATGTTTGGTTTTTTCAAAAAGCCTAAACAGATAATCTTTTTCAAAGTCTTCATTTATTGGCGATTTCCTTTCTGCCCATAGTTTTACCATTTTAATAACAAAGAATGTTCCTTCCTTTTTATTACCTTCCAACTAATGAACATTTTTGGCTATGTGACATATTTTTTATACGTCTTTCTTCCAACATAGCTTCACTTCTTGAGTTACAGCTTTTATTCCAAACGAGCCGA